>CAJUHG010000015.1:0-19638 GCA_910586005.1 uncultured Lachnospiraceae bacterium | reverse complement strand
ATATATTTTAAGTGCTTCGTCTAGTTTTCCTTGTCTTTGATAAATCTCTCCTATTCTAATACAACTAACACTATAGTCCTTATAACTTTTTGCTGTTCCTTGCTCTTCATATAATTTTCTGCTTAAACTTAGATTTTTCTTATATCTTTCAAATGCTTCGTCCAATCTTCCCTGTTCTAGATAAATATCTCCTACATTGCTGCAACTAACACTATAATCTCTGCAACTTTTTGCTGTTCTCTGCTGTTCGTACAACTTCTTTCTTAAGTCCAAACTTTTCTTATAATTTTCTAACGCTTTCTCTAAATTTCCTTGCTCTTGGTAGAGATTTCCCATTCTATCACAACTAACGCTATAGTCTCTGCAACTTTTTGCAGTCTTCTGTTCCTGATATAATTTCCGGCTAAAAGTTTGACTTTCCTGATACATGTGAAATGCTTCTTCTAAATTTCCCTGTTTTTGATAAATTTCTCCCATTTTTATGCAGCTTACAAGATAACCTCTGCAATGTTCTTTTGTTTTTTGTTTCTTATATAGATTTTGTCTTAATATTTGACTTCTCTTGTAATATTTTAGGGCTTTTTCTAAGTCTCCTTGTTCTTGATAAATATCTCCCATTCTATTACAACTGATGCTATAGTCGTTACAACTCTCTGGTGTTTTCTGCTTTTTATCAAATTTTTTTCTTAAAAATAAACTCTTTTCATATTGTATCAGTGCTTTTTCTAAGTCTCCCTGCTTTTGATAGATATCTCCCACTTTATCACAACTAATACAATAATCTCTATAACTCTCTTCGGTTTCCTGCTCTTGATATAATCTCTTACTCATTTGCAAAATAAGTATATAGATTTTCAGTTGTACATCCAATTCAAATGTAGAATCTTGTACAAACATATTTTGAAAATAACAGACTACAAAATAAAATGCTTCTCTTCCATATGTAAGTTCTTTTGTCTGCTCTTCTAGAACAGATGCATACCATTTACCAGAATCTTTCATACATATCCAATATAATTCCTGTGCAGCTTTTTTCAAGGCAAATGCATTGCCATCTGCAAGACTTTGTTGTATATACTTTATAAAATATTTTTTCTCATCTAATATATAACAATAATAAACCATTTCATCTATCAGCAATTTATCTTCTTTGGGAAGTGTTTTCAAATAGGTAAAAATATTAAGCTCTATAGCTTGTCTATCCAGATATTTACACACTCCTAAGCGAATACTCTGATGTGTGAAATCTATTTGACCATTATTTCTTTCTACAAACAAAATGGGCATATAGTGTACTGCTTGAGAAAAATCCAGATTATTCCATTGCATACCTTCCTGTTCTAATAATACTTTAAGGTCATACTTTCTTAATCCCTGACGGGCAACTGCAAGATACTCTGCAGCTCTTTGAATCAACCCTTTCTTTTCTAACTGTTTTTTCTTCTCCATTAGGAGATGCTCTGTTTTGTATATATAGCTTCTTTCTATCCGCTCTTCTGTCTCTCTTATTAAAAGACAACTCATTTCCTCTGAATCTTCTGGTGCGTGTCGAATTAGTTCTGTTTGGTAGCGATTAATTGCTTGCATATCATTTCCATATTCAGCAATTATATCAAAATCATTCTTGTCCATAATAAGTAATCTCTGTAGTAACAAACTTAAATATAAAGGATTTTCTGCTGCCTGCTTTTTCATAACTTCATCTATAATAACTTGGTCTAACCCTTTTTGTTGAAAAGATAACATTCCTTGAAAAACTGCTATTTTTTCTTGTTGTGTCATATAGTTAATCTTGAGGCAATCTCCTCTATATTGTTTTAAGTTATAGTTATCCAAACAGCTTAGCAAAAAATATATCTTCTTTCTTCTGAAAACTGGAAGAAATCCAAATTTTTCTGCTAATTCATTAGACTTCAACTGATCCAAACCATCTGCTGCTAGAAGAAGTTTTGGAACTTCTTCTAGCTCATCATATATAGTAAGTAAATCCCAAAAACGCTCCTTCCAGTCAGTTTCTGTTTTAATTTTTTCCTTCTCTTTTGTTCCAGAATGTTTTTCTCTTACTAAGTCTTCTATATCTTTTTCTGCCTTGGAATGTTCTGTTCTTAATGGAATTTGCACATTTTCTTCTGTTTCAAAATGTTCTACTCCTAATAGCTCTTCTATATAAAAAACCCACTGTTTTATCATATCCATTGCAGATACACTTTGTCTTGTATTTCCACAAATAAATGGAAATACATTCCATCCTTGCATCTGATAGTCTTTTAGCATTTTGCAGCACAAAGTACTTTTTCCACTTCCTGCTTTTCCGACAATGGCAAGCATACCACTTTCCTTTTCTAACTTCTGTTTTCCCTCTGAAAGGAGTGCAGTTCTTCCAGCAAACTGTCCTGCCTTTTGCTCAACAAATATCCAATGCCGCTTTTCTTCTTTTTGGCATTCAGGAAGTTTTGCATATGCTTCCCACTCATGTTCTAACAACAAACGTATTTGTTCTGTTACAATCTGTATAAAACTTTCAAGTTTTGTAGGTATTTTTTTTTCATTATCCCATTCTAATTGATAAGAAAAGACACGTTCTCCTGCTAGTTTCCTTATACGCGTCTTCAAGGCTTCTAAACGTCTAGTATATTCCTCTCCTTCACTCTGATAATCTATATCTGCTTCTGGCATCGGTTCTCTAAACATAAAAATGGAACGCTTTAGCACTTCCTTATCCGCTAACGCACCATACTCAATCTCTAATGCTGTGACACTTTTTTCTAATTCTGAAAGATGATAGTTTTTTCGATTAGCAGCACTCTTTAATAATTTTGGCTCTGGAATCCAACCATAACGCTGCCCTAAAATTACCAACATAAATGGGTGGCATTTGTCAATCTCGTCCAAACAAACAGACAACACTTTCCTAGAACCTGCTTCACTATCTAAATCCCCCGTATTTACGCCCCAACGGAGATCACAAACTTCTACATCCTCTCCATATTTCTGTGCAATCAAACGAAGTTTTGGAATCACAATGGTATGTATGACATCTCTCTCCACTTGCATATCGCGGAATGTGCTAGAAATAAATATCTTTTGCATGGATTATTTCCTCTCCTTATATATGATCCATTTTTGATTATATTACTTTGTTGATTTGATAACCTTTTTTAATTATCAATTTTAATGTTTCAAGTGCAGTGTTTCTGTCATAATCTTTTTCACTTTCTGGCAACTCCTCATAGGGAACCAGAAAAGGTGTTTTTTTATGTTCTACATCTTTTACTTCTCCATAAGTCCACCCTTCTGCGATACGACCTGACGCCCAGACATCATGTACATTTTCAGCAATTTGTTCTGTCAACGCTAAAAGTTCTTCTGGTAATATAACATCCTTTGTATCAATTGGTTTCGGTTGATACATTTTTATTCCTCCTTACTTACATAAGTTCCATTGATTATATTTAACAATGTATGTCCAATATTATTAATTTCATTAGGTTTCCAAACAGTGACAATATTCATCATATTCCCACGTTTTCTCTGCATGGTATTTATAGGTGCATTATCATAAAAACTTTTCTCCTCCTGTGTATCTGCAATCAATACAGCAGTTGCATTAATTCCAAACTGCTCTGCTAAACTCGCTAGCTTGAAATAAAATTCCTGCTTAATATCAAATCTAGCCTTACATTCTACAAACAAAGTACAAAACCCTTTTGTTATAATACAATCAAACTCATTTTTTACTTCTGTTTCTTCCCAATCAATTTCAAAACTGCTGACAACATCATCAAATCGCCCACATTCTTTCACTTTATGATAAGTATGCACTTCTAGCATTTTTCCCGCTGTTGTCAAAAGTTCCTTAATCTGTCTTGTTGCATAGGTAAAACTCATCTTTCCATCTGGAGCAGTATAAAGATTTATAATATATCCCTTATCTGCAAAATAGTTGATTAATTTTTTAATTTCTTCCTTTCGTTTTTCTGAAAATTTTTCTGGAATTTTCACCTTTGAAACAATTAGATTATCAAATTTTACAAACACATCCTTACCTTTTGTATAAAGTGTAATTGCATTAGGTATCATAAGAGCATAAACATTAGAAAACAGTTTGTCATATCTTAATTTATAACCATAATTGTCTATAATAATTATTTTACAAGAATCTGTTGTATATCCATTTACTTTGCTTTTTTGTTCAATAATATCCTGTTCTTTCAAAAAATTTACAATTTTTGTCGCACTTTTACTACACATAAATGGAAGAATATATGTATATTCCTGAACCTTTTTACTATTTTTATAATCCTGTTTCTTCTCAAAAGATGCAAGCACATCCTGTTTCTCCGCATGTTCGCCTAACAGCTCACAAAGTGATTTCCATACACTACTCTTTTCACTATACTTTTCCCAGAGCTCTTTATAATCCTCAAAAAATTCTGGTTGATTGCTACTTTCACTAGAAGATAACTTAAAAGCTGCCATGTCATTTACTGTAATATAGGGAAACTTCTTAATATATCCAAACAAATCACAGCCAACCAAAGAATAAAATTTCATATCTTTTGAATCAAATTGATAATTTGAGAAAGAATTATAAAATCCTGCTCCTTGTAACAGATAGGAAAGTCTAGTCGTATTCTTTTCAACTGCAAATACTTTCTTCTTGTTGCATCTGTGTTTTAGATAATTCTCCAAATTTGCTGTTAGTTCTTCCATTTCTCCTAACTGGATATATTTTATCTGGCGGATTCTTCCCTTCCCTAGTTGTAAAACCTCTTTCTTAAAATTCTCATTGAGTATAGATGAAAGCGCATCTGAGGATATAACAATCAATTCCACCGTTGATTTCACTTGTTTTTTTCTCATATATTCCATCAAATAAGGAATTGTTTCCTGCAATTGTTTCACCTCTTGTCTGCTCTCAAGCAAACAAAGATATAAAATGCGAGCTGGATTTACAATTGTAGGTGCAGCCACATTTCCAAATACCTGTGTATTATCCCCCATAGCATATGGAATGACCATATAAACATTTTCTGTATAAGTCAAGATAAATGGAATATTATCAATAAATGCAACATCATCTTGTTTCCAATCCCTGTATTCCATACTTGCTAATATTGGATAAAAAATAACTTCAAACGCTTTCACTTGTTCGCGCACCAATTTTTGACTTTTTTTAGAGATAGTATCAGTAGTATTTAAAAAAGCATTTTTCAATCCCTTGTAAAGAGGAACTTTATCCCTATCACCATTCCAGATATCTTTCAAACAGGCAAACCATTCCTGAAAAGCTACAATGGCTTTCTTATTTCCCTCAATCAAAGCTCTAATTCCTGCCATACTATTTCCATTTAACAGATTTTTTTCCTTAACTACCTTGGCCTTTTCTACAAATAAACGATGCAATTTTACAGATATTTGATCTAATTCATCCAACTTATCCAAAATATCATTTGAAGAATTAGAAGGCTTTTCCCATTTCTCAAAATTATTCTTTCTATACTTAACTGCAAGTTCTTGGTCTGGTCTGCTTCTCACAATACAAATATGCTGTTTTTTCTTTTCATCTTTTGTCATTCCATTTAGGCAATCTTCTAGATGTTGTGTTTTACTCCACCCAAGACAAAGTTTTTCTGTTACCCATCTGCGATGCTCTATCCAAATTAATTCATTCTTAATAGTAAGGTTCTTTTCTGTTGTACTTAAATCTTTCTCAACAAACGCCTTGGAAGCAGCAGTAAAATTACATTTGTCTAAATCAATACCAATACTATAAAGTTTATATTTTAAGGATAGCACACTAGAGATGCAGGCATCATGGTTATAGGCTTTCCTAAAATTTGCTCGAACTGTTTGAAAATTGATATTAAGATTTTTTTCCCAGATAAGATGGGTATTAAATGCCATTCTTTCTATTTCTGGATACAACTCGGATTTTTTAACATCTTCATTTACATAAATAGGATATAAATCTTCTATCTTTTCTTCAGAAGAATGTTTATTCTCACATACATAATGAACAGCACAATTTATTTCAAATACTTCAACAGCAAGTTTGCATGCTTTTGCTGCTGCAAGATTCAGTTTATCTTCTCCCAATGCAACAAATACATAATGTGGTCTTTTTATTTCATAATGCTCATACATAATATTTTGTAAAATATCTGTATTTGCTTTTTGATCTTCTCGTGCTAGTTCTGTGGTCTCAAAGGTTATATTTCCATAGATATCCTCACAATAATCTAAACTCCCATCAATATTGAAAAATTCTGACAATTCAGGTCTTTCAGAAAGATAAATTTCCTTATCTGTATCATTATCAGATACAACTGTAACATTCAATATCTTGTCACGAATCTGTCCTGCTTGAAGGCAAATATCAAGAAACTTTTGACCATAATTTCCAAAACCAATTACTAATATATTTATGTTATTTTCTTTTTCATCTAACCACTGGTACAATGGATATTGATAGAGATGATATTGTATTGCTAATGTAGAATTTTTTTCTTTATTTTTATCCAAAGATTTTTCAATATCTGTTAATACCCATTTTTCCCTTAAACGGTTCTTTCTGGCAATATCTGATGGTAAAGCATAATAAAGTGCTGTTTGCAAATCTTCAAGTAATTCTTCACAGTTTGCATATCTATTTGCCCTTTCACACAAACATTTTTGTAGTATAACAGAAAGAATATTTCTCAATCTTGGGTGAGCATTGGCTTCAGAGGCTTGAATCAATTTTGAATTAGAAATTAGTTCATGTAGTCTGTCATAGTGTTCAGATTTATAAAGATACTTTCCTTCTTTTAACTCATCAGAAACTATAATTGCATGAAACAGCATAGCACCTATAGCATAAATATCTGTTTGATAAGTTAGTTCTTCCTGTGCAACTTCTGGTTCTAGATATCCTTCTGTTCCAACTATTTCATTAGAACTATGATAAATAGAACACACAGAATCTATATGAATCATTGAGAAAGCCTGTGTAAGCGTCTCATCTCCACGTTTTAAAAAGCCAAAATTTGATGGCTTTATATCTCTATGAAGGATATCTACTCTATGTAGTGCATAAATACTTTTTGTTAAATTTTCAATTGCATATAAAACAGTAACTAACTTATGCTCTGGAGAAACTTCTGGATGTTTATGAATTTCTTCGCAAATTTTGTCAAAAGTTTCCACGTTTGATTTATGCATCCAAATATAAACACTGCCAATTTTATTGTATGTCTCATCACAACCATAATAAATCTCAAATTCTGGTATAAATGTAACTAATTCTGGTTCATTCCCCTTTTTCTTTTCCTCAAGTAACATATTATAAGGCTCTAAATATTCCTGTTTGGCTTTTTGAAACTTCTCCTTTCTATCTTCTGATTCTCTAAAAGGAAATAATTGACCATTTTTGTCTCTCTCTAATGCAAAGCCTTTTGGATAAAATTCCTTAAGGATACCCTTCTTCCCATTCTCAGAATATGCTTCATAATATATAGCAGATGTTTCTTCACTTAATTTTTTTACAATAGTAAAAGTTCTTTTAAATTTCTCTTTGTCATTTTCCCAACAAAGAAGAATAGATTTCTTTAAATTATAATGTTCTTTCATGCAGACTTCCTTCTCTCATACCTTAATCGTAAATTTCCAGCAAAAGAATACCCTTGCTTGGTTTATTCTTGCGGGAATCAATGTCGTTATTATATATCGAAACATGAAACCATGTCAATTGAAAGCACGCTTTGCAAACTTTCTATTGTCATAAATTTAAAAATCCCTACCAAATAAAAATTTTATATTTGGTAGAGAATTTTATATTCAATAGCATTATATTCTTTGTAAATTTATAACACCCGAATATAGCGGGCAGCGCAATATCCTTTATAAGTTTTTCCATTTTTCTTTACGCTTATTTGATACCATTTCTGTTTATCTGAACCAGTTGCTTCCCCTAAAATAGTAACTTTTGTTCCATTTGAAAGTGTGGTAAGCACTTTACTTTGGGGATTAGCAAATTGCCTAAGATTCAGTCGGCTTTTTACAGAAACAATTCCAGTTACTTTTTTCTTCTGTTGAGGAGTCACAAGATCAGTTCTAATATAACCTGTTTTCTTTCTTCCATTCACAGTAAAGGAAATACGACTCCAAGCAGTACCCGACTTATCTGTTGTAGCACAAGTAATGGTAACACTTGTACCTGCCTTTAAAATAGCTATAAGTGGATGATTTACGCCTGCATGTTTGCGCACATTTGCATTGACACGTACAAAAGCTGACTTAGAGGAACCTTTGGTACGTGCTGTAAGAATTTTGGAATACTTACCTGTAACTATACGATTTCCCTGATATACATAGGCGCGTACTTTATAATAATATTCTTTGCCACTTTTCAATTTCATATTGCAAAATGCATAATTTCCAACAGCAATATTTTTAATTTTTTTATACTTACCATCATAAGCAGTAGCACGATATACCTGATACCCACTCACTCCACTTTGAGGAGTCCAAGAGATATTAATACTGTTTGTTGTGGTAACACCACATTTTAGATTTTTTACTGTTGGTGGCTTCTGAGCTGCAAATGAATTGTGTGGTACAGCCAAAAAAAATACAAACGAAAATAATAAAGTGATAAGACACTTTTTGATGCTAAATGATGTTTTTAAATACATGATACACACTCCTTTTTCAATAACCTTCCTATCAGAGAAAAGAGAACTCTTATTTCTTTCAGTTTTACTTTTTTTGTAACATAGCTTCTGTTCTCAATCTCTACTTAATATTAAAAGTAAAATGGAAGAAAATGTCAATGTAATATAGAAACTTCATTTATTATTAAGAAATTCCATACAAAAAATGTAAACCACTAGAAAAATAAGATGAAAACTGTTAATCTACCACTTTAATCTGATATCGTTTCATCCACTCATCTATTTGTAACAAATAAGCCAACATCTGAGGGCCTGCCATAAGTTGCCCATACCAAGGCTTTCCATAATCGGAGGACTGACCTAAAAACCGTTCTACTTTTTTCTTATCTACAAATTGTAAAACAGGAGAATTTCCATCCAAAATTGTTTCTCTTACCATACTTTTTAACAAGTTTTCATAAAGCGGGTCATAGGTTTTGGGATAAGGCGATTTACGCCGAAACAACACTTCTTCTGGAAGCAATCCTCTCCCCGCTTCTCGCAATAAATTTTTTACAACTCCTTGCCTTGCCTTCATTTCCCAAGGTACATTCCACACATATTGAACAATACGCGTATCTGCAAAAGGCACACGTGCTTCTAATCCATGATACATACTAGTTCTGTCCATACGATTTAATAAAGTCTGCATAAACCATCTAATATTAAGATAGGAAATCTCCCTTCTTCTTGCTTCTCTTGGACTATCTTCTTCACATCTAGGGGTCTCTGCAACCGACTGGTGATATCTCTCTAAAACATAGTCATCCATTTTTAAATAATCTAAAAATTCATCTGAAAGCAATTCTTTTCTTGGAGATAAATCCATTGTCCAAGGAAACATTTCAGCCTTTAGACATTCCTCTTTGTGAAACCAAGGATAGCCACCAAAAATTTCATCTGCACATTCTCCTGTTAAAGTTACTTTATATTTTTTATTTACTAACGAACAAAAATACAACATAGAAGAATCCACATCTGCCATTGCTGGTAAATCATGTGCTTTTACAGAATCATATAACATTGCTATTTGATTTTGATTGTCACATTCTAAAAATGTATGGTCAGAATCAATATATGATACCATTTTTTCTACATAAGGTCTATCTTGGGAAGGTTGAAATGCATTCGCCTTGAAATTTTTTTGATTGTCCACAAAATCAAAAGAAAAAGTGGCAAGTCTTTTGCCCTGTTTTTTTAATTCTGCTGCACAAACTGCAGATACTAAACTGCTATCCACTCCACCAGACAAAAATGTGCAAATAGGCACATCTGAAACCATCTGCCTTTGAATGGAATCCCGCACAAAATTAGAAACTGTTTCTATCGTTTTTTCATAACTGTCAGTATGAGGATAACTTTCTAATTTCCAATAAATGTTTCGCTGTAAAGGAAGCTGTCTGCTGCAAATTAAATATTCCCCAGGACAAACCTCATGCACTCCTTTTAATATGCCACATCCAACACTTCTAGCAGGACCAATTCCGAATATTTCATTTAAACCATTTCTATCTATCTCTGCTTTTACAGAAGGATGTGCCAAAATACCTTTGATTTCAGAAGCAAAAATAAACTCTCCATTTACTTCTGTGTAAAACAATGGTTTTACTCCCATAGGGTCCCGAAATAAATGAAGTGTTTCCTGCGCAGAGTCAAATACTGCAATGGCAAAAATACCATTTAATTTTTTCACAAATTCTGCGCCAAATTCCATAAATCCCAGTAAAATTATTTCTGTATCACAAGTAGTAGTAAATTTCCATCCACGTTCTTTTAACAAAGTGCGCAGTTCCTCTCCATTGTAAAGTTCTCCATTATATACAATACTACAAGTTCTTCCTCCTTCTGTACGTACCATAGGTTGATGTCCACCAGATATATCAATAATGGACAGACGACTATGAGAAAGTCCACAATGTTTTGCTAAATAAATCCCTGAATCATCTGGACCTCTATGCCATAATTTTTGATGCATATTAGCAAGTATAGAACGATATTGTGTTCCATATACTTCATAATCTTTTTCTCTATGATAAAATCCTGCAATTCCACACATATAAACTAGCTCCTATTTTTACATCACTTTATTATATTGTGCAACTGCTAAAATTATGTTAGGAATTATCTCTGCCAAACAATAGAAAGTGACACTTAACATGGCTGCTTGGCCCATTGCCGTGAAAGTAAAAAATGACCTAAAGTTTTATTTCATTTTTATTGCCATGAAGAATCAACTCTTTATCAGAATTATTGATTCCTACTAAAATTCCTTTTCGGTCATATTGTGTTAGTAAATCTGTATTTCTAGCAAGGTGTCTTTCTCCATGATTGGAAAGAAAATCTTCGATTTCCTTTTGATTGCCCCGCCGAAATATCTGTCTAATCTCTTCCTGTGTATAAATGGATTCTGCAATCTGATTGGAAGTTCTCCATCCAGAAGGTTCTGTTATATTCTCTGACATTACTTCCTCTGGAAATCCTGTTGCTTCCTCTGGTAATGCAAGCCATGTTTCTTCTTCTGTTCCATATTTTTGTGCCATCTGTTCTTCCAAAATTTCTGGAAACTCTGCTTCTTTTGCTGATGTTTGCTCATTCCAAATTTTATCCCAGATATTCTTCAAAAAATCCACAGCAATTGCTGCATACTTTTTTACGCCTTCAAGTAAAGATGCTTTTGTCTTTTCTTTTTCAGATTTCTCATATCCTTGGCTAGAAATCTCTAATTTAACACCTCTGCTTTGGGCACTCGTTCTCTGTTCCTGCTCCTTTTCCTCTTCAAAAGAAGTTTCTGTTTTTTCCGCCTTCTTTTGTTCATTTTTTTCATAGATAACGCCTTGTTTTCCCAAATCCATATGAAACTCTGCGGATTCTGTAGTCTCTTTTTTTTGCTTATTTATTTTGGAATATTCATAATATTTTTGATTATTAATTCTATCTATCATAGCAACCTCATTTCTGCAGAGTTATCACATAAATAGGATTCTGCCCCATCATAAGATGATGTTCCCCTAATTTTTTTGCTTTGGATATTGCAACTTGAACAATCTCCTGTTGTACAAACTCATGCTCTTTTAGTAGTTCCATTACTTCTCTTATCGTTTCTAGGGAAAGGATATTTAACACCACACGAACTTTGGGAAATTGCTTCCAAAGCACTTTTAGAATCTCCTGTAATCTCCCATTACTTCCTCCTATAAATGCATGAGTAGGTGGTTCTAAACCTTCTAAAACTTCTGGAGCCTCTCCGGCTATTGTTTCTAAATTCCATACTCTGTGTTGAAATTTATTTTTCTCAATTAATTCCAGCGCCTCTTTCTTTTTTTCTATTGCATAAATCTTACCATTTATTGCTACTTTTGCACATTCTACTGCTATACTTCCTGTTCCTGAACCAATATCATACACAACAGAATCTTGGCGCAATGCCAATTTTGCCAAAGAAATGCTACGCACCTCTTCCTTTGTCATTGGTACTTTGCCACGTACAAATAATGTATCTGAAATTCCTCGAGATAAAACAGTTTTCCTTCCATTCTCATGTATCAACAATACTGCCATGATACCTTCTTTTTCAAAATCTAAAAACTGTTCTGGGCTTCCAGAAAAAATTTCTTCTTCTGGATAACTTAATTGACATCCCACATACATTTTTACCTTGTCAAAGCCATACTGTAGAAGCTCATAACTTAATTTACGCACATTTTTAGCGCCTTCTGTAAGCACAAAAACTTTTTCGCAAATATTTAATTTTCCAATGATATTTTGCTGTCTGCCATGAGTACTCATAAGCGCCATATCTTCCCAAGGAATTTGGAGACGAGCAGCCAAATATACTACAGAAGAAATGCCACACAATAATTGAACTTGAAAATCTCCTGCCTTTTGAAGTGTTTGTAAAAGACCTTTTGCGCCACTATAACACCCTACATCCCCAGACATTAGCACTACAATCTTTTGATATTGTGGATGTTCTAAAATAAAATCTACAATCTCTTGACTTTTATAAAGATTTTTGATAGGTTTTTTTAGACTTTTTATGGTCTCTAAGACTCTCTTTGCACCAATAATAATATCTGCATTTGTACAAGTATAAAATACCTCTCTTGTCATATTAGAAAGACTTCCCATTCCTATCCCTGCAATTGTAATCTGAGGTACTTTTTGAGAAGAAATGGTTCTTTCCTTAAAATCTGTTTCCATTATTTTTGATGGAGAAAGTATATTTTGTACATCTGGAAATTCCTTTATTTTAAAATCCTTTTCTATGATATCTGAAGAAATACATAATTCTTGTGTGTCTGAAAATTCCTCTATTTTAAAATCTTTTTCTATGATATCTGAAGAAATATAGAGTTCTTGTATATCTGAAAATTCTTCCTTTTTAGAATTTTTCTTAACACATATATCGGATAATCTTTCTAATCGATTCACACCCAATTCCTGTAAAATCTCTTCCAAAGAATATCCTTTTTCTTTTGGACAGCGAATGACAATTGTTTTAGCACCTACATTTTTTGCTGCTGCTAATTTTTCTTGAAAACCACCTGCTTTACCAGTCTCTTTTGTTACTAAAACAGACGCCTGTATTTCCTGCATAAGAGCAGTATTTAAGGCAACACTAAAAGGTCCTTGCATACAAATCATTTGTTTTCCTTGAAGTCCAAGACTACGACACTTCTCTATTTCATCACTAATAGGTAAAATACGAACATAAATCCTTGAAGTATCTTGCACTCCTGCCATATATTCTGCTAATTCTTTACTGCCAGTAGTAAGAAAAATAATACCAGAAGTTTGATTTAAACATTCAATTGCTTCACTTGTAGAGGGAACAAAAAAAACGTTATCTTTTTCAAAATTATCATCCTCTTCCATATCACGCAACAGCCGCAGAGATTTTCTGCTCTGTTTCTCACATGCCTGCCTAATATTTTTTGTCACTTCTTTTGCAAAAGGGTGCGTGGCGTCTACAATTGCTTGCCAGTCTTTTTGTCTAATCAACATTTCTATTTCTCTTTCATTGATACGCCCCATTTGCACACTAAGATACTTAGAATGATTCTGCTTCATAATCTCTTGTCCATATTCTGTAGCAACACAAACAGTAACCGAAATTTTATGATTACATAAAATTTCGGCCAATTTTCTTCCCTCACTTGTTCCTGAAAATATCAATACTTCTTGCATGGTTTTCCTTTCTATGTTTATAATATTGTTTTATGGTTGACAATACTTGATGTGACTTCTATCTTATAACAACAATATGATAATATTACTTGTATAAGTAAGCATAAAAATCACTAATTTTTTTCATAGAATTACTACTTTATTTTATATCCTCTAGGTGTTACCATTTTCCCATTTATAATTTTGGTAGCAGAATTTCCCACAAATACAGTGGTAAACATATCTACTTGAATGTCCCGCAACATTTCCAATGTGTACAAACTACTGTCTTCTTCTCTGCGGCCAATATTAATTGCTATTCCACAAGGAGTATCTTTATTTTTGTACTTTAATAGAATATCACAAGCTCGTCTTAGATAATCTGCTCTCTTTTTACTAGAAGGATTATATAGGCAAATAGAAAAATCTGCCTTGGCCGCTGCTTCTAATCGTTTTTCAATCTGCTCCCAAGGAGTCATCAAATCACTTAAACTAATAACTGCAAAATCATGCATAATAGGCGCACCTAACAATGCTGCTCCACTTAATGCGGCTGTTACTCCTGACACAAGCTCCACAGATACTTTTGGATACTCAGCACCAATTTCTAATATCAGACCACTCATACCATAAATTCCTGAATCACCACTACATATCATTGCAGTTTTCTTTCCTAAATCTGCCTGAGAAAAAGCAATTCGACAACGCTCTATTTCCTGCCGCATCGACGTTGTGATAAATTCTTTATCTGGGAAATGTGATTTTATCAAATCTACATACACCGTATATCCTACAATTACTTGACACTCTTCTAAAGTTCGAATTGCTCGTAACGTCATTTCTTCATAATTTCCTGGTCCAATGCCAACTACATATAATTTATTCAAATACAACACTCCATTCTGCTTGTGCTAATGCCAAAGTAATTCCATTTTCAACTACTTTTTTCTGTATCAGTATAGAAGATACTACCTCTATTGAAACATCATTTTTTCTATGATTCTTATTGTTTATTTCCATAGCAGCACAAACTGCTGCACGTTCACATACATTTCCAATCCCCACAGATTCTTTTACAAATTTTGATTCTGAAAATATTCCTGGTATCTGTGCCAATTGTTCGGAAGAAAATGTATCAAATGGAAGCTGATATTTTTGAGAAAATTTTACAATCCCAATTTCTTCTTTTTTCTTATCTATAGAAGCCAAACAACATACACTTTCTATAGCAATCTGATGTTCTTCTAATAATCTACATATAAATCTTTCTATTTCTTCTGAGGTTTTTCCTAATTTACAGCCAATTCCAATTACTATAACTTTAGGATACAAAAATAAGGTGTTTTGCATCTTTTTAAAACAATGGATTCCCACAAAAACAAGGTATTTTCTATTTTTCTTTCTCTCTGAGAATACTTGTATAGAACTATCACTAACTTCTTCCAAATTTTTCTTTCCTTCTACTTTAGAAACTTCTTGTAATGCTTCTAACTGTTTTTTTTCTACTTTAGAAACTTCCTGTAGTTCTTCTAATGGGTTTTCTTCTTCTGCTTTAAAAAACTTTTTCACAAAATTCTTATTTATTTCCCATACTAACTCTTTGGGAAGTTGTCCATATACTTTACCTTCACAGTAAAATCCAATTTTCTCTCCTGTCAAAACTGCTGAGGAGATTTTTTTTGCCAAAATTCTGTCAGTAAGTATTAACTTTTGCTTGACTGCAAACACATCCACTGCAAATTTTCCATATAAATCTGTAGCTGTAGTTATTACAGCAATCGCTGAAAGTTGTTCTGATAAAAACTTCGCCCACTCATTTCCTCTTCCCACATGACCAGACAAAATAGGAATTACATAGGTTCCCAGCTCATCTAGTACTAATACGGCTGGATCTTTAAATTTATCTTGAATTAAAGGGGCAATCGTGCGAACTGCAATTCCAATAGCTCCTATAAAAATAATTATTTGAGCATCTAAAAAAGATTGTTGGCACCATTCTCTCAAAGATTGTTGTGGTTCTTTTCCAATTTTAATATAAAATTCCTGTTTTGTGTTCTCTAGCTTTTCTTTTACTTTTTTCGCAAGTCTATATCCATGTTCTGTAAAATATATGATTGCTATTTGTATCACTTCCATGTCCGAAACTCCGTTTCAAAATCAGGATGATACAAATTACTTCTTTGATAATGATTATGTGTCACTACTTCCCCAACAATCACTAATGCTGTTTTTGTGATTTGATGCTGCTTTGCAATTTCATTCAAAGTGCCTACTGTACAAATATAAGTTTCTTCTTCTGGCCAAGTTGCCTTATAGACAAGAGCTACTGGAGTATCTTTTTGGTAGCCACCAGCAAGCAGACGGTTAGACAATTCTTCAAGCATCCCTGCACTTAAAAAAATAACCATTGTTGCCTGATGCGCTGCAAATAATGCTATTTCCTCTTTTTCAGGTACTGGAGTTCTTCCAGCCATCCTAGTAATAATTACACTTTGGGATATTTCTGGTAAAGTATATTCCAAATTTAAAGTAGCTGCTGCTCCACAAAAAGAACTAACACCTGGACAACTTTCATATACAATTCCTTCTTGCTCTAAAATATCCATTTGCTCCCGCACTGCACCATAGATACTTGGATCTCCCGTATGAAGGCGCACTGTCATTTTTCCTTTCTGTTCTGCTCCTTTTATCACCTGAATAACTTCTTCTAAGGTCATTTTAGCACTGTTGTATACCTCACATTCTGGTTTTTTCTCCTCTAAAAGTAATGGATTCACCAAAGAACCTGCATAAATAATGACATCTGCCCGTTGCAATAGACGCTGTCCTCGAACTGTAATTAAATCTGGTGCTCCACTTCCTGCTCCCACAAAATAAACCATGACTATTTCTCCTTTATAATCATAAGCGAATAATATCCAGTTTGCTCAGGAATTTCCTCTATTCCTTGATAAACATGTTCTTTTGCCATTCCACAATTTTCAATCATAGATACTTGACAATTTTGCTTTTTCTGCAAATATTCTCTAATTCCTTCTAATTGCTTCGCTGGCTTCATCAATACCTTTGTTCCAGGAAATTTCATTCCCTCTTCTATCCCATAGGTGGAAGGAATAATATGGAGCATCTGGGATTTTTCTACTAGCCCTTCATTTAATCTAGCTGAAACTGCACAAAAAGAGGGAATACCACTGACAATTTCCGCTGGATATCCTGCCTTTACTACTTTTTGATGCACATAAATATAAGTAGAATAAATACAGGGATCTCCCAAAGTTAAAAAAGCTATATTTTTCTTTTGTTCTAATTTTTCTTTAATCTTTTCAAAGGCTATGTTATGACTTTTTTCTAATTTTTCTTTCTCCTTTGTCATAGGCATTTCTAATTCTAAACATTCTTTTTCTGCAATTTGAGAAACAGCCTGTAAAGCAATTTGATATGAGATTGTTGCTTCTTTCCTTTTTCCAGGAACTGCAATTACATCACATGCTTGAAGTAGTCTTACCGCCTTTAAAGTTAAAAGCTCTGGATCACCTGGACCAACTCCGATTCCATACAATTTTCCTGTCATAAATTTCTCCTTTGTTTTTATTCTTGTAAACAACCACAAACGTTACGTTCTGCAAAACTGCTTGGGTTTGTGGGCGCACTCTATATCATGTACTATCTTGTATTTTTGAAATAATCTCTTCTACATTTTTTGTTCGCCCAAGTTCTCCATTTCCCTTTTTTCTCTTTCCAAGCTCACTAGAAAATACAATAGCACCAATATTTATTTTTCCATAACTCCTGTGGTTTAAATAAAATTCAATGCGCTTTATAATATGTTCCATTGTTTTTTCTAAATACCCCCCTTGTTCTAATAACCACACAGCTTCTTCCGTTGTAGTTGCCTGAAGCACCTTTAACAATAAAGTCTGATTTGCTCCTGCCAACAGTGCATTCGCAGTTATTATTTCCATTCTAGCATCTGCATTTCTAGAATGTGTCTGAAAAATTCCGCCTGCCACTTTTATAAATTTACCAATATGTGATACAAACAATATAGTTTCTATTCCAACTTCTACACAGATATCAATGGTTTCGCCTATAAAATTACTACATTTGACTGCTTGTTCCAAAGAAAATGGAAAATTCTCTTTTAAAAATGCCTGACCATAATTTCCCGGAGTAATCACAACATTTTTCTTACCAGCTAATACTTGCTGATTTAACTCCAAGCGAATACTAGAAATCAGAGCCGTTTCACTCATAGGTTCTACAATTCCTGTAGTACCCAGAATAGAAATTCCTCCTTCAATTCCCAATCTTGGATTAAAGGTGTGTTCTGCAAGTTCAACTCCTTTTGGTACAGATAGTTCTACAATCAATTCATCAACGTATTGATAAGTGACACAAAGTTTTTGTAATTCCTCTTTTATCATTTCTCTAGGGACTCGATTAATCGCATAGTTTCCTATTGGTTGTTCCAATCCTAATTTTGTAACAATACCAACTCCAACTCCTCCAGTAACTAAAATATTTTTCTTATTTTTTTCTCCATAAGACACTTTAGCATAAATCCATATACCATTTGTAATATCAGGGTCATCCCCTGAATCTTTTTCTATGGCACAGGACACATAATTTTTCCCCTTTTGAATATCCAATACTTCTAAATGTAATGGAAATCCTTTTGGTGTTGTTAGATTGACATAATCTATCTGTTTCTCTGATAGCAACATCCAAGCAGCAGCTTTTGCAGCAGCAGCCGCACAACTTCCTGTTGTATAACCATAACGAAGTTTTTTATTATTTACCATTTTATAGGTATTTTCCAACCCATTTGTATCAAGCATTTTTTTTATTTTATGCTCTTTTTCATTCATAATCAATTTTCCACTCGATAAGACTTTCACCATTACAGATGATAAATCACAATAAAATCATCTGGTAAAATCAGGTATACTTTATGACACGCCGAATGGCATTGTGGGATGCCCCAGAGGGTATCCTTTTACCGATAGCATTATAGCAACAAACAAAATATAGATCAATTACAAAAAACATTATAAAATATGTTATATGTATATAAAATATTAATATATATTTTTATGATGGTTTCTTGAGTTAGAGACAACTTTTTCATCATTGAGAATTTCTTTTACTTTTACTTCAAAAATATTCCCACCTGCTGTATAATAAGTGGCTGTATTATCCTCATGAACATCAATTCTATCAATTCCATATTTTCCAACTTCTATCATTCCTTTATTACTTTTAATCTTACGTACAAACATTTTAACCTCCAAATATTTTCAAATTTAACCTCCTCAAGGAAATCCCCGCTTCCATGTCGCACAGATTTGCGGATATCCGCTTTGATTTTGTATCCATTTCATTCAATTTAAAAAATAAGTATTTACTTTCTACATTGATTATGTTAAATTATTACAAGAATCTTGAGGTGTCTTTATGATACATATATTTACAAGCACATATATTATATAACATTCCTTATAGATTTAATAGGTTTTATCCTTTAAAAATTTACAATTACATCAGACAGTTCGTGACCATCCTGTCTCTAAATAAAACTAGGGATTAGAAAGAACGGAAGGAGTCCGCATAAGTTTCGACTATGTTGGAAAGATTCTGTTTTATTTTATATGGACACGTTTTTACGTGTCTATTTTTTATCTTATAGGAAATACCTTGTCACGCTAAAGCGTGAAAGTATATTTTCTATAAGAGAAAAATAATTATGCGCACTCGTGCGAATGGAAAATGTCACTATGTG
>CAJUHG010000014.1:16391-46711 GCA_910586005.1 uncultured Lachnospiraceae bacterium | reverse complement strand
TCGTCGAGCAGAGCGGACATACAGATGTTGATCAGTTCACTGACGCCGTTTCCGGTGTAGACATCGCCGATCGAGACGTTGGGTATGTCTTTCAGCTGCGCATACTGCATGACAGCTTTTCTGGCAGAAAACAGTCCTTTGGCGTCCGAATATCCTTCGCATTCCGTCAGCTGCTGGCGCATGTCATAGATGACTTCGTCCGGTGTACGAAAACCAAAAGGAGCCGGATTGCCGATGTTCAGTTTCAGAACATGCGTACCTGCTTCCTCCATCCGGCTTGCTTCTTCAACGACCGGCCCTCTGACATCATATAATACATTGTCCAGTTTTGATGATTTTCTAAATTCCCGCATGGTGTTTCCTCCTGATACACTGATTTTTTTAAGTTCATTGTGCTCCTGTGACGGCTTTTCCGGCTGCGGACTAGAGTCGGTGGTTGCGACACTATTACCGCTTAGCCATGACTCCTCTACCTGCAGGGCTTCTGCCAGAAAGCGGATCATTTCCGGACGTGGAATGGTTTTTCCACTTACATACTGGCTCATATGGCTTTTGCCGAGTTTAATGTCCTGTTCGGCAGCGATGCGGATCAGATCAACTTGTTTGATATTCTGTCGTTCCATGGAATCCCGCAGTCTGTCTGCAAAAGTTTCATTTGGCATGGTATTCTCCTGTGAAAAAAGTTCAATTTTATTTACTGAAGTTCAATCCAGTATATCATAAAGGGAGAAAAAGTTCAATAAAGAATTTTGTTGAAGTTCAATTTTGATATATAAAAAGTTTTGTATTTTCTATTGCATTTTTTGGAGAAATAAGGTATAATAGTCAGCGTTATCGGGGTATGGCTCAGTTTGGCTAGAGCGCACGGCTGGGGGCCGTGAGGTCGCAGGTTCGAATCCTGTTACCCCGATTTTTATTTTTTATAATGAAATTAGGGTGTCAAAGTCTAAATAATCTGTAAGGAAATTTCAGACTTTGACACCCTAATTCTATCTTAATTATGAAAGAAAACTCCTGTCACTTTCTCTTCATTCAATTCTTTGATTTAACCTCATCAAGGAAGTCTCCCGCTTCCATGTGGCAGAGAGATAAGTGCATGGGTGGGGAAATTACATCAATAATGCCTTCTTCACCTTTTTTAAATTCTCTTCTAAAGTATTAGCTCCATCTATAACTATTAACTCACATTGTAATAGCTTCTGCCATTCATCATGTTTAGCTTTACTTCGCATTGTCATATCACCCGTATCATAATTTGCTGCCCATGTAAGAAAGTCCTGATGTTGTTTATACATATCTCCACCTAATTGAATTCTATCTCCAAATTTCTGCTTTTCACGCTTTCTTATCCTTCCTATTCTGATATCTGTGTCTGTTACCACTCGAATAGCAAGGGTAAACAATGAAATAAGTTCATCTCCCCAATCAACCAACGAACCAGAAATAACAACATTTTTGGATTCTTTAATATCTTTTTTCATAAGAGACAAACACTCTCCTACGTTTCGCCTTACTGTATATTTAGGATCTGTTGGTATCCAAAAATAATCATCTGTATCCATAAATTTATAGTTCCACTCATCACATATTTTCCTACCTAATGTAGAAGTACCCGAGCCAGATGCCCCATATATATGTATTATATTTTTCATTCTACCTTTCCTTATATTATATACCAACTTATATCTCTATTTTCTAAATAGATAATTATAATAGTTTTCTGTTAATATATATCCATTTCTATTTCTCTGTTCTTTTAGATGAATATACTATATCATAATTTTCTTTTATTGTATAGCTCAACTCCTGCGTAAAGGCTGTCTGTCATTAATATACTATATCATAATTTTCTTTTATTGTATAGCCTTCATGCATATCACTTTTCATACTTAAACGATATACCATATCATAATTTCATGTAGCAACAAATATTGCTTATATTTAGTGAAATAAAATTAGATAGACATTTTTCTTGATTATTAGAAAAAAAGGTCGTAATATATTGAATGAAACTAGAAATTGTTATTTTATGTCAAGGGGGCTATATTTATGTATGAAATGAAACCAGAGTATTTTACTGGAATAAAAACAATTGACCAAGAACATGAAAAACTATTTGAATTAGCGCAGGAAACTTATAATTTACTCTATAATGATCTTTTGCAAGACAAAACAGATGCTTTAATAAATTTGATTTCTGAACTAATCAATTATACTCGAACACATTTTTCTCATGAAGAGGCTTATCAAAAAAGTATTAATTATGCCCATAGGGATTTACATATGGCACAACATCGTAAATTTGAAGACAAACTATTAGAATTTGATTTTGATTCTATAGGAGATGATTCTGAAACTCAAAATGAAACAGTTGAAAATCTTCTAGATTTTCTTACTGGTTGGCTTATCAACCATATCCAGAAAGTAGATATGTTATTTGTAAATTATTAAAAAACTTCTTATAAATCAACAAATGGAAAGCCCAAAAATGGCTTTCCATTTGTTCTTACCCATAAACGTTACGCTCCGCAAAGCTTTATATCTATCCAACAGCAAAAGGAACTGAATTTTCACACAACTATTATAATATTATTTTTATTACATTTCCTCTGGCATAATAACTGCTGCAACCAGATATACAATAATTCCTGTGGTGGTACATCCTAATAATACAAAAAGCAATCGTATAATTGTTGGATCAATATTTAAATACTCCCCAACGCCTCCACATACACCACAAATTACTCTGTTACTTCTTGATTTTACTAATCTTCTTGGCTCCATATTCATAATACTCCTTCTTTCTATAATTTTATACAAAACAACTTGTTACTAGCTACTTATTGTTGAAAGGAAATAGTTATTGTACCAACGCCACATTCAATATCCATTTTTTTATTTCCTGAATTTTTTATCTTGCGCTCTGTAGAGAGGCCACTATAATTATTATCTCCAATTTCTATTTGCCCAATCCCACAATTTATATTATAATCATAATCTGACTCTTTTCCTCCAGCATTAGCATATATAGAGCCAACTCCACACTCCATATCAATTTTATTAGCTAGCATAAAATCAATATATATGTCCCCCATTCCTGTGCTCAATTTTAATTCATCTGTCTCAATATTTGGCAAATAAATGCTTCCTGCATCTACTTCCATAGACATTTTTTTCATAGCAGTCAGTTTTCCTGAAATATTACATTCTCCCGCGTCTACATCAATATTAATTTTATTTGCTGTCAATGGCATATCTACATAAATATTACCTGCATCTTGTTCTATATCTATTTCATCTAATTTTGCTTCTTCCATGATTTCTTTTGAAATCTCTATTGTAACTCTAGTACTATCATTTAGTGGATTACCTTCACCACCTATTTCTTCAATCTTTAAAGTCTTACCATCCAGATAAGCCTCTACCTGACGTTTATGATTTTCTTTTTTGTATTCTACATTCACATAAATTTTTTCTTTATCTAAACTGGTATTTTCAAAAATCTCTACCGTTCCATAATATACTTCTACATCCAGTTTTTTAATTTTTTCGCTTGGAAATTCAAACTTATCACTTGTAATATCTCCCCATTCATTATCACTTGTGCCTTCATAAAGGCTGTTTTCCCACTCATCTTCTTCCTGTTCTTGATAAATCTCGTCTGCATATGCATAATCTGTTGTAGCTTCTTTTTCTTTCCAAACATTATCTGTAGATTTATATTTAATATATGGAATATGTTTTAAAAAGCCTACAGAGAATCTTCCATCTTCAAATTCTTCCTTAAATTCTGAAAAATCAAATCCAATTCCTAAGCCAATTGCACAAAACATACTACCTAATACTACAAAAATCAATACAACAATCAAAGCTGCCTTTGTAAAATTTTTCATATTTTCCTCCATTCTATGCATTTTTCAATCTATCATATCCTATGGATACAAATAGATAGTCCATGAAAGAATTGACAAATTCTTTCTATTCTTTTCCTGAAAATATACTTTTCCATAGCCTTCCAATAAAACTGCATATCCAAGGAATCACTTTGCCACATACCCAAACGCAAAGAATTGTTGCAAGAATTGCTAACGCTAACACTAAAAGTCCTGTTCCTGTTAAAGCAAAACCAACTGCTAAGCTGCCTGTTGCAATCTGTCCAATTCCAACTCCAAACATCACTCCGCCTGCAATATAAAAACTTCCTGCTAAACATATCACAGTAACAGCAATACCAAAAATAATTCCTGCGATCCCCCCTAAAGCTCCTAACCATACTGGACTTGTTAAAATTGCAATTGCTATAATTAAAATAATTTTCAAAGTTTGGTTTCCACTGTAAGTAGATCGGCTCTCATATTGAGAATGATATCCATAAGAACTGCTATTCTCATAAGCATTGTTATTCCCATAAGCATTATTATTTTCATAAGAACTGCTATTCTCATAAGCATTGTTATTCCCATAAGCATTATTATTTTCATAAGAACTGCTATTATTTTCATATACTGGCTGTGAATCATAGGTAAAATTTTCTTTACATGCAGTATTTTTTTCATAAGAAGATGCATTTTCTTCTGTTTGCTCAAAAGTACCTGTTCTAACTTCTACTTCTTGCTTATCACCAAAACGACTATCCTTAAATCCTTGTTCTGTATATTCTCCTGTCTCAGTAATCTTCTCCATATTTAAATCTGCTTTAATTGTAGCTGCAACTTTTTGGGGTGTTTCTAATTCTTTCAAAATTCTTTCTTCATTCTCTACCCCTGCATCCTCAAAATAACTTTGATAATAGGATAGAGCCTCTCGCTTTTCTTCTTCTGATACATCTGTCAGAAGCATTTCTAACTGCCTCATAAATTCTTCTCTGCTCATGCCGACTCTCCTCCCGAAAATAACATTGTAATTTTAGAAGAATAATTTGCCCATTCTGTTCGGTATAAATTTAATTGTGCCATTCCTCTAGCGGTTATCTTATAATATCTGCGATTTCTTCCTCCGCATTCCACATCATAGACTTCTAGACAATCATCTTTTTGCAAACGTCTTAACACTGGATACAGTGTTGATTCTGATACATCAATTGCCTGTCGTACATCTTGGGTGATTTTGTAACCATATGTGCCCTCCTCTTCTTTACACACAACCGCAAGTACGATTGCATCTAAAAGAGCTGCACCTGTGTTAAATACCATGCCATCACTCCTTCTTTCCTGGTTTTTCTTTACAAGAACGGATTTTAAACAAAGCAGATATATTTACATCAGCTTTCAAAATCCTATCATAGAACAAAGCACCATACACTTACAAAGCAACAACTACTCCTTGTGCAAGTGCATATAATATTTTTATATGATAAAAAAATATTATTATTTCAAACATATTACTATTTCAAATGTATTACTATTTTAAACATATTACTATTTTAAATGTATTACTATTTATTTACTAATACTATATACTGTATAATATTATTTGTCAATAATTATTTTTAATATTTAACTTTATTAATAAAATACAAGATAAAATACAATATTTTGAATAGGAAGATAAGCATGTAATCTAGCTATAGGACATAATAAAATCAGAGGAAAGATAGTTTCCTCTGATTTTATTATTAATGATTGATATCATCATTCATATTTTTTATGTAACTCTAACATGATTGTGACCACATTCTTTTAAAAATATCTCATGAAATCTATAATCTATTGTAAGTTCTGGATGAAAGGCCAATCCAATCTGATTTTTATAGCGCACACCTACAATATTTTCTCCATAACTACCATCTGGCATTTTTTTTATGCTAACAATTGGCTTCACTTCTCTCTTATTGTTCATCCATTGAATATAAGGTGCTCTTATAAATTTTAAAGGGAAAACTTTATCTTCTTCTGAAATTCCAGAAATATGTGCCATAGTAGAAAAACTTCCAAGTTGTCTTCCATAGGCATTTCTCTGAACTGTAACCGGCAATGTAGCAAAGTATCTATCAGAACTATTCGCTATCTGCTCCGCTAAAAGAATTAAACCTGCACAAGTTGCTAAAACCGGCATCCCTTGCTGGATTCTTCGCTTTATATCCTCAAACATATATAATTCTCTTAACAATTTTCCTTGTACTGTACTTTCACCACCAGGAAGTATAATCCCATCAAAATCTTGTTTTAAATCTTCATTTTTTCTAAGTTCCACAGTTTCTGCGCCAAGAAGCTGTAGTATATATTTATGTTCCATAAATGCACCTTGAACTGCCAATATTGCAATTTTCATTCTATTTATCCCCTTTCTGCCATCAGCAGTTCAATTTCATCTTCATTAATTCCCACCATTGCCTCTCCTAAATCTTCTGATAATTCCGCAATAAATTTTGCATCTGTATAATTTGCAACTGCTTTTACAATGGCACTTGCTCTTTTTTTAGGATTTCCAGACTTAAAAATTCCAGAACCCACAAATACACCTTCTGCACCAAGTTGCATCATCAATGCTGCATCTGCTGGAGTTGCCACACCACCTGCTGCAAAATTGACAACTGAAAGCCTTCCATTCTCATGCACATATTTGACCAACTCATATGGAACCATCAATTCTTTTGCTACATGAAATAATTCATCTTCTCTCATAGATACAATTTTTGCTATCTGGCTGTTTATTTTCCGCATGTGACGCACTGCCTGCACGATATCTCCAGTTCCTGCTTCCCCTTTGGTACGTATCATAGATGCACCTTCCTTAATTCTTCTAAGTGCTTCTCCTAAATCTTTTGCACCACACACAAAAGGAACTTTAAACTTTGTCTTATCAATGTGATATACATCATCTGCTGGAGATAGCACCTCACTTTCATCTATATAATCAATTTCAATTGCCTCTAAAATCTGTGCTTCTGCAAAATGTCCAATCCTACATTTTGCCATTACTGGAATAGAAACTGCATTTTGAATCCCCTTTATCATTTTCGGATCACTCATTCTTGATACGCCACCTGCTACACGAATATCAGCAGGGATTCTCTCTAGTGCCATCACTGCACAAGCTCCTGCTTCTTCAGCAATTTTTGCTTGTTCTGGTGTCGTAACATCCATAATGACACCACCTTTTAACATTTGTGCTAACTCTTTATTTAATTCCCATCTGTTTTCTGTACTCATAATCTAAATCCTCCTTTTTTATGAGCACAAGTGTATTCCTATCTGATATTATAATAAAGTCCCATATAAATAAAATTTAATATGACCAGTTTATAATATCAGATAGGAAATAGTTAGCAAAACTTCAGGTCAGATTTCACCTTAAACTAAATGCAAAATAATATTTACTTCCATGATTTTATCTGTTTCTTCTATTGTAGCGGTGATTCCACCTTCCATAAGATACATTAACTGGCGACAAATATAAAGACCTAGGCCACTTCCTAGATTTCTTTCTATATTACTTCCTCGAAAAAAACTATCAAAAATATGTGGTAACTCCTTTTGACTCAACGTACAACCAGTATTTCTAATGGAAATAATATATTCTTCTTCACTCTTCGTTACATTTATCTCAATACTTTTACCATCTCCATATTTTATCGCATTTTCTATTACATTTTGAATTACTTCTACAATTCTATCTGCATCTCCCCAAACAAAACAGTTCGGGTATTTTCCAATTGTAAATTTTATCTGATTCCAATACATTTTATCCTTATAATATATCCAGATCTGTTCTAATACATCTCTAGTATATACTTCTGTATTATTTACTTGAAAATGCAAAAAATCTTCCTTAGAAGCTCGAATAATTTCCACAATATATCCTTCCATTTCTTTTGCTTTCTTTTGAATATTTTGGGCAATTTCTTGTTTTTTTGCTTCTTCCTGATATAAATTTTTACACAATGCCTGTGCATACAATTGGATTGCACTTAAAGGAGTTTTCATATCATGAGATAAGGACAATAATAATAATTTCTTTTCTTTTTGTAATTCTAATTCTCTTTCCTTATTTTCCTCTAAATACTCACGTAGTAATTCCATTCCCCATATAAATTTTCCGAACAATTTATTCTTATTTTCTTTTAGAGGTATGGTAAGATTGCCTTTCGAAAGTTCGTAGGGAAGTTGGGAAAACTGATGAAAGGGTAACAATACTTTTTGCCTCACATAAATCAATAATAGCAAAAACAAAATAATCCAGATACCTTCCACTCCCTTTACAATTAACTTTGTTGATGGATTTGATATATCTTCTGCAACATATATTATTTTATAATAAGCATATTTAGAAACAATTACTATATACTCTTCTAACTCATTTTTCCAAAATTCTTCTTCTCTTTCTTGCTTTCCCTTTTCTAACACAATTAATTTTGTAACAAACTTATATTCTTCTACTCCAGCAAATAATAGTAACTCATTTAAACTTCCTACTGCTCCTTCTTTTGTTTGTTCAAATTCTGTAATAGCTTTCTCTATTCTATTAATGGATATTCTATATACATTATGTTTCTCTGAAACCTGAATTTTAGAAAGTAATATATCTGTTAGACATAAAATTGCAAAAAAACTTAAGAAGACAGTAAACAATATTTGATTAATTTTTTTCATTCTAATATCCTAATGTTGTTGATAGAAATCTCTGCCAAACGCTCTACTCAAACCGATATCCAATTCCCCAAACTGTTAAAATACGTTCTGGCTTTTTAGGATTTTTCTCCAACTTTTCCCGCAACCATTTAATGTGTACCGTTAAAGTTTGCATTTCGCTTTCACTAGCAACCCCCCATATTTTATAAAATAGCTCTTCCTTAGAAATAACTTTTCCTTTATTCTCCATAAAATAAAGCAGTAAATCAAATTCTTTGGTAGTCATAGATAATTCTTGATCTTCCAAATAAATATGATGACCAATTTTATCTAATCGGATGTTTCCATCCACAATTTCATCAAAAGAATATCGCCTTTGAAATATTCCTTTTACTTTTGCTAATAAAATATCAATATCATATGGCTTTTCTATATAATCATCTGCTCCCAATAAAAGTCCATTTAATTTATCCTCTTTTTCCCCTTTCGCACTTATCATAATAATAGGTGTGTTCCCTTGTTCTCGAATCCTACCACAAATATTAAATCCATCTATTCCTGGTAGCATAATATCTAACAGTATTAACTTTGCACCCTCTGACTCATAAATCTCCAAAGCTTCCTCTCCTAGATTGGCCAAATAGACATCATATCCTTCTGCCTTCAAAAAATCTGATAACACTTCTCCCAGTTCTTCGTTATCTTCCACCACGATAATATCTGCCAAAGTTGCACCTTCTCTCAAGATTCTACTATAACTTTTAAGAATATTATTTATATTCTTACATATATTGATTAATCTGCAAAATTCTTATAGTTCCAATTACCAACCCATTTCAATTAGCCAATTATTTAACTTCCGTTCCCGAAACTTTACTTCACTAGCTTTATCTATCTTTTCTCTTTGGGAAGTTTCTAATTGAGATTCTCCTATAATTCCAAGATGTAATTCCCCTTTTATATTTCCATCTACAATATAAAGGATTCTACTGCACTTTGCAGCTACTTTCATATCATGAGTTACCAACATAATAGTAGTTCCTTCTCTATTTAATTTGTTCAACTCTTGCATCACATCTTCTGAAGTACTTCGATTTAGTGCTCCTGTTGGCTCATCTGCAAATAAAATTTCAGGACGATTAATCAAACTCCGACAAATACATGCTCGTTGAAGCTGTCCACCTGAAACCTCTGCAATATCATTTTCTGCAATCTCACTAATCCCAAGTTTTCTCATTAAACTAAGACAAAATTCATTAATTTCTTGTCTTGTGTGCTCTTTTTTTCCTACCTGATAAGCGGGAAGCAAAATATTATCCATAATAGAGAGATTTTTTAGCATATGCATTTGTTGGAAAATAAATCCCATACTTGTAAGGCGCACTTCTGCTAGTTCTTTTTCTTTTAAATCTGTAATCTTTTTTCCTGCAAGTAATACTTCTCCCGCTGTAGGGCAATCCATTCCAGATACATTATAGAGCAAGGTAGACTTTCCAGAACCAGAGGGGCCCATAACTGCTACCATTTCCCCACGTTCAATGGTAAAATTAATATTTTTTAACACATTATTTTGTCTTTTATTTGTAATATAAGTTTTACATAAATCTTTTACACACAATGCTGCTTCCATACTGTTCTCCTATTCCATATTGTTCATTTCTTGTATTGATACGTTTCTTACTTTTTGCATAGTGAGCATACAGGCTAATATAGTCACCAAAAATAAAACTGCTGGATATATTACATAAATCTCCAAAGGATTTATCACAAATTCTATTTTTTTTGCTCCCATTATCTTAAAAACTTGCCCTGCTGTTATCTCAGAAAAAAACGCTCCTGTAAAAATGCCAATTAAAATTCCAAAAAACTGTACCAATATCATTCGTTTCGTCTGCCATCTAATCACCGCACCATTAGAAAATCCAATAGATTTCAACATTCCCATTTCTCCCCGTTCACGAATCAAAAACATTTTTTGCATCAACATCACCACCAAAATATTGATAGCCGCCACCACGATTAAAATCAATAACTTTAAAGAATCTAATCTTCCTGAGATATTACCTATCATACCACTTATAAATTCTCCTACCGTTTCAATTTTTGCTTTTGGCATTAACTTTTTTACTTGTTCTATAATATCTGAGAGTTTCTCTCTGTCTTTTTCATTCTGTAAAATAATTTGTGCTCCAAATCCTCCACTAACTTTGGTATAATCTAGTTCTGCTTGTGTTGTAAATCGAATCCCTTCTCCCATATTATTCATAGACTGATAAATTGCTGAAATAAGATAGGGCTTTTCCTGTTCTTCACTTGTAATATAAATAGTATCTCCTAACTTAGCATCAATTTTTTCTGCTATAACATGAGTGATTGCAACTTCATTTTCATAAATTGGTGGATAACCTTCATCATAAAAATACTGTTCTGTGGAAGTACCTAACCCTTGTATGGCAAAGGATTTATAAGATTTATTTTCTTTTCTGACTCGAAGTTTAAAATAAACCTCTGTACAAACTTTTTCTACTTCTATCCCATTTCTTTCAAATAACTGTTTTGTATCCTCTAGGTAATGATACCATTCTTGTTTTGTTCCTTTTCCTATCAATTCAGCTACTTTTTCTTCATCCCGTATATAAAAATCACAATCAGTTAGGCCAAACCAAGCTGCAATGCCATCAGACTTCAATGTATTGATTGTATTCACTGGCATAATTACTAGCCATACGCCTATTACACTTGTTAAAAATAGAATAAAATATTTTTTTATCTCACATAACACATCATTATACGCTAAAAAAGTTGTGGGTCTTACATGTGAATTTTTAAGATGGAAAATTCCTTTTTTCTGAAATCGCTCTCCATTATTTCCACTTCGTATTGCATCCATAGGACTAAATTTTTTGATTTTTCCTGTGCTAAGATATCCAAATAATACAATAATTCCTACAATTAAGACACTTGTCACAAATTGAAACAAAATTCCAGTTCTTCCACTCTTTATCACAATTTTTTGTGTTACCTGCAAAAGCAATGTTGTACTAAAAGGAATACTTACCATAAAGCCAAACAATGCACCAATAGCTGCCAATACAAAATATTTTACCATATAAAGCCTTCTAATTGCACTGTCTTTCATGCCAATTGCCTTCATAATCCCAATTTCTTTGTAATCCTCATTTACAGTAAATACAATTGTAAATTTCAACATAAGTACAGATATTGCAATTAAACAAATGCTAACTAACAATATCACAGCCGCAATTACCATTTCCAATATATATGTAGTTTTGACTAGAGTTCTATCTGCGCCAAATATTTCATTGAAATTTCCATTATTATACTCAATTTGAAAAGCATTTAAATCTTTACAAAAAATAGAATAAAGTCTTCCAAACGGTAAATTGCCTTTTTTTAATACTTCTTGAAAATCTCTACTATTTATAACACATCGCTGTGTTCCCATCATATCTGAGCCTAACAAAGCATCTTTTAATTCACCCGCCACTTTTAATTCCACTTCATATCCACTTTCACAACAAACTTTTACTTTATCTCCAATCTTGAGATGATTTCCTGCTGCCATTCTTTGACTGATATAAATAGTTGCATCTTCCATGTGGGTGATTTCCTGATTATTTTTATCAAAAAATTTTTGTTGCTCAATATCAAAACAATTTAAAATCATGGTATTATCCAATAAAATCTTTTTATTATTTTCTTTTTTTAGCTGATTTGCTGATAAAAATAGGATGTTATCGATTGTATAACTAGTTACATCTTTTTGATTTTTCAAAAATTCTTCTATGTTTTTGTCATTTTCAGAAATTTCCTGCTCATTTCCTCCCATAGTTACAATAAGAAAATCTCCAATTCCTGCTTGCGTTAAAAAATTATCTACTCCATTTAAAATCACTGTAAAATTATATAAACTCCCAGCAATAAACATGGTAGATAAAAAAATAAATACCAGAAGAATCAAATTAATAGATTTCTTTCGTTTTAAATCCTTTTTTAGTATTCTAAAATTCATAAACTTCTCCTTTCTGTTCGATTCTGCTGATATTATAATCTAGAAAATATTAAAAAATCCTTAAATATAAAAACTATTAGAGGAAATATATCGCTAAAAAATGATTCTGTTGTTAGTGAAAGAGGTAATTTGACTGATTCGATTTCCTAACAAAAAGCACAATAGAATCATCAACAACATCAATATTGTAGATGTTACAAGGTGTTCAATCATCTGTTTTCTTTATCTCCCTTAAAATATCATATAGTTCTGCAATTTCCTCTCTATTAAAGTCCTTTCTTCGAACTAATGTATTCATCATCATACTAACAGAACCCTTATACACTCTTTCCATAACATATATGTGTTACTTCTGTCAACCATCATTGGGATTATTATATTATTGGTGATTATAACTATTTAGCCATATATAAATATATCCTCTGGTCTATATGAACATATTAATATTTTTTCAACAATAGAAAACATGCAAAGCGTATTTTCTTTTGTCATAAATAGAAAGAAGTGTATATCTGATAAACGTTCAAAATATACACTTCTTGATATAAAATTTATTCTATATCCATAAAACTAACTTGCCTTTGGATTACTTATTGTTTTCTTCTTTGTCGCTTTTTTATAACCTTCTTTTAGGGATTTATCAAGAATTTTTAGAAATTTATTCCTTTATCAAACCTTTATTTGATTAAGTAGAGTATAGAATAGTTGATATAAATTTACCCATTTTATTCCCGCGAACACTAAGGAACATCGTCAGTTTATAGGATATTTTATTCCATATCTGGTGTTATCCCCGCCCCACTATCTTCTCCACAAACTTCCTTACGTTTACCAAATCTTCCTCATTGGGATGAAACAGGGCTTCATCAAAATTTTGCAGCATTTTTTTTCTCCAAATTTCTTGTCTGGCATCTTCCATTGGAATCTCATATTTCTCTCGCACCTGCATTGGCATTTTTCCTTGACATAGAAAAGTTCCTAAATATTCACAATCATCTGGAATCCATACATTTACTTTCTGCTCGATCGTCTTAAAATATGCTGCATCTCTTCCCATCCCACAGGTGCCAAACAAAGCAATCTTCTTCCCACGCAGCTCTGAAATCATATCTATCACAGACATATCACAAGTCCCACGATTTACCCAAAATCCAATAAAAAAAATATCAGCATCTTTCCCCCTATATTCCTCCATACTCTGCATATCTTTAGACATCCCTGGAAGTGCACTGAAAATTTCAGTGGCTATTTTTTTTGTATTTCCTGTTTTGCTAGAATACACCACCATATAATCCATTTTCTTCACCTTTTCCTGTTTCGCAATTACATCTCTTAGTATAACAGTTCAGCCATGTATAGTAACAGTTGTTGTCAGTAAAGCTGACCCACGCGCCGCTACAAGAACGCTAAAGCGTTCTTGAACTAATATCTAATATAAGGCACTCCTCCACAACAAAGATTACAAACTATATTTGCAATACAAAGTTTCATACAAAAATCCCCGCCTGAAACAATTGGACTTCCATAACTTTGACGCCTATCATAGTACCAGCTTCCCCCATTCTGAAGCTGTGTATATAACTGCTGGTATTCTTGATTGCTTGGATCCATAGCCGCTGCCTTTTGTGCTGCTTCTAAAGCTGCAACATTATTTCCTATCCCTGAATTGGCAATGGCGCTTAAATAATACCAATGGGCATCTCGATTTCCTATACTGTTCAATACATGTAAAGCCTCTTTATAATGACCACTTCTAATATAATTTGTTGCTGCTTGCTTGTAAGTGCTTTCTTCATCTTGACCAGCTCTGTTCTGTTCCTGACGATTATAAAACCCTCCAAAAAAATCTCCAAAATCCCAATAACTACCTTTTCCCTGTCCTTCATAGCTATTCTGTCCATAACCACTAGAAGTTCCATGCTCTTTTTCATACATAATCTGCTGATAGGCTTGCTGTATTTCCTTAAACTTCTCTTCTGCCTGCTTTTTATTCGGATTGTTCATATTTGCATCAGGATGATACTTTCTACTTAAAGAACGATAAGCTTTTTTAATTTCTTCATCAGTAGCATTTCTATTTAATCCAAGCACCGCATATGGATCATACATTTTTTCCTCCATTCTGTGGGTTTTTCAGCATATTATACTCTGTAAGTATCTTATACCCTATGAGTACAAACAAGTAGTTAATGAAAGAACTAAAAAATTCTTTCACTCTTATTTCCTTTCTCGCTTTTCCTTTACAAGCTCATACCGACACCACACCCCGGAATATAGTATATTCCTCAAAATCTCTATATTTTCTACAATAGGCAAACGTTCAAAAGCTCTAGAACATTCTGCCATCATCATACTCAACACCATTTCTGCCTTTTTTTCTAAAGCATCTGTTCCAAACTCTGATACACTTTGAGAGATCTCACCCTGTTTCTCTAACTGACTTATCGCCTTAGGCACCTTATTCTGTTCCTCTGACTGTTTGAAAAGGTCTAAAAAAAGATTATAATTCCCTGTCTTTTCATCTTTTTCTATATCTTCATATGCATCCATAAGATAAATAAATTTTCCTAGGAAAAATCCCATCTTTCGCAAGTCTACTTCCCATTCATCTTTGCGCCAAACAAAAATTTCTCCCATAATCTCTCCAAAACATCCTGACACTTTATCCATATCCCTGCTACCTTCTTGCTCAAACTGATGAATTTGCTTCATTTTTTCTTGAATCAATTCAGCCTTGACAGGATATTGCTTCACTATCTTTTGATATTTTTTTTGTAAGGAAGTTGCCATAATTTTTCTACTTAACTTGTGTTCATCTATCCAATCATCTAGACATTTATAATAAGATAATAATAAATTGATATCTGCAGCATATCTGCTAAATTGATTAATCCTTGCAGGATGTTTTTCAAAAGGATGTGCCATGCATTTTTGACTACTTACTATCGTCTCTGGCTCATACAAACTAGTAAGCAAAAGAATTAAAAATGTCATGTCATAACTTAACGTTATCTGTCCCCTTCTACCATACTGTTCTTGTAAGGTCTTACAAAGTCCACAATAATAGGACTGATAAAAATCAAATTCCTTAAATTTCATTTCTGGTTTGTTGACAATAATATATCCAAACATAATAACCTCTCTCTATGAATATATTCTAATCTTTCTAACAACAATTGCAATTAACAAAGCAGAAACATTCTATAAAAAATTTATAAACAATTATTGATATCTTTGTTCTAATTCCTCTATCTGTGCCATCCATACCGCTCCACTGGCATCACTTGGCATGCGCAAATCTCCTCTAGGTGAAATTGCAACTGTACCTACTTTTGGCCCATCTGGTAGACAAGAGCGTTTAAATTGTTGAGAGAAAAATCTTCTTACAAAAACCTTCAACCATTTTAAAATTTCTGTTTCTTCTATCTTAAAAGCATATACTGCCAAACGGAATATCTTTTGGGGACCAAAACCTGAGCGAAGCATATGATACAAAAAGAAATCATGTAGTTCATAAGGTCCTACAATATCCTCTGTCTTTTGAGAAATTTTTCCATTCTCAGGAGGCAATAATTCTGGACTTACCGGAGTATCTAACACATCCAGAAGAATTTTTTCTAGTGTATAGTCCTTACAAGTATCTGCATAATACTGAACAAGATGGCGCACTAACGTCTTTGGTACAGAAGCATTGACCCCATACATAGACATATGATCTCCATTGTAAGTTGCCCATCCAAGTGCAAGCTCTGACATATCTCCTGTACCAATTACCATTCCATTTTCCTTATTTGCTATATCCATTAAAATTTGTGTACGTTCTCTCGCTTGTGCATTCTCATAAGTTACATCATGTTTGCTTTCTTCCTGATTAATATCACGAAAATGTATCTTCACTGCATCTTTAATATTTACTTCTTTAAAATTCACGCCTAGACATCTAATAAGATTTACTGCATTGTCATAGGTTCTGTCTGTAGTGCCAAAACCTGGCATAGTAACTGCATGTATCCCTTTTCTGTCATATCCCAGCAAATCAAACGCACGTACTGTCACCAATAATGCTAATGTAGAATCCAAACCACCCGAAATCCCAATTACTGCATGAGTACAAGCTGTATGCTCTAGTCGTTTTTTTAATCCCATAGACTGGATGGAAAGTATTTCTTCACACCGTTTCTGACGTTCTCCCAATTCTCTAGGAACAAAGGGAGAAGAAACTATTGTTCTAGTAAGTTCTGTTAGTTCTTTTTTCAAATGAAATGAAATTTCCTGATAATTCTTCTTTTTTCCAACAAAGGTTGACATCCTTCTACGCTGTCCATTTAATTTTTGAATATCAATTTCTCCATAAATAGATTGATTTATAAAACGTTCTGCTTCTGCCAACAAAATTCCATTTTCTGCAATCATATTATGTCCAGAGTATACCACATCTTGGGTAGATTCTCCTTCTCCCGCACTGGCATAAATATATCCACAAAGGAGTCTTGCCGACTGTCCTTCTACCAAATTTTTGCGATAACGATCTTTTCCAGTTATCTCATCACTTGCAGAAAGATTTACAATTAAATTCGCACCTGCCAATGCATGAGAAATACTGGGTGGATTTGGCGCCCATAAATCTTCACAAATTTCCACTCCAATTTTCATATCTGGCATACAATCAGGATAAAACAGTAAATGACTTCCCATAGGAACTTTTCTGCCATTTGTCAAAAGAATCTCAATTGCTTCTTCCATTCCAGGTGTAAAATAACGTGCTTCATAAAATTCATTGTAATTAGCGATACACACTTTGGGTACAAATCCTAAGATACTACCATTTCCTAAAACAGCAGCCACATTATATAACCTGCCCTCCCAAGCCAAAGGCAATCCAACAAAAATTAGCATATTTTTTCCATTGGTTTCTGCCATAATTTCTAATAATGCCTTTTGGGCTTGTTCTAGTAGAGGTTCCATCAAAAATAAATCTCCGCAAGTATATCCTGTAATACACAATTCTGGAAATACTACTATTACTGCTCTTTGTCTTTCTGCTTCTTCTATCTTTTCTATTATTACTTGTTTATTATACATTGGGTCAGCTACCCTAATTTTTGGGGTTACTGCTGCTACTTTTATAAAGCCATCTTTCATGGGTTACTCCTTTCTAATCATTATAATAATTTATTTATCATAATAATTTCTTCAAATCTTCTGGTGTAAAAATATAATGTTTGTCACAGAACTGACAATTTACCTCAATTGGCTTATGCTCCTCTATCATCTCTTTTATATCTTTTGCTCCAATGCTAATAATTGCTTTTGTAACACGTTCTCTAGAACAATCACATTGATATTGTACTGGTATCTTCTCTGTTATTTCTACACCAAATTCTCCTAATACCTGTTCTAACAAAGTCTCTGGTATTACTCCTTGCTCCAAAAGTTCTGTCACAGATGTTACTTCTGCAATTTTTTTCTCTAAAGCTGAAACAATTTCTTCTTCTATCAAAGGCATAAGTTGAAGAATAAATCCACCTGCTTGCTTTACTGTATTATTTTTATTCATCAATACTCCCAACCCAACTGCAGAAGGTACTTGCTCAGAAGTGGCAAAATAGTATGTTAAATCTTCTGCAATCTCAGAAGTTTGCAAAGCTACTTGTCCCACATATGGTTCTTTTAATCCCATATCTTTTATCACACTTAAAATACCATTTCCTAAAGCTCCACCAACATCCAATTTTCCTTTTGCATTGGGTGGAAGCATTACATCTGGTACTTGAGGATATCCTTTTACATTTCCATTGCTGTCTGCTGTCACTGTCATTCCTTTTGCCATACCAGAACATTTAATTTGTAAAGTCAATACATCTTGTTTTCCTTTCATCATAATGCCCATCATGGCTCCACCTGTTAAAAGTCTTCCCAAAGCTGCAGTAATAATAGGGCTTGTATTATGATACACTCTTGCTTGTTCCACTAAATTTCTGGAAGTTATAGCAAATGCACGAATCTGATTATTTGCGGCAGTTGCTCTTATAATATAATCTTTCATATTTTTCTCCTGAATTTTCTGTTCTATGTATTTCTTAGGTTTTATTTCTTCCTGTTGTGTTATTTTTTAGGTTTTCCTTTTTTATATTATTTCTTAGGTTTTATTTTTCCTGTTATGTTATTTTTTAGGCTTTCCTTTTTATAATTTTTCCCTGTTCTCTTGCAATTATATACACACGTTCACTGTTTTCTTCTACCTCTTTATAAGAACAAGCATCAAAGACTGCTAAAAATTCCATACCTGCTCGTTCTAATAATTCCTTTATCTGTTCTATCTCATATCCACGTTGAAAATGTGTCTCCTCATATCTTTGATAATATTTCTTTCCATCTATTTTATGATTTTTTTCTTGTACATAAATGGTTAAATCATATTGATTGATATTTTCCTTTTTATCATAATAGTTTTCCCAAATAAAGCTGCCTTCTTCGCGATTCTCACATATCACTCTTTCTCCTAATATCTCCTTGTATTTATAAATCGTATTGATATCAAAAATAAAAATTCCTTCTGGATCTAAATAATTATTTACTAGTTGAAAAACTTGCAATAATTCTTCTTCTTCTAAAATATAATTTATAGAATCACAGACACTAATTACTGCTCGTACTGTTCCATACAGTTCAAATTCGCGCATATCTTGCAGTAAATATAAAATATCTTTTGTAGATTGTCCATCTTTTTCCTTAAAATTCCAAGAGGCTTCTTCTGCAATTTGTAGCATTTCTTCTGAATTATCTACACCAATCATATCATAGCCTGCCTTAGAAAGAAGCCTTGTCATTTTTCCTGTACCACACCCCAATTCTAATACAAGCCCTTCTTCTATCTTATATTCTTGTAGCAGACGAATGATATACTGACTCCATTCCTGATAAGGTACATTATCCATAAATAAATCATAAACTTGGGCAAATCCTGTATATGCTTCCATTCTATATACCTCCATATTCCAATTAATACTACCAACTTTGCTAATAAAAATCAAGATTTCTGTCATACACATTTTATTCTTCTCTGTTCTTTCTTGCAAGCAGGATTCGCCTATCAGATAGGATATAACGGAACTGTTACAATTTTCAAAAAATCTTATATTTTTTATCTTGATTATTTTTCCAAAAAAACGTATACTATTTTTACTGTATCGCCAAACAGCTCACATCAAGTACACTAGCAAGGAGCCTTTATGAGTAAAAATTATGATCATTACATTTCCAGACACATTCAAAGTGTATACCGGCGGCGTCTGATTTCCCCTATTCTTTATCTATTGGTTCTCACTCTTATGTGGTTAATCCTTCCTTTATATGATATTTTATTTCCACAAGTATTTTCTAGTTCAGAGGATTTAAGCACTTATAAAAATTATCCTTCTTCTTATATAGAAACAACTCTAAAAGATTTATATTTTACAGGATATACTAATACCTTTCTAGGACAAACTATGGGTTATTACTACTACACCTTACAAAATCAACAATGTATCCTTATCCTTTTATCCCCTTCTACTTGTGAAGAGGGCTTACCAGTTATAGAATCAGTTCATATTAGAGGTAAAATCTTAAAAGGAAATCAGGCTTTTCATACTTTATTAGAACACTTGGCAAAAGATTTGAATTGGACAGTAAATGATATTTCCAATAGTATCAATCCTTATTTTATCAGTGAACCAGCTTTTAAACCCCATTTTAGTGCATTACTTATGTTTCTCTATTTTTTTACAGGTGCTTATGCCTTATTTAGGATTCTTTTAAATATAACTTATATTAGATTTCCAGTACTTTCTCCGTTTTGCCGTCAGTTAAGACGATTTGGAAAAGCAAAAGAATTGCTTGTACAGGCGGAAACAGAACTTAATACTTTGCCTCAGCTTGCCACAGAAGATATGTTTATTACAGAACATTACTTTATTGTGCTTGCTAACTATGGAGCTGCTATTATCCCAATTCAAGAAATGGTATGGATTTACAAACATTCTACATTACACAAAATTTTATGGTATCATTTCAGTATTTCTTATACTTTGCATATTATTGCAAACAAACATTTACATGTGCATTGTCCTAAAAATATGAAGTCTGATATTGATGGAATTATAGATTATCTTGCAGAAGCAAATCATGATATTCTTGTAGGATTCAATGAAGAAAACCGATTAAAAGTTCTATTAAAAAAATAAGGGGGGGAAGATTGATGGAAAACAATTGGCTTACTTTATTTCAACAACAAAATGAATTAACAATTATTTATGTATGTTGTGATTCTGATTTTATTGTTTAAAATAATTATATGTTTTGGAGATTTATCCTACTTAGAAGGAACCTGCCTCAATTATTTTCTCAGGCGGTTCGAGCAGGATACCGTGGATATCAAACTTTAGAAGGAAATGGAATTATCAGAACATAATTCTTTAGTCTCAACAAATAAACTTTCCGCACAACAGGCCTATGATATAGGTGTAACTTGTGTTGAAAAAAAGCAAAACTATCCTTAGATTTATATCATAAAATCTTACCTGATTTTGTGTATTATGAAAATCATAATTTGTTTCAAAGTTTTATCCAAATACAATCCTATTCATGAGGATATGATAGAAAATATTTGTGAAATTGTTTTTACGGCTTTTATAGAATATTTGTTAACAGAAAAACATTTCTCAGAACAAACATTTTATGAAACAGATTATACTAAAACAAAAGAAATGTTTCTAAAAAATAGTATAGAAGATATCTAGCATTATTTACAAAATGCAACAAAAGTATTTTTAGAAAAATATTTTCAAAATAGTGAGGAATTATTTCATCTTAGTGGGACAATTCATGGAATAGTTCAAAGAATAAAACAAAAAACTACTCTTTAATTATTTAAAGTTTGCTATCAGGTAAGAAACAAATTCTTGTCTGATAAAGCATCTTTGATAATTTCCTGACATCGTTTATCTAAACCATACAAATCCATAATTTGATCATCTAACGCTTTGTATTGATTAATAATATTTTCTTTGGATTTTATAATACAATCTACTTCTTTCACAATGATTTCCTGAATTTCAGTTGAAACAATAGGAATCGGTATTTGCTCAATGTGAGACCGCAACAATTTTACTGAATTGAATTTTTTTGAAATAAAATATGCAACAACACTTGAATTTAAGATAGCTAAAACATACTTTATCTGAAGGTCTTTAATTTGTGGTATCACAATATTACAACTATTCAACGAAAGTGTTTGTTCATTATCATAAGTAAATACAGGAACTTCACTTATAAAACGATACAACAATTTTTCTTTGGCTCTATATATTTCAGTAGGCGCAACTTGTTGGAATAATTGGGGAGAAAAATAAATATAATTGCTAGGTTTTCTCCTACCATATCTCAGAATATCGCTCCCTTTCAACACGATTTCATACCCTTGTGCTTTTTCATTACTAACATATTTCTTGTTGTTACCAGTTACAATACCAAGTGCAAACTTGGCATTTCCATGTAAATATGCCACATCATGGATCGATGAAATTGCAAAAAGACATTTATTTTCCTCATCAGAAATGTGAAATGCTAAAGTTCCATTTTCAAAGGAGCGTTGCTGCATAATTGTAAATTTATTTTTGCCAATAGTCACCTTACACCCGACAGTATTCCCTAAGCAATCAAACGTTGCACCTAAAATAATGGCAGGACACTGTACACCTGAAAAAACATTTCCCAAATATGACACAAAATAAAAAGAACATTTTTCCATCAACAATTTTCTAGTTTCTAAATGAGAAGTTACACTTAAGATGGATTCTGGTAAAACAAAAGCCAAAATGCCATTGTGTTCTAACATAGAAAGCGCCTTTTCAATAAAAATATCAAATGATTCTATACCTTTTGCTTTCGCGGAAATGTAATTTAAAGCAAGATATTCTGTTTCATCTTTGGAAAATTCACATCCCCACGGAGGATTTCCTAAAACAATATCAAATTTATTTATAAATGTATTTTTCAATGTATTATCACAAATCAAATGAGAATACAATTCATCTTTTGTAACCTGAGGATATAATAAAAAGAGATTAATACGAGCTATTTGTATACTAATTTCATCTATATCCTGACCATATATATGATTTGCTGATACGCCTTTATTAATAAGTCCAATTAAGAAATTACCAGTTCCACAACATGGATCACAAAATGTTTTATCAGAAAGATTTACACATTCACACAAACGTTCTATTAAAATAGAAATTGTTTGTGCTGGTGTATAGTAGGCACCAGATGCTTTTCTTTGACTTAAATCTCTCAAAGAAATATATACAAATCCCAATGTATCTTCTGTAGGAACAAATGACAAACTATTATCTAAAAACGCATCTAAATTACTGGTTGGAATTTTAGCAATTACATCTTCTCCAAGCAAATCAATAATAAGTGAATAAAACGTATCATCATTATTAAGTGAAATATATTCAAGAAGTGTATTGCAATTACAATTATCTATACCATAACTTTGATAATATAGTTGAATTGCAAAATTAGCCAATATCATTCTAAGTTCTTCTTCTGTAATATTTTTATTTAATGATAGGATATGTTTGACCACTTTTTGATTATGAGAATTGCTTATGTAATCTTTATACAAAGTTTTTCCATTGACTAACTTTTTATTACGCCTACTTTTTAAATGAGTATCCTCACCAAATTTAATTTTTTTATAAAGATTAATGATATATTGCTTACTAAAATTTGCACCATCATCCGTTGGGATAAGTCTTTTAAGTCGTATCCAATTTTTTGCTGTAGCGGTTGATATAGAAAGAATTTCACATACTTCTTCTAAAGATATTTGTTTATCAGATTCATCCTCCAAAAATATTTGATTTTCATTCATTACATTTTCCTTATACACTTTATTTAGATATTAAACTTAATTCCTACATATAATAACAATCTATAGATAAAATTACTTTCAAAAAATAATACTCTTTCATTTATATTTTAAATCTATTTTATTATTTAAGAAAACAGTCCTTTAAAAAAGTCTATGATAGAACGGAAAAATCCTGCTACTTTATCAAAAATACTTTGTGTATCCAAATTAGAAAGTTTCTCATACAAAGCCTCTGCTTGGCTTTTGATAGAATCCAAATCTAAATCCAAATCTCCAATTTTCTGAAGTAAATTGGTCAATTCTGCGGTTTCATTTTCTTCTAATGTAACATCAAATTGTCTACAAGCGGTATCTATCACATCTTTGATTTCTTTTTCTGATTCTAGCTTTTTTTCAATAACTTCTTGTTTTAAATAAGCAACTAATTCTTCTGCCTTTTCAGAATCTCCTACCGATTCTGAAATTTCTCCTGTCAATACTAATTCATTTAATGCAGTATCCATACTATTTTCAGAAACTGCATCTCCAGTCATATCTGAATATGCCTTCATCGCTCCCACAAGTGCTGCTGTTCCTGATATTGGGAGTGGTCCTGCTACAATAATATCAGCATCTGTAATACCAGCTGTAATTAATGCATTTTTATACATACCAATTGTACAATAAGAAATATTTTTAGTAGTAATATTAATTCCATTTCCTTTTTCTCTTTTTACAATCAGCACAGAAGATAAGGCTCTGGTTCCAATCTTATTGGAAACTACATACTCTCCTAGATATGCATGTTCTTCCTCATTCGTAATATAAATTACATCATAATCTGAAAGTTCTGTTGGATTAATTCCCAAAAGTTCTAGTACTGTCTTGCGCTGGTCAGGAGTTAGATTTGCACCCAAGGCAAGATATGGTTTATCTTCTTTCGTTATAGGTTCTGTAACTTCTCCTTCTTCATGATAAGGCTCAACTTGTTTCTCATCTTTTGAAGGTTCTACCCAATTATCCTCTTCTATAGTCTCATCAAAAGCATTTTTTTCATCTGTCTGTGCCCATGCCTGTATTGGTGAATACAAAATAATCATACATGCCAACAACAGGCCTATTATGTGTTTTCTGTGCTTTCTCATAGCTATTTGCCACTCAAAAGGATAAATTCTCACTTTTCCCTAGTAGCTTCTCCTTTCTTAATTTTTAGAACACTTTTTATCATTTCCATACTTCTTTGATAGACAGTATTGTCTATAGATGATCAATATCTTTAGATTCTTTCCTCTATCCATTGATAAATATCTTTATATACTTTATCTTTATCTGTTTCATTTAATATCTCATGACGGTCTGTAGGATAAAGTTTCCAATTAATATCTTTTATACCAGCTCGTTTATAAGCCTCATAAGCAGTTTTCACACCCACTCCATAATTTCCCACAGGATCTTCTTCCCCTGATACTAAAAAAAGAGGTAGATTCTTAGGAATCGCATTGATATTCTGGGATTGATTAATATAATGAATGGTATCAAACAAGTTATAAAATCCATTTAAGGTAAATATAAAATTACATTTTGGCTCTTTGTTATATGCATCTATAATCTTTTTATCTTTTGTAAGAAAAGAATGGGATAAATTCTCTTTTCTAAATCTTTTGTCATTTCCAGCAAACGCAAGCCGATTTATAAATCTGCTGCGATATTTCCAACCTCTAAATATTGCCAAAAACTTACATACAACTTTTCCAAATTTAACTGCAGCATCTGGTTGTGTTCCAGTTCCCATAATAATCGCACCCTGTAGACCCACCCCATAGATTGACAAATATTTTCTAAGAAGAAAGGAACCCATACTATGTCCAAGCATAAAATAAGGAATTTCAGGATATTCTTTTTGTATAATTGCACGTAATCGATTTAAATCTTTTATTACTATATTACTCCCATTGTTCGGTGCAAAATATCCCCATAATTCTTGAGATTTTACAGATTCTCCATGTCCTAAATGATCATTTCCTACTACAAGAATTCCCTGCTGCGTTAAATATTTTGCAAATTCATCATATCGTTCCACATATTCTACCATACCATGACTAATCTGTAAAATTGCTTTTATCTTCCCTTCCTCTGGTTCCCATTTTACTGCATGGATTTTTGTGCTTTTATCTGCAGATAAAAATTTAAAAGTACGCTTTTTCATATCTCATATCCTTTCCGCATGTTATACTTCTTAAAAAATATTCCCTGCTTAAAATCACTCTTCTACTACTTTTATCTCTTGTGAAATGGCTATATGTCCATTCTGGGATACCCCAGTTGATATCCTTTTTAGAAATTATTTCTTTTCCCATTATTGGGAATTACTCTTCTATCACTTTTATGCTTTTTTAGGGGTTATTTCTTTTGTTATTATTTGAAGCCATTCTTCTACTTCATTAGATTTTCCACGTATCTTTTTTAAAATTTCCTGCTGTTGTATAAAATTCTTATCTAATTGATTTACAATATTTTTTGCTTTTTCATATTGATTCATGGCATTTTCTCCATTATGAATAGAACGTTCTAACTCTCTAGACACAGTTTGCATTTGAGAAACCAAACTCCGTGTTTCTGTTTCCTCTAATCTAGAAGCATACACAGAAAATCCCTCTGCAGATCTTTCTAATCTGGCATTATGATCTTTCCAAATCTGTGCTAAATATATAATTTGCACTTCTACTTCTTCTAATCTTCGCTCCATATTTTTCATCTTTTCTGCAATAAAAGTTGCCGACTGATGGTATTTTCCAGATAAATCTCGCACATTTTCTGCTGCTTCCACAAACTTTCTTCCAGGTTCCCCTATTCTTCCTGCTTCAATTGCCGCATTTAAAGAAAGTACACCCATTTTTTTCTCTGTTTCTTCCATTTCATTGATACACTGACATATCTCATCCATTTCCTCTCTCATTCCAGTTGCGGCTAAATTTAATACTTCTTCTGGTGAAGTAAGATTTTTTCCCTGCCCTATCATCTCAAGTAGTTCTTCTTCACGTCTACGAATCCCCTCTACAGATCTTTGAAAACTTCCCTCTGATTTATCTGCATGATCTGTAAGTTGCCCTACCTGCTTCTTTAAATCTTGATTTTTTTCTTTCTGTTCTACTGCCTCTTTCGCTGTCTCTGTTACTATTTCTAAAAGTTCTTTCCAATGTGTATTTAATTCTGTTTGTTCTTCTTCCATAACAGTAATTTCTGTTTCATTTTCTTTATGCATAAATTGCATTTTATTTATTGCTTCTGTCAACTTTTTCAAATATTGTTCTGCCTCTGACTGTCTGGAAAGCAGTTCTTGTTCCAATTCTTCCTGTTTTTTATTCATTCCAAACATATGGTTTCCCCTTTCTTCTGTACTTACCCATAGACGATTGTAAAAACACAAAATTTGATATACAAGTTAAAAATTATAAAGTTTCTCCATTTACTTCATATTGTAACACTTTTTCTCTTTTTCTAACAGTAGTTCTTTACAATTATCTGTAGGCTTTCTTTTCCATTATATCTATTAATCTCTGGATAATATACAAAAGATGCATAAATTCCACCATCTTTCCCTAACTTGGTAAGTTCTAAAGCTTTTGTCCCATATTTTTGTTGTAAAAATTCTAAAAATAATTCTGTATTTCCAAAATAAATTGCATTTAATATCATTCCACTTTGACTCTGTACTTGCATACGGCACACGTTATTTGTTTTCCCAAATACTTTTATAGCTAAAATATGTAAATTTTTATCTGCAAAAACAGGTTTTTCATTGGATTTTCCAAAAGGTTCTAATAAATTTAATTCTTCTATTAACTGTTTTGAAATATAATCTATTGGCATAGGTACATCTATCACAATTTTTCCCAATAAATCCTCATCTGTTAAACTAGTATTTTCATTTAATTTCCTTCGGAATAATTCCACATGTTCTTCTGGTAATGACAAACCTGCTGCCATAGGATGTCCACCAAATTTAGTAAACAATTCTTTGCACTTTGACATTTCTTCATACATAGAATAATTTTCAATAGAACGTCCAGAACCTTTTACTCCTTCTTCACTTTTGGTAAGCACAAACACGGGTCGATGATACTGTTCCCGAATACGTCCCGCAATAATTCCTGCAAGACTTTCATGACAATCTGGCAAATATATCACTAATACTTTATCCCTTTTCAACTCTGTATGTTCTACCATCTCTTTCGCTTTTAAAATTCCTTGTTCTGTCATCTCTTTTCGGCTTACATTCAAATCATATAAATCTCCTGCATATGTTGTTGCTTGATATTCATTTTCTGCAAGTAATAACTCTAACGCACGTTTTGCTGTATCCAAACGACCACTTGCATTGAGGCAGGGACCTAATATAAAACCAATATGATAAGATTTTATTTTTCCAAATTCTATTTGGTTGCGTATGGCAAGCGCGCGCATACCATAATTCTTTGTTTGGTTCAAGGCTTTTAAACCTTCCTTCACTAAAATACGATTTTCTCCTATTAGTTCCATTACATCTCCCACAGTTGCAAAAGCTGCATTTTCTAAGTAAGTCATTGCTTCTTCTTTTGGAAATCCCATTTCCTCATATAAGACTTGTACCAATTTAAATGCTACTGCTGCTCCGCACAATCCTTTAAAAGGATAAGAACAATCCTCCTGCTTTGGGTTTACCACTGCATCTGCGATTGGAACTTGAAATACTTTTTTTCCCTTCTCTGTCTCTTCAAAAGGTACTTCATGATGATCTGTAATAATTACTGTCATTCCAAGTTCTTTTGCCAATTTAATTTCTTTTAATGCAGCAATCCCATTGTCACAAGTTAAAATGGTATCAATTCCATCCTCTTTCGCTTGTTGCACCAATCGCTCATTAATACCATACCCATCTACAATCCGGTCAGGAATGGCATAATCTACTTGGCCATTACATTTGCGCAATGCCGAATATAAAATGTAAACGGACTGTATTCCATCTATATCATAATCTCCTAAAATTCGAATCTTTTTCCCTTTTTGTAATTTTTCTTGTAAAATATTGACAGCATGTTCTATATCTTTCATTGCTCTAGGATTATGAAGATGCTCTAAAGAGCCATGAAGGTATTCTTCTATCGCTTTCTCTCCAAGGATTTCTCTATTTCTAATAATTCTTGCTGTTACCTGATCAATGCCAAATTGTTCTGCAATTTTCTTAAAATCTGCTTTTTTGGCAGACACCATCCATCGTTCCATCTTTTTCCTCCATTTATAACATGATAAATTGATACAATTGTTTTATATCACACCCATGTGAACCCCAATAGTCTCACAAAACGTGACGCTCATGGTTTTTAGCTATAGTAAATATAATTATTTTCTTTCACCAGAATTTATATTATAATATATTTGCAAAGAAATAGAAAGCAGTTCAAGAATTACAGAACCCTTTTTCTTATTTTGATAAGATTCGCCCTCCTGCAAATCTTATCAAGCGAGAAGAGAAACAATAGATAAATTATCCTATCACGATTTCATTGGCAATAAGCCGTACTAAACTTCATAGAAGGGAGTATTTTATGAATCCATTAAATTTAATAGATATTCTAAAAAATCATACTGTCTATATACAGACACACAATTTTCCAGATCCAGATGCAATTTCTGCTGCATTTGGTCTTCAACAATTTCTAGCTTATTATGAAATTTCTGCTACCTTATGTTATGATGGAAAAATTGATCGTCTCAGCGCAAAAAAAATGCTAGAAACTTTTGAAATTACAATGTATTCCAAAGATAATCTTCCTTTTATGACAGAACAAGATTTTATTGTACTAATTGATTCTCAAAAGAAAAATAGTAATGTTACAGATTTAATAGGCGATGAAATTGCTTGTATTGACCATCATCCAATTTTCTTTTCTTATGATTATATATATCAAGACATTCAAGCTGTGGGTTCTTGCGCCTCCATGATTGCTTCTTATTATCAGCGCACAAATACGCCTATTACTCCTATTTGTGCTGCTGCTTTAGCATATGGTATTAAAATGGACACAGCAGATTTTACACGTGGAACCACTGCATTAGATACAGAAATGTTCTCTTTTTTATTCCCACGTTCTGATTGGAAACTTGTTACAGATATGTACCGCAACACAATGGAATTTAATGATTTGCAAGCATATGGTGCAGCTATCCAAAATATACAAATATTTGATGGCACAGGCTTTGCCTATATTCCTTTTAATTGTGCCCAAGCTTTAATTGCTATTATTTCTGATTTTATTTTATCATTAGATGTTGTAAATATTGCCATTATTTATGCAATGCAAACAGATGGAATTCGTTTTTCTATTCGCTGTGAGCAAAATAGTCCACATGCTGGCAACCTTATCGCAAAAGCCTTATGTTCTTTGGGAAGTGGTGGTGGTCATCCTTCTATGGCAGGTGGCATGATTCCTTCTAGTAATATCCATCTATTAGGGGAAGATATTCATCTCTCTATTCAACGTATATTTTTAAATGCCATTGCAGAAATGGAAAAACTTAAAAACTAATGTTTAAATTTTAATTTTATTATATTATAAGAACAAAACGGACAAGTCTATATTAACTTCCCAAATCCTTTATTCATAAAGAACTTGTTCGCTTTGTTGCGCCACGTGCAGTCACTGCGTGACAGCTTCCATTTGCACGTGTGCGCATATTTATTTTATCATATAGGAAATTCGTAAGAATTTCCTATATGATAACAAAACGGACAAGTCTATATTAACTTCCCAAATCCTTTATTCATAAAGAACTT
>CAJUHG010000014.1:0-16291 GCA_910586005.1 uncultured Lachnospiraceae bacterium | reverse complement strand
GTTCGCTTTGTTGCGCCACGTGCAGTCACCTAAGTAATATCATACCTCTGTTAGCAATTAAAAACTCACTATCTTTCTTTTATATTTTGAAAGTTAGTGAGTTTTTAATTGCTAATTATTCTAACATACTTTTATATAATATATTACTATAATTCACAGTTATTTACTGTTCTTGGAAAAGGTACTACATCACGAATGTTGGTCATACCTGTCAAATACATAACACAACGCTCAAAACCAAGTCCAAAGCCTGCATGTCTTGCAGAACCATATTTTCTTAAATCCAAATAAAATCCATAATCTTCTTTATTCAATCCCAATTCATCCATTCGCTGACATAACTTATCATAATTATCTTCTCTTTGACTTCCACCAATAATTTCTCCAATTCCTGGAACTAAGCAGTCAACTGCTGCAACTGTTTTTCCATCTGGATTTTGCTTCATATAAAAAGCTTTAATCTCTTTGGGATAATCTGTTACAAACACTGGGCGCTTAAATACTTCTTCGGTCAAATAACGCTCATGTTCTGTCTGTAAATCTCCACCCCAAGATATTTTATATTCAAAATTATCATTATTTTTTTCTAAAATTTCTACTGCTTCTGTATAAGTAACATGAGCAAAATCAGAATTCACTACATGATTCAATCGTTCTAGCAGACCCTTGTCCACAAAATTATGAAAGAATTGCATTTCTTCTGGAGCTTGTTCCAACACATAATTGATAATATATTTTAACATACTTTCAGCTAAAATCATATCATCCTCTAAATCTGCAAAAGCAATTTCAGGCTCAATCATCCAAAATTCCGCTGCATGTCTGGTAGTATTTGAATTTTCTGCTCGGAAAGTTGGTCCAAACGTGTAAATGTTTTTAAATGCCATAGCATAAGTTTCTCCATTTAACTGACCACTTACCGTTAAATTTGTGGGCTTATTAAAAAAATCTTGAGTAAAATCTACACTTCCATCTTCCTTTTTTGGAACATTATTTAAATCTAGAGTTGTTACTTGAAACATTTCTCCAGCGCCCTCGCAATCACTTCCAGTAATCAATGGTGTGTGCACATATACAAAATCTCGCTCTTGAAAAAATTTATGGATGGCATAAGCAATCAAAGAACGTACCCGAAATACTGCTTCAAAAGTGTTTGTCCTTGGACGCAAGTGAGAAATAGTTCTCAAATATTCAAAACTGTGACGTTTCTTTTGCAAGGGATAGTCTGGAGTAGATACTCCTTCAATCAAAATCTTATCTGCTTGAATTTCAAAAGGTTGTTTTGCTTGAGGAGTAGGAACCAGTTTTCCTTCTACAATAATAGCTGCTCCTACATTTAATTTTTCTACTTCTGCAAAATTAGAAAGTCCATCATGATATACCACCTGTAATGGCTCAAAAAAAGTACCATCATTTACTACAATAAATCCAAAATTCTTAGAACTGCGAATACTTCTTACCCATCCACCAATGATAATTTCTTTTTCTAAAAACTCTTCTTTTTTGCGATACAAATCTCTAATATTAATTAATTCCATAGCTCTTTGTTACTCAAAATAACTACATACCTTTTATAGCTGTTTTTGTAGGTCTACCGAGTAACCTCTCCTTCCTTATATGATATCCACTTATTTTTTTCTATTCTTCTGAAGTTTCCTTCTCTTGTTCTCCTTCTTTTGAAGAATCCTCCTCTTGTCCATTTTCTTCTGAAGTTTCTGGTTCTTTTGTCTCTTCACCAGAAGTTTCTGTAGATTTTTCTTCATAAGTAATTTTAGCTGATTCTTCTAACATTTTCATTGTGTTTTCACTGATATAAACACTTCTTACATAATCTTCTCCAAATTGTTTTATAAAAGCTTCCTCACTTTCATAATTATATTCTGCAACAACACCTTTCACATACTCATCAAACTCTTTTTCATCTATCTCAATCTTTTCTTTTTTTGCAATTGCTTCTAGTATCAATTGATTTTCCAAACTTTCTGTTACATATTGTTCTACCTGTGCATTAAAATCTTCTTCTGTACTATTGACACTTTGTAAATATTCTGCTAATTCTATTCCATAGGCAGATTTTAATTGAGCTTGGAAATCTTCCATATATTGATCTATATTTTGCTTCAATAATCCTTCTGGAAATCCATTTACTTTACATGTTTCTGCTAATTTCTGATTAATTGCTTTCTGTGTGTCAGATTCTTTTGTAGCTTTATTACTTGTTTCTAACTGTTCCTTAACGCCTTCTTTGAACTCTGTTACATTTTTATAGCCTTGATTTGAAAAATTATCTGTAACATATTTATCTGTTAAGGTATCATAATTCATATCTTTCTTATTTACAATCTTATTCACTGTTACATTAAATACTACTGCCTGACCTGCTAATTCTTCATTCTGATAATTTTCTGGAAATGTTAAATCAAGTTTTATTTCTTCTCCCACTTTTTTTCCAATCAATCCATCCTCAAATCCATCTATAAAAGTTCCAGAACCAATTTCAAGAATTGCACCGTTTGCAGTTCCTCCATCAAAAGCTACACCATCTTTTAGTCCTTCATAGTCAATATTAACAAAATCTCCATTTTCTACTTCTTTTTTATCTGTATCTTCATAAGCTGGATAAGACAACACTATACTATTTATCTGATTTTTCACATCTTCCTCTGTAACATCATAGGAGCCAAGTGTAATCTCTAAGCCTTTATATTCTCCTAATTCCACATAATCATCCACATTATATGTTATTTCTGTTGTATTACCCGATTTTTCTTCTGAATTTGAATTTGTATTTTTATTTTCTGTCTCTGTATTGCTCTTTTGTGTGTTATTATTTTTTTCTGTTCCACAGCCACCTAATAAAGTAACTACACATACTGCCGCCAATAATACTACTATTTTTTTCTTCATAAATCTTTTTACCTCTCTTTTTTGAGTATTGAATCATAAAGTCTTTTTACTTTTTAATAAGAAATCTGTAAGAATTTCCTATAAAATAAAAAACTTTTCACAATAATTATTAAGAATAGCACACTTTCTTTCAAATGGAAAGACTTACAGGCTACAAAACACAAATAAATCACATTCTTTCAAAAAAATATGTTATACTTTGATTTAAGAATAATTCTATCCCTCTCGTTACAAGACACAAATCAAAACTACTGATATAAAACAATCAGGATACACAGAAAAGGAGTAGCTTATGAATACTTTAAATTTAACATTATTAACAGATCTCTATGAACTTACGATGATGCAAGGTTATTTTAAAAGTGGAAATCATGAAACAGTTGTATTTGATGCCTTTTACAGAACAAATCCTTCTAATGGTGGTTATGCCATTTGTGCTGGTCTAGAACAAATTATTGATTATATAGAAAATTTACATTTTTCCAAAGAAGATATTTCCTATTTAAGAGAATTGGAAATATTTGAGGAAGACTTTTTAGAATATCTTAGCACTTTCCGATTTTCTGGAGATATTTATGCTATTCCAGAAGGCACTGTTATTTTTCCCCGAGAACCTTTGGTGAAAGTAATTGCTCCTATTATGGAAGCACAGTTAATAGAAACTGCTATTTTAAATATTTTAAATCACCAAAGTCTAATTGCCACAAAAGCTGCAAGAGTTTGTTATGCTGCTGATGGAGATGGGGTTATGGAATTTGGCTTACGCCGTGCACAAGGACCAGATGCTGGTATTTATGGTGCAAGAGCTGCTATTATTGGCGGCTGTTGTGGCACTTCTAATGTCCTTTGTGGACAAATATTTGATGTACCTGTAAAAGGTACTCATGCGCATAGTTGGATTATGAGTTTTCCAGATGAATACACAGCTTTCAAAACATATGCTGAACTTTATCCTTCTGCTTGCATCCTTTTGGTAGATACTTATGACACTTTAAAATCTGGTATTCCAAATGCCATACGAGTATTTACAGAAATGAGAGATGCTGGTATTCCTCTTACTTTCTATGGGATCCGCATGGACAGTGGAGACCTTGCCTATCTTTCTAAAATTGTCCGAAGAATGTTAGATGCGGCAGGATTTCCTGACGCAGTGATTTCTGCTTCCAATGATTTAGATGAATACCTAATTGAAAATCTAAAAGCGCAAGGTGCAAAAATTACCTCTTGGGGGGTAGGAACAAACCTGATAACTTCCAAAGATTGTCCTGCGTTTGGCGGTGTATATAAATTAGCAGCAATTCAAGATGAAACAGGTACCTTTCTTCCCAAAATCAAGCTTTCTGAAAATACAGAAAAAGTAACAAATCCTGGAAATAAAACTATTTATCGCATTTATGAAAAGGATTCTGGCAAAATCAAAGCAGATTATATTTGTCTTGTTGGTGAAACTTTTGATCCAAAAAAAGATCTTAGACTGTTTGATCCCTTAGAAACTTGGAAAAAAACCACTTTAAAAGGCGGCACTTATACTATGCGGGAACTATTGATACAAGTATTCCAAAAAGGAACTTGTGTTTATCATTCTCCTAAAGTTATGGAAATTCAAAAATACTGTGACCAAGAAAAAGAAACGCTTTGGAATGAAACAAAACGTTTTGTGAATCCTCATGAAGTATATGTTGATTTATCAGATGAACTATTTGATATGAAACGTAACATTTTGAATGAATATTCTACTAGATAGTAATTGATAACTTTTTCAAATATTCAAGATTTAGAATAGAAAAAATAATAACTTAAATAAACTAATGATTAAATAAAATTTTTAAAGAGGCTATGATATTAAGAAAACCTAATACAAGACTTGAAAATTCAAAATACCATATCTTGTATGTTATTAACTTAATATCACAGCCTCTTTAAATCTAGTAATATAAACTACCAAATTATTTTTTTATTTTTAATTTTATCGTTGCCTTTTTGCCACTTCCATCAGTTGCTTTTGCTGTAATAGTCACTGTTTTTCCTTTTCCAGCTTTCTTGGTAGTTACTACACCTTTGGAAGTTACAGTTGCATACTTTTTATTGGAGCTACTCCAACTTAAGGTCTTATTTGCTGTCTTTCCACTGGTTTTTACAGTTGCTTTTATCGTTGCTTTTTTTCCAGCCACAATTGTTTTCTTACTACACTTTAATTTAATTTTTTGAACCACATGTTTTACAATCTTAATTTTAATCTTTGCTGATTTGCCACTTCCATCGGTAGCTTTTGCTGTAATGGTAACTGTTTTACCAGCTCCAGCTTTCTTGGTAGTTACTACACCTTTAGAAGTTACAGTTGCATATTTTGTATTGGAGCTACTCCAGCTTAAAGTCTTATTTGCCGTTTTTCCACTGGTCTGTATTGTTGCCTTTACTGTTACTTTCTTGCCTGCTGCAATTCCTTTTGTATCACTCTTTAAAGAGATTTTCTTTACAACATGATCTACAATTGTAATCTTATAACTTCCTTTTTTTCTTGAACCATCTTTTGCAGCAGCAGTAATGGTTACGGTTCCTTTTTTTAGTCCTGTTACCACACCCTTAGAATTTACTTTTGCTATCTTAGGATTAGAAGAAGTCCATTGTAAAGTCTTATTTGTTGCATTTGTAGGGCTAACTTTCGCAGTTAATTTGGCAGTTTTTCCCTTTGCAAGTTTCTTTACTGTTCCACTGATTGTTATTTTCTTTACCTTAATAGTTGGTACTGGAACTTCTACTTTCTTTAAAGCTGTTTTTGCAGCATTTAAGTTTTTCAGTGCTGTATTTACACTTTCCTGTGTGGCTGCTTCCTTTGCTGCTATTTCCTTTGCTGCATTTAAAGCTGTCTGAAAGTTTTTCCAGCTCTCTTTGGTATAATCTTTTTCTTTTAAAGCTTCTGCTGCTTTAATTGCCTTGTTTAATTCTGTTTTATCTACTCGTACTGGAAGTATAAAATCTTCTAATTTTCAATTTTCATACCTTCTAATTGCAATTTTATTCTCTTCCTGAAATTCTACTGGAAGCCAGACATATCTGGAATTGCGCAAATCTCCTGCATTCCATCTATCTCCCATATAAACATAAAGTCCATTTTCGGGGTCTACTGGAATTACACAGGTACTTTGTGTATCATAAGTTGTGTCTTTTCCAGAATCTGTACAAGGATCTCCCATATCAGTCCAAGGTCCCATTGGACTATCTGCTACTGCATATTTGGCTGGGTTAGGACTCCACCCAGTACACCCTGAATTGATAATATAATATTTATCTTTATACTTAAACATTGCTGGAGCTTCTCTAGACCATTTTTCAAAAGCTCTTACAAAGTCAACGCCTTCTTCGGCTTCATCTCTGTCCACTGCAAGTCCTGTATAATCTTCATTTAATTTGGAGATATAAGTGGTAAGATTTCCTTCTGAAGAATAAATTACATAGGCTGTTCCATCTTCATCTTTAAATAGATTCATATCACGGACAGAACCTCTTCCTTCCCATCCATCATAACTATAATCTCCATCTGGGTCATTATGGTAATTTAATTTATAACTACCTAACAATTGAAAGGGTCCTGCTGGACTATCACTAACAGCGATTCCAGCCTTCGCTTTTCCATAATCAGAATCACTATTTGGAGTACGTCCATCTGCATGGAACCAGATGACATATTTCTTTGTTTTTTCATTGTAAAGCATTTTGGGACGTTCCATTACACAATTATTTCTATCTAAGTCTATAAAAACTGCCTCTTTTTCTTCTTGTGTAAGGTTCCCATACAAATTTTTAAAATAATCATCCTCTGTAAATTCTTCCATAGATTCCATTGTTTTTAATACAACGCCTTCATCTGTCCAATTGTATAAATCTGTGGAACTATACATATGAATCCCACCACAAGGACGATAATCATATGTTTTATCTTCTCCAATCCAGTACCATTTTTCCACTCCATCTATTGTAAGTTTCTGAATTTGTCCACCATGTGCTTGAATCAATTTTCCATCTGTGTCATACAAAGGTGCGCCTGCCACACCACTGATAGAATCATATGTAATAATTTCTGGCTCTGTATGTTTTACTGCACGAACCTTAATATAATTCAGTATGGGGTCATCATCCTGACTTTTTCTTCTTGGATTTTTCACTTGTACGTTTAATTTTCCATCTGTTACTTGAGTAGTAAAGGTTTTGGATACCCATTCATTTTTCCCAAAGGATACATCTGTGGCAACTGTTCTGCCTTCCAAAAGAATATTTACATTTTTATTTCCCCAATCCTGCTTAAAAGCAACTGTTACCTCATAAGTATTTGGCTCAATTCCTTCCATATTATCTAATGTTGGAACATCAAAAGTATATCCAAGTATACTTTTTTCCTTATCATAAACTGCATCTGTAGACATATAAATAAAACTATCTCCAATATCAGTTGCATTAGAAGCTTTCTTTACTACAATAGAATTTTCTGTATCTTCATCACACCCCCAAGTATAACCTGGTAACTTTACCAATTTTAGAAAAATTTGCTTCTTCTAAATTCCAAGTAACTTCTCTTTCCTCTTCTCCTGAGGTCGTAGTTACTTTCACTGTGTTAGGTAAAATTGGATTTACACCACTAACTGTATAAACTGGATCACAAGTATTAATTGTCACTTCAGAATCTGTACTAGCTTCTTTTGTTATGGAAGCTGTTGTGAAGTTTGCTTGCGGAGCTGCCCATAAAGGTGTCGCTGGAACTAACATGGTTGCACTTAGAACTCCTGCAAGCATTCTAGATGAAAATTTTCGCAATTTTCTCTTTTTTTCTTTTTCCATAATAAATCCTCCATACTTGATAGAATGGTATTTATATATACCATATATATATTTGTTTTTCCTATATTATTATAATCTTTTTAGTAAAATTTTCAACTATATTTTACTAAAATTTTATTTTTTAGCAAATATATCTAAGAATAACGCCAAAAACATATCTTATAATACGATAATCAATCTTATTTTTATGAATTTTAACTAAATTCTATTTACAATAAACATTTTTAGTAAATTTTTTTATCTTTATTTTTACCCTAACTTAAATAATAGAAAACACGCTTTGTAAACTTTCTATTATCATAAATTAAGAATAAAGGAGCATGAAACATCCAGTGAATGTCTGTTTTGTGTTGACTGAAATGTAGCGAAAACTTTGCCGTGCCCAGTACAGTCCTAGCGACATATTCCCCCTTGCGCGAGTACCCTCGCTTGACTGGGTTGCCAAGTGCCACTAGCACTTATTAGACAACGACCGAAAAGACGTGTAGAAAGATCTTGAGCATATTTATTTTGTCATATAGGAAATTCCGATTTCCTATATCATAAAAAACTCTTCTCTTAGAAAAATTCTAAAAGAAGAGTTTTTTATTTTACTCCACAGCAAAAATGCTACATAAATCTCTATCACCTATTTTTTTACTTTCACATTTTTTACTTTACTCCAACTACTATATACTGTTGTTTTCTTATCTACCTTTTTGTAAGAACGTATACGCACATAATACTTCTTATTACCAGTTAATTTCTTCAAAGTAGTAGATGTTATATGATTCTTTTTTATAGTTACATTTTTTCCCTTTTTAAATTTGCTGTTCGTTGCATATTGAATCTTATAACCAGTTACTTTTGTATCTTTTTTCCATTTTACAATTGCTGTCTTAGATTTTTTAGATTGGAAAGAATTTATTTTTACTGTTTTGGGGATTACTTCAATTGTAATCTTTTTCGTTGCAGCTTTGTAATTTGCATTGCCTTTTGCATTTACTGTAATAGTGGTCTTTCCAAATCCTTTAAAGGTTACTACTCCTTTTTTCGTTACAGTTGCCACCTTTTTATTCGCACTCTTGTAGGTAGCTTTTCCTTGAGGCTTTAAGGTAACTTTACTTCCAATCACTTTGCTGTATTTAGATACATTTGTAATTGGGTTCTCTGCTTTTTTAACGATAACCTTTGCAATCTTGGAATTTACAGATGCTTTCTTTATCCCTGTTGCTTTACGATTTGTATTTGTTACTTTACAGAAATAATAAATAGTTCCTGCTTTCGTTGTCGGAACACTATAACTAGCTTTGGTTGCTTTGCTAACTGCTTTTGCTCCTTTTGTACTATTTTTTGTATTAGAATACCACTGATAACTTAAGGTTCCTTTGTCTGCGGATTTTGCAGTTACTTTTAGTGTTATCTTTCCCTTATATTTACAAGTGCTTCCAACAGGATTTTTGGTAATTACAGGCGTCTTTGCATCTACTTTTACAACCTCTTGCTGTTTTGTAACTACTACTTTTGCAATCTTGGATTCTATAGATGCTGTTTTTGTACCTGTTACTTGATTATTTGTATTTGTTACTTTACAGAAATAATAAGTAGTTCCTGCTTTATTTGTAGGCACATCATAACTTTCCTTTATTGCTCCACTAATTTCAGCAGCTCCCTTGATGCTGTTTTCTGTATTAGAATACCATTGATAACTTAAAGTTCCCTTATCTGCAGATTCTGCTGTTACTTTTAAGGTTACTTTTTCTCCCACCTTACAACTGGTGTCTACAGGTTGTTTCTGAACTATAGGAGCTTTTGCATCTACTTTTACAACCTCTTGCTGTTTTGTAACTACTACTTTTGCAATCTTGGATTCTATAGATGCTGTTTTTGTACCTGTTACTTGATTATTTGTATTTGTTACTTTACAGAAATAATAAGTAGTTCCTGCTTTATTTGTAGGCACATCATAACTTTCCTTTATTGCTCCACTAATTTCAGCAGCTCCCTTGATGCTGTTTTCTGTATTAGAATACCATTGATAACTTAAAGTTCCCTTATCTGCAGATTCTGCAGTTACTTTTAAAGTCACTTTTTCTCCCACGTTACAACTGTTATCTACAGGCTGTTCCTGAATGATAGGAGCTTTTACATCTACAGGCTGCTCTATCTCTCCATCTGAATTAGTATAAAAACCTTTTACTTCTAGTGCACCATCCCAAAGACCTAGACCGACATAGGCATCATTATAAAAACTATCTACTGTTTCAAATGTATGTGTTAGATACTCTGTTCCATCTATAGAAACTGTTACACTATTTTCAGTTTTTGCAATTGTCACATGGTGGAACTGATTGTCATTAATGGCTTTTCCCATACTTGCCGTTTTAATATCACCATCTCTTCCAAAACGGAAAAGTCGTATCATATCATTACTACCAACTTGAACAGCATAGGCACCAGAAGGATTTGTACTTTCAGATGCAAAGAAAATATTAATTAATCCTCTTTCATATTTTAAATTTGTTTCTAATACATATTCTTTACGATTCACTTTATTGCTAGTCATATAAGAATCATTAGCAGCATTATTAGAAACAGCCAAAATCTCATCATTAATAAACCAGTTGCCACTTGCTATAAATGGTCCAATATTTGTATTGAAATTATTTTCAAATACATTAATTGTAAATTCCTTTGTCAAAGCTGCATTTTCTTTGGCCTTTGCAGTTATCTTGACAGTTCCTTTTTTCATTCCTGTTACATGAAGAATATGTTTATTCTCCTTATCCTGTTCCATAGATACAATATTTTCATTATCTACAGACCATTCAATCTCTTGTTTTACTCCTACTGGCAGAAGAGAAACATTCAAATCTATAGCATCACCAACATTAATATTATTAGTAGTAGATGCAGAAGAAACGATATCTGTTGGTTTCGTATTTTCTGTAATAACCACTTTATCTTTCCAGATAGTATTCATTGGATAAACGGTAATATCTGCTTTGGCTGCGCCGCCCTCTATCAATACACTTGCGCCTTTGCTTGATACATCTGGAAATATCTGGTTTGCACCAGTAACAGTATCTCCCTTTGTAAATACTTCAACGCTTGCTCTATCTACATAGATATGTAAATCAATCGTACCATCCGCATTTTTTGTGACATGCTGACTGTCAACTTCAGCAAATTTATTGCTAATAATCGTACCAGATTTACTCCGGTCAATAGATAAGGTTTCACTTTCTATATCATATATAACTACGGTTTCTTGATTATTTCCAGTACGAAGTTTAAAGCCAACCTTTTTTGTGTCTGCAGCAGGTGTGAAGGTAGATAAAATCTCATAACAATCACCATTAAAATCTTTTAATAACTCATTGTCGGCACCTACTGTCACATCTTTCCATTCCAATTTTCCTTCTGTATCACGCAATGTTTCATAAACCTGAATAGGTGTCTGTGTCAATACATATTTTCCATCTTCTTTGGTAAGTCCAAGCTTCAAGCTCAAATTAAAAGTTCCATTAAATTCCTGCCCTACTTTTTCTGCAACCAGATTGCAGTAATCATCCCAAGTATTCATCCAGTTAATTTCAATTAAATTTTCTGGTAATGTAGGATTCTCAACAGTTCCAAAATCCTTTTCATAAAAAGTCATAGCTGCATAGGAATCTCTTCCAAAATTCATAACACCATCAAACTCTGTGCCATAAGATTTATTATAATCCTCATCTGGAACAAAGGTCCATTTTCCTTCTACTTCTTTAAAATCTCCAACTTTATAAAATCTTCCACCTCTAGAAAGTACCCATTTCAAGGTTCCATCTGTGGCTTGCAGTGGATATAAATCTGGACACTCTGTATGTAAATCTTTGTAAGTAGATTCACACTTCCATTCTAATAAATTGTCAGAAGAATAAATACGCAATGGCCCTCCTGCAATTACCATAAACCATTTATTTTCCCAACGGAAAACTTTTGGATCACGAAAAGCTGCATCTTTTAGAGGGTCCTTTGTCCAATCAGCCGCTATCTGATCTACTTTTGTCCAAGTTGCTCCCTCATCTTCACTGAATGCCAATTTAATACGCTGCCCATTTCCATCTCCAGTAATCAAAGCAACCAAACCACCTGTGCTATCTTGAAACAAACCAGAACTATTTGTAGTATCTGCTACAATACACCCTGAGAACATTGCACCATTTGCATCAGGATAGAGAGCAATTGGCTCTTCTTCCCACTGAAGCAAATCTGTACTTGTCGCATGAGCCCAATGCATGGGTCCCCATTTATTATCATCATAAAACTGATAAAACAAATGATATTTCCCATTGTAATAAACCATACCATTTGGATCGTTTGCCCATCCATCCTTCACAGAATAATGATATTGGTCACGATATGGTTCATTGTAATAAATTTCATCTGACTGTCTACGATGCACATTCACTCGATAAGTTAATGTTGCTTTCATTCCCTTTTCATCTTCTACACTGCTTGTAATAGTCAGATAATTCTTACCTACTGCTACTGGAATATTTGTACCATCTGCATAAACTTTACCACTTTCATCTTGTATTGTTACTTCTGCATTTGTATTTTTCTTAATTACTTCCACATTTACAGTTTCTGCATTATTTTTCACATATTGAATCGTAATAGGTTCTGTTGGTACATATTGTGTTCTTTTTTCTACTGTTCCAGAAGAAGTAATTTTAATATCCTCAAGAATTGGCGTAAACGCATCATCAATTTCCTCATAATAGGTATTCTGGAAGACCATCTCACCATTCCAATTCAATAAGCCAAAGTATCCCTCTTTCAAACAAGTATCTTGTCCCTTGTTGTCAGGCTGCAAAGTATAATCCCCAGTGCTTGCAACCAAGGTTTCATTTACATAATAGGAAATCCAAGAATCAACAGCCACAACTTTTAAAGTATACTTATTCCCTTCGGCTGCTGGAATCTCTTTTTCATCAATTAAATCATAAACTTCTCCATCTTGCCATTTCCATAATCTACATTTTCTACTTTCTGCATTCAGATTAACTACATAACAATTTTTATTGTTAAAATCTGTGCTGTTACGAAACATCAGAGCTGCTGCACCTGTATTTTGCTTAAATATTACATCTGTGGAATAAACAAAGTTACTTCCTGTTGCCTGAGAATACAGAAAATTATCATTTTTATCAATTGCATTGCTGTACAATCCTTCCTCTGTTACTTCACAAATAGTATCTTCCACAACAAATATTTGCTCCAGATTTGTTTGATATGTCCCTGAATTAGAAATCTCTTTCAACCCAACAGGTATGGTACGATTCTCAAAAGAGATATTAGAAAATGTAGCTTTGCTATTAAAGGTAAGTATTCCTATATATCCACCTTGCCAATTAGAAATAGTTCCAGCTACAGATTTTAATTCTTGTCCTGTATTTCCAAAACTATAGGTATAGCTTCCATCTTTCTTTACATCCAATTTTAAATGTAAAGTTTGTGTTCTATCTAATCCCTCCCAAAAAGCTTCTGAATTTTCCTCCAATTCTGCATTGACTCCAAAGATACGAAATTGTCCTACCCCGTCATTATCTGCAGTATTGAAATTTGCTCCATACCATTTTTCAGATGGATTTTCTTTATTTGCCAAGCCAAATATTAATGCAGCTGATATTCCATCTTCTTCCAACTTTACATCTGCCTCTAATACAAAATCGTTTGCCTTATCTTCCAATCCATGATAAACCGCAAAATGGTCGCCTGATTCTGATTTCTCCAACGTAATTGTGCCATTTGTTTCATCTATATGAAGTTTATCTGGTTCCTTAGAAACAAAATCTACTAAATTATTCTTTATCTCTTTCGCATCAACTTGCGTCTCTAACTGATACTCCGTTTCTGCAAAGGCAATGATTGGATTACTTCCATATGTAGATAATGTAACTGCTACAACTAGAACAGGGGATATCATTTTGGCCCAACTTTTTTTATTTCTCATCTATTTCTCCTTTCAGTACAAAATTTTTCATGGTATCGTTCAATACATTCTTCTATTACACGAACAGCACTCATTGCGTTTTCAAAACCTCCCACTGTAATTTTTTTTCCTTCCAAATCTTTATATACAGAAAAGAAATGATGTATTTCATCAAATATATGTTTTGGCAATTCTGCAATATCTGTATACATCTCATAAGTAGGATCTGCCCAAGGAATTGCAATAATTTTTTCATCCCTAGCATCTCCATCCATCATCTTCATTACCCCAATAGGATAACAACGTGCTAACGTTAAGGGCTCTAAAGGTTCTGAACACATAACTAGCACATCCAACGGGTCTCCATCATCTCCTAACGTCTTTGGAATAAATCCATAATTCATTGGGTAATGTGTAGATGTATATAATATTCTATCCAAGATAATTAAACCCGTTTCTTTATCTAATTCATATTTCTTTTTACTTCCTTTGGAAATCTCAACAACAGCGATAAAATCAGTTGGAAAGATTCTATCCTCATTTATATCATGCCAAATACTTCCCATTTTCTCACCTTTTCTAAAAATACTACTTCTCTTGTAATCTAATTTCACGTATGTTCTTTCTTGTAGGCAATATAAAGGAGGGTGATACTGACAACTCATCAATTCCCATCTCCAAAAATGTCCTTGTCAATGTAGGATCGGCACCAAGTTCTCCACAGATACCTACCCAACATCCATGTTTATGTCCATTTTCTATTGTCATCTGAATCATACGCAATACCGCCGGATGATGGGAATCATAAATATTATCAAGTTTCATATTTTGCCTATCAATTGCCAAAGTATATTGTGTCAAATCATTTGTTCCAATACTAAAGAAATCTACTTCCTTGGCCAATAAATCACTAATCATAACAGCAGCCGGCGTTTCAATCATAATTCCCTGTTCCACATCTCCATAAGGAATTTCTTGTTCATCAAGTTCCTTTTTCACCATTTCTACAATTCCCTTGATTTTTCGAACCTCTTCTACTGAAATAATCATTGGATACATAATTGCAATATTTCCAAATACACTTGCTCTAAATAACGCACGTAACTGAGTTTTAAAAATATCTACGCGATCTAGACAAATACGAATCGCGCGATATCCCATTGCTGGATTATCTTCATGGTCTAAATTAAAATAATCTACCTGTTTATCAGCTCCAATATCCAAGGTACGTACAATCACTTTTCTGCCTGCCATAGTTTCTATCACTTTTTTATATACTAAAAACTGACTATCCTCACTTGGATAATCCTCAGATTCTAAATATAAAAATTCACTCCGAAATAATCCTATTCCAGCTGCATCATTGGCAAGTACACTTGCTACATCTTTGATACCTCCAATATTTGCATATAATTTAATCTTTTTGCCATCTAAGGTTATATCTTCTTTTCCTTTTAATTGTAAAAGTAATTCCTTAGATTTTTTATCTTCTTCCTGACGCTTTTTCATTTGATTAAGAATCTCTGCATCAGGTTCAATATATAATGTTCCAGAATATCCATCAATAATGGCCAATTTTCCATCCCATTCTGTTTGAATATCCACATCTATCAATGCTGGAATATTCATAGTTCTTGCAAGAATTGCTGTATGAGAATTAGAGGAACCATACCGCGTTACAAACGCTAACAATTTTTCTTTATCCATCTGAACCGTTTCACTAGGCGCCAAATCCTCTGCAATCACAATTACTGGTTCCTCTCCAATATCTCCACTATTTTCTATTCCAGACAAGATATTCACAATCCTTTCTGAAATATCTTTGACATCCACAGCTCTTGCTTTAAAATATTCATCATCCATTTCAGCAAACATCTGTGAAAAATTATCACCTGTAGTCGCTACTGCAAATTCTGCATTTACTTGCTGCGTTTCAATAATGTTTCTTATAGAATCCACATAATCTCCATCTTGCACCATCATAGCATGTACTTCAAATACGGCTGCATTTGTTTCTCCTACTTCTTTTACTGCATTTTGATATAACTTGTTTAATTGCTCAATCGCAGTTACTTTCGCAGCTTCATAACGCCTTATCTCTGTTTCTGTATCTTCAACTTTTACACGTTTTACAGATTGTTCTCCTTTTTTCTGATAGAATAATACCTTTCCAATTGCTATTCCTTTTAAAATAGATTTACCAGTTATTTTTTCCATATTTTCCTCCATATGATGCACAATTTACAGCATCCTCAAGAATGGACAAAAGATTTATATATTTTCTTTGATAAAGGCTTCTAAAGCAGCAGCTTCTTCTTGTTCTTTTTCTCCTTCTACAATAATCTCAACTTCCTCATTTGCTTTTATAGAAAGAGACATCACATTGAAAATACGTTTTACATCCCCTGTTTTTTCTCCCTTTTTAATCGTAACTTTACTAGAACATTTTGTCGCTTCTTTTACCAGTGCTCCTGCTGGTCTTGCATGCAATCCCATTGGATCTTTTACAACAAAAGTAAATTTTACCATACCTCATTCTCCTTCCTTGTATAATGTATTTAGGTTGTTCAAGGGATACCTATAAACCCTCAG
>CAJUHG010000013.1 GCA_910586005.1 uncultured Lachnospiraceae bacterium | reverse complement strand
GCGGGAAAAGCTGTTGCGATTGAATGAAGAAATTAACGAACAGGAAGAACAAACAGAGAACATTGACAGGTTCATCAGCAAAGTGCAGAAATATCTTGACTTGGACGAATTAACACCCTCTGTCTTGAACAACATGGTAAAAGCGGTGTACGTCCACGCACCAGATAAATCAAAGGTATATAGGGAACAGCAGATTGACATTTCCTATGACCTTGTGGGAATATTCCCCGCGTCTTTACTGAATGACCTGCAAAATGAAGAAACGGCATAGCCCGCAAGCTACGCCGTTTCCCGAAAACATTTCTAATACTGTCTTATGAGTGCTGCCAAATAGGCAGCTTTTTTATTTCATAGGAAAGACCATGTTACTGTAAAGTGTTAAAGTATATATGTTTCCTATGAAATAAAAATATAATGCACACACGTGTAAAAGGTGGATAGTGCTTCACAATTGTGCTTGACATGTCAAAGTATGCAATATTAGTTAATTTTTTATACTGTTCCAGTATAGTGTAATATGAGATTTCGATTTGGTGTGATACATAGTAATATTAATATAATCATATGAACCATTAAACATTAATAGTTTTGAAAATAAATCTTTTCTACAAGAATTAATTTTATAAGTTCTTGGACCATAATGGATATCTAGGGAAGAGATTTTCCATCCTTTTGCAGCTTTTATCATTACATTTTGATTATTTAAATTTGAAACATGAAAGTAATTATATTCAGTAGAAGCTTTAAATTTGGAGGTAAAATCCTTTTTGCCAATTTTAAAAGTTTTTAATGGGTTACTATATTCTTTTATTGTAATATTAGATTTTAGAGTTTGTTTGCCAATTTTAAAAGAAATAGAAGCTTTTCCTGCTTTCTTGAAAAAGTAAACGCGAATTTCTCCATTTTTGTCAAGATAAGGTCTTGCAACGGAAGGATTACTACTTTTTAAAGCTTTGATGCTAGAAGCTCTTGGTTTTTGATGAGTTTTAGAATGGTAAACTTTTAGTAATACATAAGTTGCAGAAAGATCCTTAGGCACAGCATAATATGTCATATTTTTATATGTGCTAGGAATATAGTAGGTGCCAGCCGCTTCAGAGATGGTTGCTGTTTGTGGTGTAAAAAAAATACTTGTGAAGATAAATGTAAAAATAAGCAGCCACGAAGAAATAATTTTTGATAGATTTTTCATTGTTAATCCCCTCCTATTAGGACTTTGAAAACTCTTTTATAGTAACGTAACACAATCAATTTGAAAATACAAGGGCAAATTTGCAATGCTAGAAGAAGTGTAGTAGAATATAGAAACTATCTTATTTTTCTATAGTGTTAAAAATGGTAGAATATTAGATTTTTTTTATATTTTTGTCATTTTAGTAAGAATTTAAAGTGAAGTATGCTTTGTTACTATTTTGAAAATACTGAATGCAAGAACACCTGTGGTATGTAAGATAAGGGTGTTGGTTATATTAAAAATATCTATTATTTTCTGGCAAAGGATGAATTAATGGGGAAGAATTGATTATTCTAGGGAAAGATGCTATAATGTCGTCAGGTATCAGAGGAAGGAATTTTGATTATATATGAAACAAACATCAGAAAATATTTTTGTAGAAGTAGTAGAAAATCGTCAGTTAATAAAAAATTTAGCACACAATGATTTTAAGGTAAAATTTGCAGGTTCTTATCTTGGAACTATTTGGGCCTTTATTCAGCCAGTTGTCACTGTTTTAATTTATTGGTTTGTCTTTGATAAGGCTATTGGGATGCGTGTCTCTGTTCATGGAGATCTTCCTTTGCCTTATGTGTTATGGTTAGTTTCAGGGATTATTCCTTGGTTTTTCTTTTCTGATTGTATTAGTTCAGGGACATCGGTGTTGGTGGAATATAGTTACTTGGTAAAAAAGGTTGTATTCAATGTGGACATTCTGCCAGTTGTAAAAATATTTTCATCTATTTTTGTACACATATTTTTTGTGTTGTTTACAGTGGTTTTATTTTTGTTTTTTGGGTATCAACCTGATTTATATATCTTGCAGGTTATTTATTATAGTATGGGAGTTTTATTTTTTGCGTTAGGACTCAGTTATTTGACCAGTGCAATATCTGTATTTTTTCCTGATGTCCGTCAGATTGTAAATATAGCCTTACAGATTTGGATTTGGGTAACGCCTATTATGTGGAATATTAATGATATGCAAGCAAGAATGCCAGCAGTAGTGTTAAAATTGTTGAAAGTGAATCCTCTATATTATATTGTAATGGGATATCGGGAGGCCTTTATTGAGAAGGTATGGTTTTGGGAACATCCTGAACTGACGCTTTATTTTTGGATTCTTACAGGCTTTATATGCCTACTTGGAGTAACTGTATTTAAACGACTAAAAGTGCATTTTGCAGATATGTTATAATATTGTCATATAACAAACTCATGATTTTTTCAGAAGGGAAATTTGGAATGATACAAAATACAGCGATTAAAGTGTCGCAGATTAGTAAAATATATAAACTTTATGAATCACCTTCTGCTCGGTTAAAAGATGCATTAGGTTTTTCAAAAAAATCTACTTATAAGGAACATGCGGCGCTGCATAATATTACCCTAGAAATAAAAAGGGGAGAAACTGTTGGAATTATTGGTACAAATGGTTCAGGAAAATCTACACTTCTTAAGATAATTACAGGGGTGATTGGTCAGACACAAGGAGAAGTGGAAGTAAATGGAAGAATTTCAGCTTTATTAGAGTTGGGAGCTGGGTTTAATATGGAATATACAGGCATTGAAAATGTATATTTACAAGGAACTATGATGGGATTTTCCAGAGAAGAAATTGCAAAAAAAATGGATGCAATTTTAGAATTTGCAGATATTGGCCAATTTGTTCACCAGCCTGTGAAAACTTATTCTAGTGGTATGTTTGTGAGACTTGCTTTTGCTGTAGCCATTAATATTGAGCCTGAAATATTGATTGTAGATGAGGCATTGTCTGTAGGAGATGTGTTTTTTCAGGCAAAATGTTATAGAAAATTTGAAGAATTTAAAAAAATGGGCAAGACAATTTTGTTTGTAAGTCATGATTTAAGTAGTATTACAAAGTATTGTGATAGAGCGGTTCTTTTAAATAAGGGAATTAAAGTAATGGAAGGTACACCAAAAGAAGCTGTGGATAGATATAAGATGGCATTGGTGGAACAAGAAGAGGAACAGCGCAAAGAAAATACCGCTCTCTGGAAACCAGAACAGACAAAAGAGAAATGGAGAAATGCGTTATCAGTGAATCCAGAGACTTTAGAATATGGAGATAAAAAGGCAGAAATTATTGATTTTGCAATTATAGATAAAACTGGGAAAATAACAAATGTAATTGATAAAGGTCAAATGTGCACGATTAAGATGAAAGTGTTATTTCATAAGGATGTGTCTGAACCAATTTTTGCTTTTACCTTAAAAAATCTTATGGGAATTGAAATTACTGGAACAAATAGTATGTTAGAAAAACAGACGATAGAACCCAAAAAAGCAGGAGATATCCAAGTCGTTAGCTTTACTCAGCGTATGATATTACAAGGAGGCGAATATTTATTGTCCTTTGGATGTACTGGATATGAAAAAGAGGCATTTCAAGTACATCATCGTTTGTATGATGTGTGTAATCTTACTGTAATTTCCTCAAAAAATACGGTGGGTTATTTTGATATGGAATCTAGAGTAGAAATTGGATAGATAGAGAAGAAATAGTAAAGGGTGAAAGAAAAATATTTGAAGTTTTACTTGAGGTTTGGTACAAATTATCAACTACCCACAATCGAAAGGATTTTATTTATGAAAAAAATTGGAAAAGTTTCTTTAGATGAGACCTATTATCCAGGAGAAGATTTATATAGTGATGGAGTAGTAGAAGATCAGATTTTACATTTGGTAGAAACATATTCAGAAGAAGAATATAATCGTGTGATTGCTCAAAAAAAAGATTGGGCAGTGATGTATCATCTGACACATGAAAGAGCAAATATCATTAGTTGGTATCCATTTCAAAAAGACAGCAAAGTCTTAGAAATTGGTTCTGGTTGTGGTGCCATTACAGGAGAACTAGCAAAACGAGTGAAGTCTGTTACTTGTATTGAACTTTCTATGAAGCGAAGTAGGATTAATGCAGCGCGTAATCAAGAGAAGGAGAATATTAAAGTTTGTGTGGGGAATTTTCAAGATATTGAAAAAAGTTTAGAAACTGATTTTGATTATGCAACTTTAATTGGGGTATTTGAATATGGAAAAGGTTATATTGGTGGTGAAAAGCCATATCATGAATTTCTTACTACCACAATGAAACATTTAAAACCTGGTGGCAAGTTGTTAATTGCTATTGAAAATAAATTTGGTCTAAAATATTGGGCTGGTTGTACAGAAGACCATACAGGAAACTTTTTTGAAGGATTAGAGGGATATCAGAGTACAAAAGGAGTACGTACTTTTACTAAGCCAGAATGGATAAGTATTTTAGAAGAATGTGGCTGTAGAAATTATAGATTTTATTATCCTTATCCAGATTATAAATTGCCGATGGTGATTTTCTCAGATGAACATTTACCCAAAAGGGGAGAACTTGACAGAAATATCTGTAATTTTGACAGAAAGCGTTTGTTACTTATGGATGAGGGGAAAGTATTTGATCAAATTCTTGCAGATCATCTATTTCCATTGTATTCTAATTCTTTTTTTATAGAGGTAGTCAAAGAAGTAGAAGAAGAGGAAAATTTCCAAAAACAAAAAAAACAGGTAATTTATACAAAATATTCCAGTGGACGTGCCTTGGAATTTGCCCTTCAAACTCGCATGATTAAAGAAGAAACGGGAAAACTGTCATTATATAAGATTGCAGAATATCCAAAGGGACAAGAACATATTAAGCGGATTGTAAAAGCAAGGGAAAAATTAGAAGAATTTTGGAAAGAAAATAAGTTGGTTCAGGTCAACCAATGTTATTTAAAAGATGAAAAGCTTTTTTTTGAATATTTAGAGGGAATTACCTTAGAGGAAGAATTGGATTATCTAGTAGAACAAGGAAAGTTAAAACAGGCAACCGAAAAGATAAAATCTGTATTAGAAAATATAATCCATGCTGTTAATATCATAAAATTTCAGATGACAACAGAATTTCAAAAGGTATTTGGAGATAATAATAGAAACTCTCAAAGTGAATTTATATTGCAACAGGAATTAGCAGTGGAAATTGCAGATGTGGATTTAATCTTTTCAAATTTGCTTTCTACCAAAGATGGAACATATCAGGTATTGGATTATGAATGGACTTTTTTCTTTCCAGTTCCTGTGGGATATCTTATATTTCGGGCGCTTCATTATTATTTAGATACTTCCTCTAAGCGCATATCTTTAAAAAAGCAGTTTGATTTTTATGAATACTTTGGAATTACAAAGGAAAAAAGACAAATCTATGAAGTTATGGAGAAAAATTTCCAGAGATATATTTCAGGAGGATATGTATCTTTAGCTGAACTTTATCAGACAATGGGAAAGGGAGGTCTTGCCTTAGATGGACTATTAGGTGCTACAGAAATACGCAGGATGCAAGTATACCTTAATTGTGGACAGGGATTCTCTGAGGAAAATTCTTTTTTTCTGGAATCTGGATATAAGCAAACTATCAATCATACAATTTCTATTCCAGAAGATGCAATAGGTATATGGATTGATCCAGCGCTTAGTGCTTGTATCTTAAAAGATATGAAACTCTATTGGAAAAGAGAAGAGGAAGAAGTTCTTCCAGTAAAATATACAACCACTGGATTTGAAATAGAAAAAGGATGTTATTTATTTGACAATTCTGACCCAAAGATTATAATAGAAGAAATTCCACAAGGAAAAAGACAAATAGGAATTTCTTATAACATTAGCATATTGGAAGAGAAAACAGCGATTCTGTTGATGGAGAAGTTAAATACAAGAGAGGAGCGGATGAAGAGAAAAGTCCGTGGCTTGATAAAAGGATAAAATATGAGAAGAAGAGAACAGTATAAGCATTTATTGAATTTAACTGCAAATTATATAATGCTAGCAATGGAAGCAGTTCTGTTTGCATATACTTGGTATGTAATATACAATCCCATGCTATTAAAGGAGCATCGCTTTTTTAATAGAGGAAATTGGGCAGTGATTGGCATGTATGTGTTAATTATGTATTTTTTTACCAGAACTTTTGGTGGATACCGAATTGGCTATTTGCGAATTACTGATATTTGTCTTTCTCAGATACTTGCAATTTTCTGCACGAATGTAGTTGGATATTTTCAAGTTTGTTTAATAGCCAATGATTATATGCCAGTGTATCCAATGGCGGTGCTAACAGGAGCAGAACTTTTGGTGATACTTCCAGGAGTGTATATAGTGCGCTTTGTTTACACTAGATTATATCCGCCTAGAAAGATGATTGTGATTTATGGAGAGCATTCTCCCAAAGATTTAATTCAAAAGATTAATTCTAGAAAAGATAAATATAATGTCTGTGCTACAGCTAGCGTTTATCTGGGCTATGAGGAACTTTACCGAAGAATCTTGGAATATGAGGCGGTTGTACTGTGCGATTTGCCTACTAAGATGCGCAATCCTATTTTGAAATTTTGTTTTGATCAGAATAAGAGAACCTATATTACCCCTAAGATATCAGATATTATCTTAACAGGAACAGAGAGAATCCATTTATTTGATTCTCCGCTTATGTTGGCAAGAAATAGAGGTCTTACCATTGAACAGAGATTTGTAAAGAGAAGCATGGATATTGTATTGTCTATCATTGCCATTGTGATATCCTCTCCTATTTTACTTTTTATTGCTGCAAGTATTAAATTTTATGATAAAGGTCCTGTGTTTTATAAGCAAGAGCGTCTGACTAGAGATGGAAAAATCTTTTTGATTATTAAATTTCGCAGTATGCGGATAGATTCAGAAAGAGAGGGGGCTCAGCTTGCTAGAAAAGATGATGATAGAATTACACCAGTTGGCAGAATTATTAGAAGAATTCATTTTGATGAATTGCCACAAATATTTAATATATTAAAAGGGGAGATGTCCTTTGTTGGACCAAGACCAGAGCGAGAAGTAATTGCAAAAGAATATGAGTCAATTATACCAGAATTTAGTTTTCGCTTAAAGGTAAAAGCTGGGCTGACAGGGTATGCTCAAGTTTATGGAAAATATAATACCACTCCCTATGACAAGTTGAAATTAGATTTAACTTATATAGAATCTTATTCTTTTTGGCAAGATATTAAACTAATGCTTATGACTTTTAAAATTATTTTTCAGAAAGAAAATACAGAAGGAATTGATAAAAATCAAATAACAGCAGTGAAAGAATAAAGGAAACCTATATGTCATTTTCAGTATTAATGTCAGTGTATAAAAAGGAAAATCCTAATTATTTGAAAGAATCCCTAGAAAGTGTATTTCAGCAGACGATGTTACCAGAAGAAGTAATTCTAATGGAAGATGGTCCTTTGACAGAGGAATTATATCAGATAATTGAAATTTTTCAAAAACAATATCCTCAGTTGCATACGCACGCTTTGCCACAAAATGTACAGCTTGGAAGGGCTTTAGCACAGGGAGTTTGCCTGTGTAACAATGAATTAGTGGCACGTATGGATACAGATGATGTGGCAGTTCCCAATCGATTTGAGATTCAGTTTCAATATATGTTAGCACATCCAAAGATAACTGTCACAGGGGGACTGATGGAAGAATTTTCTGATGATGGGAGTACACATCAGAGAAAGGAAATGCCAGAACTGCAAAAAGATATTTTAACATATGCAAAACTGCGAAATCCTCTCAATCATATGACGGTGATGTTTCGAAAATCGGAAGTATTGAAAGTTGGAAATTATCGTCATTTTCCTTATTTAGAGGACTATGATTTGTGGAGTCGTCTTTTGGCACAACAAGCACAATTTTATAATCTTCAACAAGTATTAGTGAGAACAAGGGTATCTCCTCAGGTATATTCCCGCAGAGGTGGATTTTCTTATTGTAAAAATTATCTTAGATTGCGCAAACAGCAACGAGAGAGTGGGCTTTTAAATTTAGGGGAATACTTAAAAGCATGTATCGTAACCATAGGAATTACGGTTATTTCCGGTGAATTCCGTGAAAAAATATATAAAAAATACTTAAGAAAGCGTATTTAGACTTTGACGGAAGGATATTTTTATGATATGATAAAAAATTGTTATAGCAATACTATACCTGTTTTGCAGGTAGTACAATATAGAAAAGTCGATTGTTTGGTGTTAGATATTTTAGCAATCGTGGCCGGAGGAGTAATTAGTGAAGAGATTTTTAATGGATATAAAAAAATATAAAGAATATGCTGTTTACTCTGCAAAATCAGGCTTAAAGTCGGAGGTAGCGGATTCTCATTTAAGTTGGCTTTGGTGGGTCTTAGACCCAATGCTTTTTATGATGGTATATTCTTTTATTGCAATTATAGTATTTGGTTCTGGGGAAAAGTATTTTGCTGCCTTTGTATTTATAGGCTTGTCTAGCTGGAGTTTTTTTTCTGCTACCATTAAACAGGGAGTTAGAATTGTATCAAAGAACAGTGCTATTGTTTCAAAAGTCTATATTCCAAAGTATATTTTGCTTTTAATCCAGATGTTGATTAATGGGTTTAAAATGATGGTAAGTTATACACTAGTAGTTGGAATTATGATTTTATATAGAGTACCTGTAAGTTTTAAATTATTGTATGTAATTCCTATTTTCCTCACTTTATTTGTAATAACATTTGGGTTTAGTTCTATTATGCTTCATTTTGGAGTATATGTGGATGATTTATTCAATATTACAAATGTGGTGTTAAAACTAGTGTTTTATTTGTCTGGTATTTTTTATTCTATTGAGGCTAAGGTTGGAAATGCTTTAGGAGAACCTTTTACTACATTGTTACTGCGCTGTAATCCCATCGCACTTATTATGGATAGCTTGCGTAAATGTATGATATATAAAACTACACCAGATTATTTGGCTCTTTTGGTTTGGTTTTTCATTGGAATTATACTTTCTATTATTGGGATTCATACCATTTATAAGAATGAAAATAGTTATGTGAAGGTGATTTAGTGGAAGAAAAAAAGTATGCAATAGAAGTAAGAGATTTAAAAATTAAATATAAGTGCTTAAATAAGGTTTCTATTAGAAAGAGTATCTTTAGATTAAAAAAAAGCAATGTAGAAACTTTTGAAGCAGTTCGTGGAATTTCTTTTTTTGTCCCAAAAGGGGAAATTATGGGAATTGTGGGAAAAAATGGAAGCGGAAAATCCACTTTATTGCGAGCAATCGCGGGAATATTTGCTCCTGATGAGGGAAGTATAAATCTGAATGGACATTCTGTGTCCTTACTTTCTATTGGTGTAGGGTTTCAGAAGAAGTTGACTGGAAGAGAAAATATATTATTGTCAGGAATGTTGCTTGGATTTACAGAGGAAGAAGTACGAGCAAAAATGCAGGAAATTATAGAATTTTCTGAGTTGGGTAAGTTTATTGATCGTCCAGTAAAAACGTATTCTAGTGGAATGCATTCCAAACTTGCATTTTCTATTACAGCAATTCTTGAAACAGAGATTATGTTGGTAGATGAGGTACTTAGTGTAGGAGATGCTAAGTTTAAAAAGAAAAGTTTTAAGAAGATGAAACAGTTGATTACAGATAAAGATAGAACCGTAATTATTGTATCCCACAATGGAGAAACCCTAAGAAAATTATGTAATTCTATCTTGTGGCTACATGATGGAAAAATTAAAATGCAAGGGACAACGGAAGAAGTTCTTCCGTTATATGAGGAGTTCATGTCTTAACATCTTTATAAGAGGAATATACTATGTATCAAGATTATGATGTCAAGAAGATTCAGGCGCATTTACTGGATATATTATCAGAAGTTGTCAGAGTATGTGAAGAACTTCATATAGATTACTTTATTGTAGGTGGAACAGCTTTGGGAGCTGTTCGACATAGGGGATTTATACCCTGGGATGATGATTTAGATATAGGAATGACTAGAGAGAATTACGAGAGGTTTCTTGTGGAGGCACAAGGAAGGTTACGAAAAGATTTGTTTTTGCAAACCTTTGAGACCGAATCGGATTCTCCTTTTTACTTTGCAAAAGTTAGAAAGGATCATACAAAGTTTGTGGAAAAGTATTGCAAAAATCTGAATATTCATCAGGGAATTTTTATTGATATTTTTCCCTATGATTTTCTTCCCCAAGATGCAAAAAAGAGAGAAAAACATTATCAGAAAGTAAAGCGTATGTTAAATTTGTATATTGCAAAATCAGTGACAGGGACAAGTAGTATCTATCATGGAATAAAAAAATTTGTCTATCTTATCATTCGATGGAGTTTGCATTTATTGGTGTTGCCAATTCCCAAACAGAAATTATTTCAGATGACGGACAAGTTAATGAAAAAATATAATTTAGAAAATACAAATCTTTTAGGGTATGCTGGACTTCCTAAAATTCAAGTTTCCTATGACAGTGTGGTAGTGCCAGATACCATTATATTTGAAAATTTAATGGTAAAATGTCCAAAACATATTGAGGCATATTTAAAAAATAATTTTGGAGATTATATGACTCTTCCTCCAGAAAATAAGCGAGGTGGTCATGTGCCAGATATCATTGAATATTAGAAAGTGTATAATTCTATAATAAGTAAATATAAGTGAAAAGTGATAAAATTAGAAGGAGAAAAAGAAATGAAAATTGAGAATTTATTTATGGAAATTGAAAAATTGGGCATGGATTTTTATACGGGAGTACCTGATTCCCAACTAAAAGCTTTATGTGATTCCCTTATGAGTAAATATGGTGTGGGGGAACATCATGTGATCGCAGCTAATGAGGGAGCAGCCGTAGGTTTAGCAGCAGGTCATTATCTTGCAACAGGTAAGCCAGCAGTTGTGTATTTACAGAATAGTGGAATTGGAAATGCAGTAAATCCAATCTGTTCTCTTGTAAATGATAAAGTATATGCCATTCCAGTCTTGTTTGTTGTGGGATGGAGAGGGGAACCTGGTGTGCATGATGAGCCACAACATATTTATCAAGGAGAAATTACCAGAGAATTGTTGGATTGTCTTGGAATTAAAAATTTTGTGATATCAAAAGAATCTACAGCAGAAGAATTAGCAGAAGATTTTGCAGAAATTCAAAAGGAATTTGCACTTGGACATCAGTGTGCTTTGGTCGTACGTAAAGGTGCACTAGAAACAGATTTGAAAATGAAATATAAAAATGATTATACTATGTCTAGAGAAGATGCGGTAAAGTTGTTTGTGGATTATACAAAAGAGAGAGATATTGTGGTTTCCACTACTGGAAAGTTATCAAGAGAGTTATTTGAGGCAAGAGAAGAACGAGGGCAAGGACATGAGAAAGATTTTCTTACGGTAGGTTCTATGGGACATTCTTCTATGATTGCTATGGGAATTGCAAGAGAAAAAAAGGACCGCAAGGTATTTTGCTTAGATGGTGATGGTGCAGTTTTGATGCATTTAGGAAGTGTTGCAGTAGCAGGAACCGAAAAAATGGATAATTTTATTCATGTGCTTTTTAATAATGGAGCCCATGAAACAGTAGGTGGACTACCCACGATAAGCGAAAAAATAGACTATTTAAAAATTGCAGAGGCTTGTGGATATGAAAATATTTTTACAGTGAAGACAGAAGAAGAGTTAAAAGGAATATTTGCTAAGATTTATGAAGCAAAAGGATCTGTATTTTTAGAAGTAAAAACTAGTCTTGGTTCTAGAGCAGATCTTGGAAGACCTACTACAACACCCATTCAAAATAAAGAAGCATTTATGGAATTTTTAAAATAGGATGATAAAAATATAACTAGCATTTAAAAATAGGGAGAATGGTATATGAAAGCGTTGATTTTAAATTCAGGTATTGGAAAACGTATGGGAGAACTTACAAAATCTAAAAATAAATGCATGGCAGAGATTGCGCAGGGAATTACTATTTTAGATTGGCAAATCCAAAAATTAGAACAAGCAGGGATTACAGATATTGTTATTACTACAGGACCTTTTGCAGAACATCTTCAAGAATATGTTACAACAAAGTATTCAAACGTTCAATTTACTTTTCGGCATAATTCTGAATATAATCAGACAAACTATATTTATTCTATTGCATTAGCAGAAGATGTGCTACAAGAAGAGGATATTATTTTGATGCATGGGGATTTAATCTATGAAGAAAGTGTATTAAAAGATATTCTTACATCTGAGACAAGTGCTATGGTAATTGATAAAACGTTACCTTTACCAGAAAAAGATTTTAAGGCAGTGGTAAAACAAGGAAAAATTTGTAAAGTAGGAATTGAATTTTTTGAGGATTCTTATGCAGCGCAGCCTTTGTATCAATTAAAAAAGGCAGATTGGAAAATTTGGCTAACACATATTTTAAAATTTTGTCAAGAGGGAAAACGCAGTGTTTATGCAGAAAATGCTATGAATGAAGTTTCAGAACAAATGAATTTGCGCCCCTTAGATATCAATGGTCGAATCTGTATGGAAGTGGATAATTTAGAAGATTTGTCAAAGGCGCAGGAGATTATGAAGTCAATGATTGCATAAGCATAATTGCATAAATATGCAGTATAACTTTCAGCTTCATCAAGGCTAAGGGCATTTTTGACTAAGGGTAATGTCTTGGATAAGCAGACATAAATGTTTCATAGTAGTGTGGAGGAAAAGTTGTGTGGTATCAAATAAAACAGTTGATAAAAACAATCCTAAAACAAGGAATAAAATTATGGTACCGAATAGTTGGTTTTTTTAGAAATCATAGAATTGTAAAAAGTGAAAATGGAAAAAAGCTCTTGTCTTATAAAAATAAGCATAGAGGGGAACGATGTTTTTTAATAGGAAATGGCCCTAGTTTATGTATGGAAGATTTAGAGAAAATTTCAAAAGAAACTTCCTTTGCTTGTAATATTATCTATAAAGTATATGACAAAGTGAGTTGGAGACCTACCTATTATTTTATGTCAGATGTGGTAGCAATTCATGCTGTAATGAAAGCAGGAAAGTTGAAGGAAGTGATAAAATCTCCATTGTTTTCTAGTAAAGATGTATATGATAGGATAGAGGGCGAAAAGGACAATGTAATTTATCTGAATCGGGTAAATCAAAAAAATTATACAGTGAGTAAGGATATTTTGGCATATTATGTTCCAGCTCAGGCAACCGTTATGACTTTAATGATAGAGATGGCAATTTATATGGGAATGAAAGAAATTTATCTGTTAGGTGTAGATTGTACAAATACCTTTACCGCAGGACATTTTGAAGATTCCTATACAGATAAATCAGTAGATGAATACAATTTAGAATGGGTGCGTAAAAAGACAAATCGTCCCCATCTTACCTTAAAGGAATTGGGAGAGGAACGAAGACTACGCTCTCTAGATGCATATCAAAAGTTAAAAGAATATGCAAATAAGAAACAAGTAAAAATTTATAATGCCACAAGGGGAGGCGCCCTAGAGGTATTTGAAAGGATAGATTTTGATAGAATTTGGAGGAGCTCATGAAAAAAGAGAACTATAAAACTCAAATAATTGTAAGTGGTGAATATGCATTAAAAGAAGTGTCAGGGATATTAGCAGATTTAAAAGCAAAACATGTATTAGCAGTTTGCTCTAGATCTGCCATCCGACATTATGGAGTAGAATTTTTAGAAGAATTTTCAGGAGATATTACTTTTTTTCATGAGTTTTCTTCCAATCCCCGTTATGAAGAAGTAGAAGAGGGAATTGCTGTTTTTGAAAAAGAACAATGTGATACCATTGTATCCTTAGGAGGAGGCAGCGCGATGGATGTTGCAAAATGCATTAAGTTATTTGCAACTATGGATAAGAGTTTCAACTATCTACAACAAGAGAAGAAACAAAACCAAATCAGACATATTGCAATTCCAACTACAGCAGGAACAGGAAGTGAATCTACAAGTTTTGCAGTGATTTACTATCAAGGGGAAAAGCAATCTGTAGCACATGAATCTATATTGCCAGATTATGCAATCTTACATGCAGGATTTTTGGAAAAATTGCCTTTGTATCAGAAACGAGCAACTGTATTGGATGCGCTTTGTCAAGGAATAGAATCTTATTGGTCTGTAAATTCCACAGAAGAAAGCAAACAGTATGCAGCAAAAGCCATTCAAGGAATAAAAGAGCATTTGGAAAGCTATATACTTGAAAATAAAGGTTGGGAACAGATTATGCTTGCCGCGAATCAAGCAGGGCGAGCGATTAATATTTCAAGAACTACTGCTGCTCATGCTATGAGTTATAAAATTACTTCTTTTTATCAATTTGCTCATGGTCATGCAGTTGCCCTTTGTTTGCCTGAAACTTGGAAATATATGAGCGAACATTTGGAACGTTGTATTGATACAAGAGGCAAGGCATATTTAGAACAAGTATTAGAAGAATTAAATCAGCTTCTGGGAAAGAAAGATACCGCTTCTGCAATTGCATGGTTTTTAAATGTAATTGATAAAATGGAACTGGAGTATCCAGTACAAAATAAGCAAGAGGAATTAGAGATTTTAGTTTCCTCTGTCAATGTGGAACGTTTAAGTAATTTTCCAGTACAATTAGAAGCTAAAGATTTAAGAGAAATGTATCAGGAGATTCTTAAGACATCAGATACCTTGGAGTAGTAAAAGATTATTTTGGAAATAAAATAAGGATAAAATTACAGACAAAAGAGATTGTTTGTAAGATGAAATAGGAACAACAATATGTCAATGATTACAAAGTTTAGAAATCGAGTGGAAAAGAGAATTGCATATCTTATCTTTCGGCTTTTTTATAGACAGAATACAAAGTTGGTATTCTTTGAAGCCTATAATGGAGAGGAAAATGGTTACAGTTGTAATCCCAAAGCCATATATGAGAAAATGCTTCAAGAAGAAAAATATAGAGATTTTCATTTTGTGTGGTCTTTTTGGGGACCAGAAAAATTCCACTTTTTAACACAAAATCCTAGAACAACTTTAGTGAAAAAAGGTTCTTATGAATATTTAAAGATATGTGCAAAATCTGCATATTTGTTTACCAATACCAGTCTACCAAGCTATATTGTTCCTAATAGACATCAAAAATTGATCTATTTATGGCATGGAAAGCCTTTGAAATGTATAGGTTGTGGCATTCAAGGGGAAGGAGATGGAAAACGCTCAAAGGCAAAAATCAATTTGGATTATAAAAGTTCTGGTAGACGATTGAGCATTTTATTGTCTCCTGCGCCTATATTTACAGATATCATGTGTGATGCCTATGCTTTAACTCCCCAAAAGCGCAAACAGGCAGTGTTAGAAATGGGGTATCCTAGAAATGATTTTTTGTTTTATTATACTGCTGATGATGTAAAAAGAGTAAAAGAAAAATTAAAAATTCCAAGTGAAAAAAAAGTAATACTCTATGCTCCTACTTGGCGACCCTATAATTGGCTAGGAGGAAATCATTTCCAGCATAAAGAAGTTTTAGATTATACCAAACTTTATCAAGAATTAGGGAAAGAATGTGTGATATTGTGTAGACTGCATCATTTAGAAAAAGGAAGTGTTCATTATAAGGAGTTTGAAGGTTTTTTATATGATGTGACAGATTATCCTGAGGTGAATGAATTATATATTATCAGTGATTTGATGATATCTGATTATTCTGGAACAATTTTTGATTATGCAAATTTAAAGCGCCCCATTGTACTATATATGTATGATAAAGAACAATATATTCATGATGCAAATGGATTAAATTTTCCATTAGAAGTGCTGCCTGGTAAAATTGTAGAAACACAGGAAGAATTAACAAAGGCAGTTGAAATAGAATTAGAGCAGTTTGTATATAATAAACAATATAAAACTTTTAATAAAACTTTTAATTGTTTAGAAGGAGAAAATTCGGCTGGAAAGATTCTAGAGGCTGTGATAGAAGAAAATATTTGATAAAATTAACAAATATTTAACTAAAATATGGAATATGTTTTTCTTGACAGGTACTAGAGTTATCATATATAGTCTTGATTATGCGGGAAAACTTAAGAGAACAAAATTCAAGAACGCCGTCGTTGCTCTTATCACAGGAGAAGTCTGAATAACTAATATAAATTTTTTATAGAAGTAAGTGTCTTCTCTGACAGATAAAAAATTGAGGGAAGGATAGCAAAAGATATAAAAGTTTTGGAGGATACTTTATGGAATTGTTCAAAATTGTTTTACCAACACCAGATGTAGAGCATGCAGAAAACATGTATTACAGATCTGAGAACGGTGAAATGGTATATGATAAAGAAGAAGGAAACCATATTAAATTAAATACTGGAGATGAGGTTTCTTTTGATAATTATTTTAATTTGTTTTCATATCAAAAATATTTGCGTTACACTAAAGTTAAAAAAGTAAAGGCATCTCTTAAATTTGAAGGGAAAGTGACCATTTCGTTGATGGTGCATAAATCTTGGAAATATATGAGAAATGGATACACTTCTGAAACAATTCAAAAGAAGTTGGCTAATTCTGAAGATATGGAAAGTGTTGAACTTGAATGGGACTTTTCAAAAGAAAAACTGAGAGATAAAACTTGTGAGAGATATAATTCAGTAGGAATTATGCCAAATAGAGCAGGAATTGATGTGAAAGGTTTCTGTTACTTGAAAGTAACTGCATTATCAGATAATGTAAAAATTTATGGAGGTTCTTGGTATATAGATGATGATATTGAAGAAAATCCTGTAAGATTGGCAATTGGTATTTGTACGTTTAAACGAGAAGAATATGTAATAAGAAATACACAGATGATGAAGGAGCTATTAAGTGATAGCACAGAAACGAGTATTCGGGGAGAATTAGATATATTTGTGTCAGATAATGGCAAGACATTAAAAAGAAAAATGAAAAAATCAGAGCATATAAATCTCTTTTATAATAGAAATTATGGTGGGAGTGGTGGTTTTACTAGAACTTTAATGGAAGTATGGTACCGAAGAGAAGAATTTACACATATTCTGCTTATGGATGATGATGTTGTGATTGAACCTAATATACTTAGAAGAACTATTAGCTTTCTTAGAGTATTAAGTGAGGAATATGTAGATGCTCATATTGGTGGTTCTATGTTGCATATTACAAATCCCTGTTATCAATATGAAATGGGGTCTAGATGGAGCGGAAATAGAGCGTCTAGTTTTCACCGATGGGATTTGTCTACAGTGAATCGGTTGATAGACAATGAGATAGAAGAAAATGTAAATTTTAATGGTTGGTTTTATACTTGCATGCCTATTTCTGTCATAGAAAAGAATGGTTTACCTTTTCCATTTTTTATCAAAGGTGATGATATAGAATATGGAATAAGAAATGCAGATAAAGTAATTATGATGAATGGAATTGGTGTATGGCATGAGCCATATGTTCTAAAATTTAGCAATCATTTAAAATATTTTGATTACAGAAATAAGTTAGTGGTAAAAGCGGTTCATGCACAAAATGGAGAGGTTAAGGATATTTTAAAAGATTTCAAACAAAAATGCACAGAATCTTTATACCGACAACAATATGATGCAGCAGAATATTATATGCTTGCTATGGAAGATTATTTAAAAGGAATTGATTTTTTCCTAAATCAAAAAGAAGATAGATATCTAAAAAAGTTACTTAGAATAAGAAAAACAGAATTTCTTACAGAGGAGGAACTGCGAGAAAAGGGGTATCATTTTAATAGATTAGAATTTGAAAAACCAAAAAAGAAAAAGAATTGGTTCATAGGTTTTATTGATAAAATTACTTTGAATGGAAATTTACTTCCCAAGATATTTTATCAAAAGGATTTGAAAATAGTTGATTTTGGTGAGTATAAACCAGAACAGTATGCAAGATGTAAGAAGTTATTACAATGGAGTCCCATGAGAAAGAAAGGAATGGTAACTCATGCGAATCCTAAGCGTTTTAGAAAATTAAAATGGAGAATGTTAGGTGTACAATGGAAAATTAGAACAAGATATAAAAAAGTTTCCAGTGAATATGTCAGACGTGCAAATGAGATAACATCACTGTCATATTGGGAAAAACATTTAGGCTTACCAATTACTTGTGATTCCAACTCTGAACAAAATGTATGTTATCATCCAAATGTAATAATTCCTAGAATAAGAAAGACGGAATTTCGTGCTAGAATGGAGAGAGTTCGAACCTCAGAAATACATCGAAGAGATTATGTTGATGTAGCATATGGAAATATTCATACATTTTTTAGAAAAATATTGAGAAAACTAAAACTGACAAAGTTAAGTAGAAACATGAAAATTTTACAACAATTTAAGAATATACACGAGGGAAAGAGATGTTTTATTGTTTGTCCAGGTCCTAGTCTTCGAATGTCTGATTTAAAAAAGTTAAAGGATGAGTATACGTTTGGAGTAAATTCTATTTATCATGCATATGAGAAAACGGATTGGAGACCTACTTATTATGTAATGTGTGATGCTAGTGGTTATAGAAGACAGGAGGCCTCTTGGGATTTTGAGTCTTTTAGTAAAGAAAAGGTATTTTTAAACAATCGAATTTTATATTGGCAAAAAGGTTTTACTGATAAAACAGTTCCTTTTATATTTAATCATCGGACATCAGAACATTATAAAGCCCCTACGATACCTATGCGTTCTGACAAGGACATTGATGTATGTATCTATGATAGAGGGACAGTAACAAATGCGGCTATTGATATAGCCCTTTATATGGGATTTAAGAAGATATATTTGATTGGTGTTGACCACAATTACCAAGGTAAGAAACGTCACTTTGTTGCTACAGAAGATGATATGAAGCGCAGTGCACCATCAAATGCACATATGCAATTAACAGAAGAAGGGTATTGGGAAGGATATATGAATGCAAGGCGTCATGAGGCGCAGATTGTTAATTGTACCAGAGGAGGAAAGTTAGAAGTATTTCCAAGGGAAACCTTAGAAGATGTTTTGGGAATAAAGAAGAAACCAAAAAAGAAAAAAAGAAAGAAAAAAGTGGAACAAGAGGAACAAATAGTAAAAGCTTAGAATGGTTGTCTATATGGAAGGTCGCTTGCAAATAGATGGTTTGAGTGATATAATGCGGTATAAGGGTAGAGAAAATAAAAAGTTTTGAAAGCTGTCCTAATTTACTGAATAAGGAATTATATCGCACCATTTGAAGTGAAGGAGGAGCAGTGTGTATACCTTTTTATACGATTTTGATAACAAGACAGGAAAAGGATTATATGAGAAATGTTTATCTAATGGTGAAAAATTAGTAGAACGTCAGTTGAGAATATTACAAGAACTTAAAGTAGCATCTAAGATAAAAATTGCTGGAAATCAGGAATTATATCAGTTTTGTAAAGAAATAGCAAAAGATAGAAATGATTTTGGAAAATTAGAATTTGAATATGTAGGTGAAGAAATAAAAGCAGATATGTTTCAGGACAATTTAGAAACATGTCTACTATTACCATATAATTTACTTTATACTAAAAATGGACTTCGGGTTTTTTTAGAGAACCCTTCTAAATATGCAATTGGTGCCTTAGAAAGACAAGAAGAAGAGTTAAATTTTCAGGGGCTTGTGGCAAGGATTGATATGGATTGGGTGGTTGAATTTGCAGAAGGTTTGCAAGGAATAGATACTTGTCCTGTCTTTCCTATTGTAAAGATTTCTGGAGAATTGTTGGAAGAAGGGGACCCTTTGCCATCTAGTTTTTCATTTAATTGTCAATCTGGAAATAAATTTATCAAAAGTATTGTTCAGTCGATTTCTTCTAGTGTAAAAGGAATCTTAGCTTTTATGGATGCTAGAGATATTTTGCGTGTAAATGAAAAAGAAGATTATAATCTTTCTCATTACATGCAAAGGCAGGATTATTTAGAGCGAAAGGTGTTTTCTGGAAAAGGCAGTATTATATATGTCAAGAAAATTATAGAAGAAGAACAATTCCAAAAGGTAATGTTGGTCTGTGAGGAGCAAATTGAAAACACTCCTGTAGAAACTGTCTTTCAATTACAAGAATTGGTTTATAGTAAATTTCAAATTTCATCTAAACAAGACAAGGAACAATTGTTAGAACAGTTGAAACATAAATTAGAAGAACAAAAAACAGATTTAATTGTTGCTGTGGGAAACCAAAAAATATTGGAACTTGTACAAGAAGCACGTTTGCAGTTTAGCAATAATACTGTGACAGAATATCCTGGAATTAAATTAGCAGCAGTTCCTGTTGATTTTGAAAATTGTTCTGAATCTCAGGCAGATTTTTGGATTTTTGATGTAATTGTTGCAGGAGAGGCTTTTGAGGAAGAATATGATAAAACGAAGATTCATCTATTGATGTATCGTGTTATGTGCAGCCTTTTGTATATGGGAATAGACAAGAGGGATTATACCACTGCAAAGAGACTTCTTATTAATTTGGCAACTATTAAAAATCGTTTTATTACAGGAACTTCAAGAGGATTACAAGCAGCACTTCGTTATAGTCACACAATAGATTATATCAGTAAATTTTATGATTCTGGTTTAGAGCATATTCCTCAAATTATTGGACAAGTAATTGGAATAAATGCGCAGACAGTTGCAGCAGTTGCAATTCCTTTTTTGACAGATCGGATTTATACGGCAATGCCAGGCATGATAAAAAGCGGCTGTGAAATTTCTGAACTTGTTGATATAAAAGGTTGTGAAAATTTTGAGATTACAGAAATAAATAGATTGATAAAGCTTTTCAGCAGATATACTACCATTCATTATGGAATGTATTTTGAAGAGCAGCTTTCCATATATTCTAAAAATCTTGCAAAACGTGGAATTTGGTTTGGAGGAGAACAATATTCTTCTTATAAATCTCAAATTATAAAAGAGATAAAAGAGAATATTGAAATAGAAAAAATTGCTTTTCTAACGATAGAAGATATTGAAAAAGTAGTAGAAAATATTTTATCTTATAGTAATTTAGAGTTTGAAGAAATTTTAAGAGCAGAAAATAGTCTAGAGGTAGACATAGAAAATAATGAGAATTTTGAAAGTAATCAAACAATAGAGAATAATTCAGAGATAGAAAATAACCAAACAACAGGAAATAATCTAAATTTGGAAAATAGTTCAGAGATAGAGAATAACCAAACGGCAGAAAATAACCTAAATTTGGAAAATAGTTCAGAGATAGAGAATAACCAAACAGCAGAAAATAATCTAAATTTGGAAAATAGTTCAGAGATAGAGAATAACCAAACAGCAGAAAATAACCTAAATTTAGGAACTGAAGAAATTTCAAAGGTAGAAACAGAAGTTCCACAAAAGGTTGTTAAAAAGAAAAAAAGGAAGAGAAAAAAGAAAAAGACTTTAAAGCAAAGACTTTTCCGTATCTTGAAAAAATATAAGCTTTTTAGAGATATCAATAATGGTATCAGAAAAAGAGGGCGATTTAAATGGTATCAGTTTATTTATCCAGTACAGACAAAGTGGATTGTGTTTGAATCTTATGGTGGAACAGACAATTATGGATGTAATACAAGGGCGATTTATGAATCTATGATTCAAGACCCTGATTATTTTGATTATAAATTTATTTGGGCTTTTAATCATCCCAAGAAATTTATGTATTTAAAAGAAAATAATCCCAATACAGTCATTGTAAAACGAGGAACCAAGCGTTATATTAAGTTCTGTGCTCGTTCTAAATATATATTTACCAATACAGGTATGCCCAAATATATCAAGCCCAATAAAGAACAAAAGATGGTGTATACTTGGCATGGAAAACCTTTAAAGCGTATTGGTTGTTCCTTTCAAGGAGAATCAGAAGGAAAACGTTCAAAAAAGCAATTAATAAAAGATTATACAGGTTCTGGAAAGAGATTAACTATTTTAACTTCTCCATCACCTATCTTTACACCAATTATGGCAGATGCCTATAATTTAAGTCCAGAGAAAAGAAAAACAGCGATGTTGGAGACAGGCTATCCTAGAAATGATTTTTTATTTAAATATACCTTAGAAGATGTTTTAAAGATCAAGATTAATCTAGGAATTCCTCTTGATAAGAAGGTGATTTTGTATGCACCTACTTGGCGCCCTTTTAAGTGGATTGGTGGAAAAAAGTTTGAGCATGTAGCAGTGCTTGATTTAGAAAAGTTATATGAGGAATTAGGAGAAGAATATGTTTTCTTATGTAGATTGCATCATTTGGAGCGAGATTCCATGCATTTTGATCAATTTCCAGGATTTCTATATGATGTGTCTATGGTAGAAGATGTAAATAGACTTTATATTATTAGCGATTTGCTGATTTCAGATTATTCTGGTACTGTATTTGACTTTGCAAATTTGTGTCGCCCGATTGTGTTCTTTATGTATGATAAAGAAGAATATGTAGGTGGTGCAAATGGATTAAATTTTGATTTAGATTTTCTTCCAGGACCTATTACAGAGACACAAGAAGAGATGACAGAGGCAGTCAAAGATCAGTTAGCGCATTTCGTTTATGATGAGAAATATAAAAAGTTTAATGAAGCATGTAATTGTCTAGATGGTCCTGATTGTGCATATAGAACTTCTCATCAGATTGTAGAGGTAAATCCTCCTGCAACTGCTAAACAGGAGAGACAAATAAAATATAAAATTTTTGGTCGTAATACCAAACTTACACTACGTGGTTATTTACAGAAATTACCTTTTATTAAGAATAATAATACCAAAAGAATTGAATCTTTTCATAATAAATATAAAGGTAAGAGATGTTTTCTTATTGGAAATGGGCCAAGCTTGCGCCTTGCAGATTTGAATATGTTAAAAGATGAAATCTGTTTTGGATGTAATATGATTTACAAAGTCTTTGAAAGAACAGATTGGCGCCCAACCTTCTTATGTGCGTCTGACCGTGTAGTGGCACAAGCTGCTGCGGAACAGCTTCAATCACATCCTGAAAGTACACTTTGGGTGTCTAGGACAGCTTATGATTTGATGAAGTATAAGGGAGATAATTTAATATATGTCAGCAACTTGAGAAAAGAAACTTATTATGTACATGGGAATATGACAGAATATTATGTGCCTTCCATTGCAACGGTTATGACCTTTATGATTGAACTTGCAATGTATATGGGATTTTCTGAGATTTATTTATTAGGTGTAGATTTTACCATAGGTCGGGGCAAGAACGATCATTTTATGAATAGTTATAGAGACAAAGAAATGACAAATCTAGAGCATAAGAAAATGAGAAACTTGTTCAAGGGTGAAAATATTGGGGTTCATGAAGCACAAATCCGTTTTGAAGGCAGAGCATTGTTTGCCTATGAGCAATTAGAAGCATATGCAAAAAAACATGGTTATCATGTATATAATGCTACAAGAGGCGGTATGTTAGAAGTATTTGAGAGAGCTAATTTAGATGAAGTTGTTGCAAAAGCTCGGCCATAACTGGTTATCCATACTATTTACAAAAAATAGATAAAAGGATAATAACAAGTTCAGCCATAATTGGTTACAAAGTCTGCTTGCGGGAAATTGTTTAAGCAGAATGATAATAAGTTGTTAAGAGAATAGAATAAAAGGAGAAACAAAATGAGAACTTATAACAAACCATATGTAATTGCGGAAGCAGGTTGCAATCATAAAGGGGAAATGGAAATAGCAAAAGAATTAATTAATGTGGCGGCTATGTTCTGCCATGCGGATGCTATTAAATTTCAGAAAAGATGTCCAAAAGAACTTTTGACAGAGGAACAATATAATGCTCCACATCCAAATCCTGCAAATTCTTATGGAAATACCTATGGTGCTCATAGAGAATTTCTGGAATTTAATGTTGATCAACATGCACAGTTAAAAGAATGGTGTGAGGAAGCAGGCATTGTATATTCTACTTCTGTTTGGGATATGACTTCTGCGAAGGAAATTGCAGGACTGAATCCAGAATTTATTAAGATTCCTTCTGCTTGTAATAATCATTTTGAAATGTTACAATGGTTATGTGATAATTATAAAGGAGAGATACAACTTTCCTTTGGTATGACTACTCATGAAGAAGAAGATGAAATTATTCAATTATTTGAGAAAAATGGGCGTAACAAAGATTTAGTTATTTATAATTGTACTTCTGGATATCCAGTTCCTTTTGAAGATGTTTGTCTGATGGAAATAGAGAGAATGAAACAGAGTTATGCTGACAGAGTAAAGAAAATAGGATTTTCTGGACATCATCTTGGAATTGCTGTTGATATTGCTGCCTATACACTTGGGGCAGAAGTAATTGAGCGTCATTATACTTTAGATCGTACTTGGAAGGGAACAGACCATGCAGCTTCTTTGGAGCCTGATGGCATTCGTAAGTTGGTGAGAAATTTAAAAGCAGTACAGAAAGCGCTTACTTACAAGGAGCAAGAAATACTTCCTATTGAGCAAGTACAGAGAGATAAATTAAAATATCGCAAGAAATAATTAAAATTCATAGTTATATAAAGATAAAAACAAGCCGAAATTCTTTTTAAGATATACAAAAAGTTGTGAAGAGCTGTGAATTGTAATTAGAAAATAGATAAGAAACGACCAAAAGAAGAAAGGATCTTAATACCATGAATGTAGCATTTATTCCAGTTCGAGGCGGAAGCAAATCAATTCCATTAAAAAATATTAAACCTATTTGTGGGAAGCCATTGGTATATTGGGTAGTAAAGGCAGCCTGTGGATGTAAGCATATTGACAAAGTATATATTGCAACAGATAGTGATAAAATCAAAGAAGCTGTAGAAAATTTTGGCTTTGAGAAGGCAGAGGTGATTGGTAGAAGCGCAGAGTCAGCCTCTGATACAGCTTCCACAGAATCAGCAATGTTAGAATTTGCAGAAAATTATAATTTTGACAATATTGTACTAATTCAGGCCACTTCTCCTCTTCTCAGCTCTGCTGATTTGGAGAAAGGATTTGAAATATTCGCGGAAGAAGATACAGATGGAGTGATATCTGTAGTGTCTAATAAAAGATTTCACTGGGATTATAAAGAAGATGGAACAGTACAACCTATGAATTATGATATGTTTGCTAGACCAAGAAGACAGGAATTTGATGGATGTTTCACAGAAAATGGGGCCTTTTATATTACAAGTAAGACAAGACTTTTGGAGAGCAAAAATCGATTATCTGGAAGGATAAAAGCTTCAGAAATGTGTGAAGATTCTTTCTTTGAAATAGATGAGCCAAGCGACTGGGTGATTATTGAAGCATTGATGAAGAAGAATGGAATCAGTGCAGATGAAAGTCTAAATCAAAAATTAAAAGACATCAAAATGCTTTTGACAGACTGCGATGGTTGTCTAACAGATGCGGGCATGTACTATTCAGAACATGGAGATGAATTGAAAAAATTCAATACAAGAGATGGTATGGGCTTTAAATTAGTTAGAGAACATGGAATACTTACTGGTATTGTAACGAGTGAACAAGTAGAGCTAGTGTCACGACGGGCAGATAAGCTGCAATTAGATATTTTAAAAATGGGAGTAAAAAATAAACTTGAGGTGGTAAAGGAACTATGTAAGGAATATCAAATAGAGCTTACAAATGTAGCATATATTGGTGATGATATCAATGATTTAGAAGTGATTGAACATGTAGGCTTTGGTTGCAGCGTAAACAGTGGGATGAAAAAGGTAAAGGAAAAGGCTCAATATGTTACACAAGCGAATGGAGGGGAAGGGGCTATCAGAGAAGTTGCAGAACTAATTTTAGAGGCTCAAGGGGAATTATAAGTTATTAAAAAGATGCTAATTACAAAAGCAGGGAAGGGAAGGTAAGTATTATGAAGAAATTTTTATGTGGTATATTATCACTAATACTGGTTATGACATCTATTCAAGTTAGTACCCTAACAGTAGATGCTGCTGAAACCAATGAAATGACAATTTATAGTATTTTTCTTGGAAAAGGTTCTGTGGCTGCTACAGATGGGGGGTCTACAGATGGAAAAAGTGGCAATGGTGGAGATGCTGTGTTAATTGAATCTAATGGTAAGTATCTATTGATGGATATGGGGTACTATGATCAGACAGTTCAATATGTAATTCCATTTTTAGAGAAGATGGGTGTGAAAAGTTTAAGTGTCTATTTTAGTCATATGCATATTGACCATTATGGTGGGCAAGATGTAGATATCACAGCAGGTTTAGATAAATTGGCCAGTAAAATGACCATTGAGAATTTATATTTGCCAGCTTCTACTATTGGAAAAGCAGATAAAGAATATGTTCAAAAGTATCAGAAATTTGTGGATGCTTATCATGAATATGATCATACAAAAGGAAAAGTTGTTCGTTTGAAAAAGGGAAGTACTTTTACAATTGGAAGTGCAAAAGCAGAAGTATTAGGACCTTTGAAGGAAACTGCTTCTATTAAAACGTTTGGAGATGGTTTCCAAAATAATATGTCCCTAGTTACCATGATTACCTGTGGAAAAACTAAGTACTTAACGGCCGGAGATATTATGGAAGAACAGGAAAAGTTATTAGTTGAAGAGTATAAAGGAACAAGCAAACTTAAGGCAGATATTATGAAGTTATCCCATCATGGAACACCACAGGCAAACTCAGAAGCATTTATTAAATTGGTAAAACCAATGTATTCTTTTGCACAAAACAGTGGTTATACAGGAATGTTAAGTGAGAAACCAAAGGATGGCTATAAGTGGAAAATCATGTACAAAGCATGGAATACCTTAAATCAATATGGATTGTGTTACTTTACATCAACAGAAGGAAAAAACCTTGTTATCAATGTGAAAAATGATGTGATTAGTTTATATCGCAGTAAAATGACGCCAGCAAATCAACTAAAAGGGTTGGTAAGCCTTAAAGGTGGCACAGGATTCAAAGATGATTCTGTAGTACAGTATTATATTGAAAACAATGGAAAACTTGCAAAAGGTATTAAGACAATATCTGGTAAGAAGTATTATTTTGATTATTGTAAACTTCGTGGAAAATATTCTGCAAAAGATAAAGAATGGAATCCTTTGTATGCAGTAGGTAATTCCTACCGTTATTTTGATACACAGACAGGTCAGATGGTAGTTGGATTTAAGAAGATAGATGGTAAGCTATATTATCATAATAAAAAAGACGGCTTGCGTGTGATGGGAAGCGGTGGAGAAAAATCTTGGAAGCTGAAAAAACTAGAAGGTAATTACTATGCATTAAATGGAAATGGTGTAATTGCCCAGAAGGAACAAAAGAAGATTTCTAAAAAGTGGTACTATTTTGATAAAGATGGCAAGATGGTAACAGGATGGCAAACCATAGGAAAAGACAAATACTATTTTGATAAAAATGGTGTGCGGACAGATAATAAAATTAAGAAAATTGGTAAATATAAATATTACTTTATCAGTAGTGGTAAAATGATTGCAGGTAAGATGTGGAATATTGGCAAATATAGATATTATTTTGACAAGCAAGGCCGCATGGCAATTAAGAAGTTTGTAACACAAAAAGGTAAGAAATATTATTTTGACAAAGATGGCCATATGGTAAAAGAAAATTTTGTAACCATTGGTAAGGATAAGTATTACTTCGATGGCGGCGGAAAAATGTTACAATCAGCATTTAGAAATGTTGGCAAATATAGATATTATTTTGACAAAGATGGTAAAATGGTTAAGAATAAAACCATCACCATTGGAGGTAAAAAGTATAAGTTTGATAAAAATGGTCATCTGGTAAAATAAGAAAATGAGAGGTATCAATAGTGAAAACAGTATATTTAAGTATGAGCACAGATATTATTCACGGTGGACATATCAATATTATACAGAAAGCGGCAGAACTTGGAGAATTAACCGTGGGAGTGCTCACAGATGAAGTAGTAGCTAGTTATAAACGTTTTCCTTTGTTGAGTTTTGAAGAAAGAGTAAAGACAATTGAAAATATTAAAGGGGTATCTAAAGTGATACCTCAGACTACTTTAAGTTATAAGAAAAATTTAGAGGAATTAAAACCAGACTATCTGGTACATGGGGATAACTGGAAAGAAGGATTTCAGAGAGCAGTGAGAGAAGAGGCCATTGAAGTATTAGCATCTTATGGAGGAATTTTAAAAGAGTTTCCATATTCCTCTGATGCTCATTATCAGCGTTTAGAAGATGCATCTAGGGATCGTCTTTCTATTCCTGATGTAAGAAGAAGCCGCCTTAAAAAATTATTGGGAATGAAAACCACAGTGAATGTAATTGAGACACATAGTGGTTTAACTGGAATCATTGCAGAAAAAACCCAAGTATTGGAAGATGGAAAAGCATATCAGTTTGATGCCATGTGGGTTTCTAGTCTTTGTGATTCTACCTCTAGAGGAAAGCCAGATATTGAACTGGTAGATATGACCTCTAGATTGCGCACCATTGAAGAGATTATGGAAGTTACCACTAAACCTATTATTTTTGATGGTGATACAGGTGGAAGAATAGAACATTTTGTATATAATATTAAGACTTTGGAACGAATTGGTGTTTCTGCTTGTGTGATAGAAGACAAAGTAGGACTTAAGAAAAATTCTTTGTTTGGAAATGAAGTTGTTCAAACACAGGATACCATTGAGCATTTCCAAGAAAAGATTCGAGCAGGTAAGAAGGCTTTAAAAACCAGCGATTTTATGTTAATTGCAAGAATTGAAAGTTTAATTTTAGAAAAGGGAATGGAAGATGCATTGAATCGAGCGTTTGCCTATATAGAAGCTGGTGCAGATGGCATTATGATTCACTCTCGAAAGAAATCTCCAGATGAAATTTTTGAATTTTGTGAAAAATTCCGTGAAAAGGATAATAAAACACCAATTGTTGTAGTGCCTACTTCCTTTAATGAAGTAACAGAGGAAGAATTTGCAAAAAGAAATATCAATATTGTTATTTATGCAAATCAGTTGACTAGAAGTGCATTTCCAGCAATGAAAAATATTGCAGAGATGATTTTAAAAAATCATAGAGCAAAAGAGGCAGATGATGTGTGCATGTCCTTTAAAGAAATTATTACGTTAATACCAGAAGAATAAAGAAATAAAATTAGTTTTGAGTTAGTATAGAAGAGGATAGAAAAATCCTCTTCTATGCTGGTTCAAAATTATTTTTTCTTAAACGTAGTTAAAGGAGAATTTTGTGCTAAAAGAAAGATTGCAAATAAAAATAATATGGTTTTTTTTTGGAGTCATAGTAAGTCTAAGTGTTTCTGCCATGTGGACTAGTGGAACTTGGAATTTAGATCATTTTTTTGATGTGGGTGAAATTTATGATGTTATGGAGGCAGAATACACTAGAAACTGGAATCCTCAATTACAAAAAAATGAAAAATGTTTAATCAAAGAATTGGAAGAGCCTACACTTAAGAGTTTCCCAATAAATGGAACAGAGGGTAGATGGAATTGGTTTTTGATAGAAGTGAAATCTTTAAATCAGCCTACTATGACTTGGAAAGTTCAATTTTATCAAAATTTGAGAAAGATACAAGAAGAAACAGTTTCTTTAAAAGAAGGGCTGAATGCGGTTCTCTTAAAAGGAGAGTATTTTAATTCTTTCCGAATTATAATAGAAGATCAAAAAGGCTTATCTTTTGAAATAGAAAAGATGCAATTCTATGAAAAATTTCCTACATTTAATGGAAAGATGATTGTTATAAGAACATTATTAGCATTTATTTTTTATACTGTCATTAGCATATGTATTTATTTTTTTTGGAAAAAAATAAGAAAGAATAAAAATAAAGAAAATTATTTTTATAAATATATTAAGAAACTACAATTGCTTTTTCGCTATATCGCGAACATCATAATATTAGATAAAACAGAGAAAATTTCACATAGAACAAGAAGGTGTATAAGAGTTTCCTTATTGTTATTTTTAATATTTTATATGAATTATTTTGATATGAAAAGACTCTATATGCTTCATTTTCCAATTACAATTATTGTAAGTTCTATAGGTATATTTTTTATTTCAGCAGTATCGATAGAAAAAAGAACAGAGGTATTAAATTGGAAGAATCCTATTTGTTATGCTTGGTTTGGACTTTGGACAATTGCATTTTTCTCAGAGGCTCTTGTAAAACATGAGTTTTCAGCCCAAGCACCAATCATGATTTTTGTGTTTGGATTTTTTTATTTTGTGATTGGAAATATGCAAAAGCCAGAGTATTTATTATATGATATTGTGTATGCGATAGAGATTCTTTTTTGGTTTAGCACTTTTTTTTGCATTTTTTTTCGACCTCTTCGAGAGGGATACCGTTATTTGGGAGCGTCTCAAGCACCAGCCGTATTTGCTATGTTTCAAGCAGTAGCATTAGCAAGTTTTCTTGGAAAATTAGAAAAAGAAGTAAGAAGTAATAGTAAGATTATAAAAAAAATTTTTTGTTTGATAGAGATTCTTATTAGTTTCTTTTTTATTTTGAAAACGGGAAGTTTTACAATATTAATTACATCTATACTTACTATTATTGTATCGCTGTATTTTGTATTTTTAAATAGAAAAAAATATAAGAAATTAATCAGAAAATTAATGGTAATTTTGCCGATATTAATAATGTTTGTCTTTGGAGGTATGAATTTATTGCTGAAAAATGTTCCTTTTATTCTAGAATCAGAAATTATGTTTGAATATGATAATTATCGGGAGCAATTACAGAAGGAGGAGGGAACATTCTGGGTAGTACAGGCAGCTTCAAAAGAGCGTATTTTGGAAAAAATAAAAAATATAGATTCTTTAGATACTATGACTTCTGGAAGAATCACTTTTTGGAAAGAGTATATAAGGGATATGAATTTATGGGGGCATGAGAGTGATGCAATTGTAAGAGCAAAGAAAGAAAGACCTCATAATGCTGTTATTGCTATCACATATCGGTATGGAATTTTAGCCACTATTCCATATGTAATGGTTTTGTTTTACAGTTTGTATTATAGTTGGAGAAACATAAAATATCGTAGAAGAAAATCTGATGTTATGAAGTTTTTGCCTTTGGGATATTTTATAACCATTCTTATCATGACAATTTCAGAGAATGTGGAACTTCCTTTTTTATGGATTCCTTGGTTTATTTTATATTTAATGTTTGGCTTTGTATTTTCAGAAGGGAAAGCAGAAGGCGAATGAAAAAACAATATATATTAAAAATTTTTGTCTGTTTACTGTCAGGGTTTCTTTTTTGTATTATGATTACCATGATGTATCTTGGGGGAAAGGTAAATTTTGAAGAATTTAGCAGCGCAGGAAATGTATATGATTTACCTCAAAATAAATTACAAAGATCTAATAAAACATGGATTTATAATGTACAGGAAGATGGATATCGAATTCAGGGAGATAAAAGTCTTAAAAAATTTTTGCTAGATGGTCGTCAGAGAAAATGGAACTATTTATCTATTACAATTGATGATATGAGTTTGCCTTCTATGCAGGTTGACATTGTATATTACAATAAAAATCAAAAAAAGATTGCAGAACAGCCTGTTGTTTTAGTTCCAGGAGAAAATATTATTTTCTTATCTGAAAATAAGCCTCTTTATCGTATGGGAATTAGAGCTTATCATGCGAATGGCCAGCTTTTATCTTTGAAATCTATTCAATTAAGAGAGAAAATATCTGCATTTTTACCTTGGAGAATAGGAAGGACATTAGCGTTTACTTATGGAATTTTTCTAATATTATTTGGATTATTTCAAAGATACAAGAAAAAAAATATTTCAAAAAGAAAGGATTGGAGTAGAACAGAAGTAGATAAATGGATGTTTTGTCTGCAATATACTTATAAACTTTTGATAGAAGATATTGCAAAGGGAATTTTTCGAAGAGTAAGCGAAAATAAAAGGAGTATTTTTCGAACAGGATTGTTTTGCTTACTTTTTTTGTTGCTTGCTCTTGCAAATATCAATGGTTGGATGTTTAAGGTTAGTTCCTATAAAAACACAATATTAGTATTTTGTATAATAATCTTATTGATTAGTACACTTTGTACAGGCAGATCTCTTCAGCCAATGAGATGGGAAAAATCTTTAGTGTTATCTTGGCTGGGATTGTGGCTTGGAACTATGATTTCTGATTTAACAGCTAAGACTAGTTATCATTTTGTAGGATATGCTATGTTTTTTGCTTGTGGAATACTAATTTATACATGGAATCAAATGAGAAGTCCTTCGATTCTTTTATTTGAAATCATGGAGGCATTAGAAATAGATTTTGTCTTTGCAGTATTATATTGTATGGTATTTCGCGCGAAAAAGTTGGCAATACAATATAATGGAATTTTTAGGAGTTCAGAGGAATTTGCTATATATTCTGTCTTGATGTTAAGTGTGTTTTTAACAGAAATAGATGTTTTATTAAGGGAGAGAAAAAAGTGGATCCATTATTTAATAAATATAACAGGAGCATCTGTTTCTTTGTATTTTGTTGTGCGAGCAGGAAATACTACTGGATATATTGCAGCGATATTGGTGATAGGTATTTTTAGTTTTAAAGAATTATTTAGTTTTAAAGAATGGAGAGAAAGATGGAAAAAATTATTTCTTAGTTGTTTTAGTTGTATAGGAATAGCATTTTTTATAGTTTGTCTGATACATATTTCTATCAAATATGTTCCTTCTTATCTAGATACAGAAATAGTTTATAAAAAAGAGACATTAATAACTAATATTCCGCAGGACATGATGGAGGCTTTTGAAGCACTTCAGCCAGGTTTGATGCAAGGGGTTGTTCAAAAGGATAGTATAGAAATTAATGTATATCAAAGAGCTTATCTGAGAAAATTGAGTCTTTTGGGAAAAGGGCAGGCAATTAGAGTATTTAATAAAAAGGTTCCTTCTTATAGTGGTTATATTCAAATGGCCTATCGATATGGAATTTTTATATTAGTACCATATATTACTTTACAGATATGTATGATAGGAAATGGAATAAAAGGAATTCAACAAGAAAAAAAAGAAAAATTCTCAGGAAGTTTTTGGATGCTTTTGGTAACTATTATTTTTATTTGTTTTTGTATCAAGGGAAATATAGAACAGACTTTTGGTTCTCCTTTGTGGGTTTGTTATTATTTGGGAGTTGGTTACTGGTTTGTTGAAAAAAGATAGATTGTTGCAATTAATGGAAATGAAATTTTATATTACTGTTTTGCTAGAAGTTTTGTAACAGTTTAATGAAAAATAAGGATGGGTATTAGTGAAATATTTCATTGGAGGAAAAGGGAAAATTTAATGAAATTATTAATAAAAAACAATCAACTTATACTAAAAAAAATAATTTTGCTTATTTATGATATAGTTGCTATTATAACAGCAAGCCTTTTAGCATTGGTGATTCGCTTTGAGGGGAATTATAGTGCTATTCCAAAAGAATATTTGTCTAGAAGTCTACAATATATTGTAATTGTGATAGGAATAACGCTTGTCATTTTTTGGTATTTCCGGCTTTATAGCAGCCTTTGGACTTATGCTGGAGCAACAGAGCTAATTAATATTGCAGTTGCCTGCATGTTATCTACAGGAGTGCAGATGTCTGTTATGATGTTGTTTGATATGAGAATGCCAAGAAGCTATTATGTTCTGTATGGAGGTGGACTTTTAGTATTAGTATTTTTTAGTCGTTATTCTTATCGGGGTATCCGAACACTTATAAAGCAAAATATGGGAGAAAAACACTGTTCAAGGGTGTTACTGGTAGGAGCAGGGGCAGCAGGACATATGTTAGTAAGGGAGATACAAAATAATAATAATGTGAATAAACGAGTGATTTGTATTGTAGATGATGCTAAGTCCAAAGAGGGAAGTTATTTGCATGGAGTAAAGGTTGCGGGAAGTCGTAGAGATATTCCAGCTTTGGTAAAAAAATATAAAATTGATGAGATTATCATTGCACTTCCATCAGCGCCTGCGAAAGAAATTAAAAAAATTCTGGATATTTGTAAAGAGACTGGCTGTGAATTAAAGCGTTTACCAGGCGTTTATCAATTATTAAATGGGGAAGTGAATGTCAGTAAATTAAAAAAAGTAGATGTAAATGATTTGCTTGGAAGAGAACCAGTAAAAGTGGATTTAACAGAAATTTTGGATTATGTGGCAGGAAAGACAATTATGGTAACTGGTGGAGGAGGCTCTATTGGAAGTGAAGTCTGTAGGCAAGTAGTAGAACATAATCCCAAACGCTTAGTGATTGTAGATATTTATGAAAATACCACATATGATATTCAAAATGAATTAAAACACAAATACCCCAACTTAAAATTAACAGTATTAATTGCATCTGTGCGCAATACCAAACGTATGGATTTGATTTTTGAGAAATATCGCCCAGATATTGTTTATCATGCAGCAGCTCATAAACATGTACCATTAATGGAAGATAGTCCCAATGAGGCAGTAAAAAACAATGTTTTAGGTACTTGGAAAGTAGTACAAGCAGCAGATAAATGGGGCGTCAAGCGTTTTGTTATGATTTCTACTGACAAGGCAGTAAATCCCACAAATATTATGGGAGCCACCAAACGTATTTGTGAAATGTTGATACAGACTTATAATAACCGTTCCAAAACAGAATTTGTGGCAGTACGTTTTGGAAATGTTTTGGGAAGCAATGGAAGCGTTATTCCACTGTTTGAAAAACAAATTGAGCAGGGAGGTCCCATAACAGTAACACATCCTGATATTATTCGGTATTTTATGACAATTCCAGAGGCAGTTTCCTTGGTGTTACAAGCAGGAGCCTATGCAAAGGGAGGAGAAATTTTTGTATTAGATATGGGGGAACCTGTAAAGATTGCGGATTTAGCCAGAAATTTAATTCTTTTGTCAGGACATAGGCCAGAAGAAATTCAGATTGAATATACAGGATTGAGACCAGGGGAAAAACTCTATGAGGAAATGTTAATGGATGAAGAAGGTCTTGAAGAAACAGAAAACAAGCTGATACATATTGGAAAGCCTATTAAAATGAATGAGGAGTATTTCCTAATGCAGCTTGAAAATTTAAAAAATTATGTGGAACAGGAACCAGAAGATATTAGAAAGTGGGTTCAGAAGATTGTGTCTACCTATCATCCATAGTAAAGTTATTAAAAAATTATATTTGATAGGGCAAAGTGTTTCAGTCTTTCTATATGGAAAGGTTAAAACACTTTGTTAATTTTTGGAAGATTGTATGTTATCAATAGTGTTATTGGTTTATTTTTGTATTTAAATATAAATTGCAATTTTAGTAAAAGTATAGTAGAATAGATAAAAATCTTTATATATTTGTATTTTCTAAGTATTTATTTTGTCGTTTTATCAAAGAATGTGGTGATAAGAAATCAGAGAGGCAACAGCTTGTGATAAATATTGTATAGAAAATACAGAATGGAGTAAATATGAAACAACATATTTTTCTTGCTTCTCCTCATATGAGTGAAGAAGGATATGAGCTAGAATATATCAAAGAGGCATTTGACACTAATTGGATTGCTCCACTTGGAAAGAATGTAACAGAATTTGAGAAGGAACTAGCAATGAAATTAGGAACTGAGAAAGCGGTGGCGCTCTCAGCAGGAACAGCAGCTATACATATGGCCTTAAAAGCTGTTGGAGTAAGTCAGAGTGATGTGGTATTTTGCCAATCTCTGACTTTTTCTGCGACTGCTAATCCTATTCTATATGAAAAAGCAGTACCTGTATTTATTGACAGTGACAAAGAAACTTGGAATATGAGTCCAACAGCATTAGAATTAGCCTTTGAAAAGTATAAGAAAAAAGGAATAAAACCAAAGGCAGTTCTTTTGGTACATTTGTATGGCAACTGTGCTCAAATAGAAGAAATTTTAGAAATCTGTAAAAAATATCAAGTGCCATTGATTGAGGATGCAGCAGAAAGTTTGGGTTCTACCTATCATGGTAAGTATACTGGGACTTTTGGGGATTATGGAATTGTTAGTTTTAATGGAAATAAAATTATTACAAGTTCAGGTGGAGGAATGTTGCTTGTAAACTGTGAAGATGCAGCAGAAAAAGCAGCTAAAGTCTTGTATTGGGCAACCCAGGCAAGAGAGCCAGCACTTTGGTATCAGCACACAGAAATTGGATATAATTACCGTATGAGTAATATTGTTGCAGGAATTGGAAGAGGACAGTTAAAAGTGTTAGATAAACGAGTGGAAAAAAAGCGTTATATCTTTGAATATTATCAAAGAAATTTAAGGGATTTAGATGGGATATCTTTTATGCCTATACAATCAGATACTAGAAGTAATTGTTGGCTGACTGCAATTCAATTGGAGGAGACGTGTCAAGTAAGGCCTATGGATATGATAGAGGCATTAAGGGAAGCAGATATTGAAAGCCGACCTGTTTGGAAGCCTATGCATTTACAACCAGTATTTGCAGATTGCGATTTTATTTCTCAAATGGAAAAACTGTCTGTGATAGATGAAGAAACAGGCGCAGATAACAGTATCTGTGGACAAATTTTTAAACAAGGAGTTTGTATGCCAAGTGATACTAAAATGACAGAAGAAGATTTAGAACGGGTTTGTTGTATTGTGAAAAAATTATGGGGGTAGAAATGAAAAAAATTCTAATATATGGTGCAGGGGGATTTGGGCGAGAAGTACAATGGCTAATAGAACGTATTAATCAAAAAGAACCCATTTGGCAAATCGAAGGTTATCTAGATGATGGAATGGAAGTTGGGACAGCAATTAATGGTTATAAAGTGTTAGGTGGAAAAGAAAAACTACAAGAGTATGATAAAACCACAGCAGTAGTTTGTGCAATTGGATCAGCAAAGATAAGAGAAAAAATTATTTTAGAAATCAAGCAAATTGGTAAATTTCAATTTCCAAATTTAATTGATCCAGAGGTTCAGATGTCACAATTTTTAAGTATGGGAGAAGGGAATATTATTTGTGCAGGAAATATTCTTACAGTGAATATTATTTTAAAGGATTTTGTGATTTTGAATTTATCTTGTACGGTAGGGCATGATGTAGTTTTGGAATCTTTTGTAACAGTTTACCCTGAGGTAAATATTTCTGGTTGTGTTATAATAAAAAATACGCTGAGATTGGAACAGGAAGTAAAATCATTCAGGGTAAAGTTATAAAAGAACATACAATTATAGGAGCAGGAGCGGTGGTAGTTAAGGATATTACAGAAAGTGGTACCTATGTTGGAGTACCTGCAAGGAAAATAAGGGATGGTTTTTAGGATATAATCAATTAAGAGAAAAGTAGAAAAAAATTTAAAGGTAGTGAAACTAATATGAAAAAAATTTTGATTGTTGCACCTCATGCAGATGATGAAGTGTTAGGTGTTGGTGGAACCATAGCAAAAAATATTGCAAAAGGGAATGAAGTATATATCTGTGTGGTGACACATGGAGAAGAACCATTATTTTCTAAGGAGATAGTGAAAAAATTAAGAGAAGAGACGATACAGGCACATCAATTTCTTGGTGTAAAAAAGACGTATTTTTTAGAATATCCAGCAGTTAGGTTAGAAGAGGTAGAACGCTGCCAATTAAATAAAAGTATTTTAGATGTGATACAAGAGATAAAGCCAGTAGAAGTGTATATTCCTCATATGGGAGATATGCAAAAAGATCATCAAATCGTAAATGAAGCAGTTATGGTAGCAGTACGCCCGAAATATGAGCATAAAGTTCAAGCGATTTATGCATATGAGACTTTGTCAGAGACAGAGTGGAACATTCCTAATACAGTAAATGCATTTATTCCAACAGTATATCAAGATATCAGTGATTATCTAGAAAAGAAAAAACAAGCTTTGCTTTTTTTTTGTACACAAGTATCACAATTTCCAGATCCTCGTTCTATAGAAGCAGTGGAGGCTTTGGCAAGGTACCGTGGAAGTACGGTGAAAGTTCCAGCAGCAGAGGCTTTTGTATTAGTTAGAGAAATAAAAGAATAATTCAAGAATGCTATTGGTATTCTTGCTGCGAGATGCGCACCATCTATAGAGGCGTGAGTTATCCATTATCTGATATAATATAATAGAATAGAAAATAAAATAATTATATGGAAAATTTAGATATGAAAAGAAAAATAGAACTTAGGATAAAACGTTTATTTGATATAACTGTAAGTGTGATAGGACTTTTTGTGTTATCTCCAATTTTATTAATCACTATGTTATTAATAAAAATAACAATGCCAGGAAAAATTTTTTTTAAACAAGAAAGAGTAGGAAAAGATAAAAAGATATTTTACATATGGAAGTTTCGAACGATGAAAGAAGATGAAAAGGCAGAGAGATCACATGATTTTTCAAAAGATATGGAAAGAATGACAAGAACAGGAGCTATTTTAAGAAGACTAAAAATTGATGAATTACCCCAATTGTTAAATGTTTTGATAGGAGATATGAGTTTAATAGGTCCAAGGCCTACCATAATTGAGCAGGTAGAGCAATATAATGAATTTCAACTTCTTCGGCTTCATATGCTACCAGGTATGACTGGGCTTGCCCAAGTGAATGGGAATATAGCTTTGTCTTGGGAAGAAAGAATTTTATATGATGTAAAATATATCAGAGAATTTTCTATTCTTTTGGATCTTTCCATTTTATTTAAAACGGTTTTAGTTGTGATTTTTGGAGAACGAAAGTTTATAAAGGAGTGTAAAAAGTGAAGACTATTTTGATTGGTTCTGTAATTTCAAGTGAAGTTGTATTACAAGAAATGATAAGAGCATCCTTTCCTGTAAATTTTGTGTTTTCACTAGATGAGCAATATTCAGAAAATGTATCAGGGTATAGACCGATTCATGAATTAGCACAAAAATATCATATTCCATACAAAAAATTTAAAAAAATTGAAGATAGAGAAAATATTGAAATAATAAAACGCTTAGAGCCAGATTATATTTTTGTTGTGGGATTGTCACAATTGGTAAAAAAGGATATTTTGCATATAGCATCCAAGGGTGTTATTGGATTTCATCCAACCCCTTTACCGAAATTTAGAGGACGCGCAGCTATGGTATGGCAAGTATTATTAGGTGTGCATGACACAAAATGTACCATGTTTTTGTTAGATGAAGGAATGGATTCTGGTGATATTTTAATTCAAGAGCCATATACAATTGAAGATACAGATTATGCATGTGATGTGGAGAAAAAGTTGTGTGAAGCAATTGGAAGGATGACACAAAAACTGCTGCCCCAATTATTAAATGGGAGCATAAAGCCACAAAAACAGAAGGAAGAAGAAGCTACTTATCTTTTGAAAAGAACACCAGAGGACGGAAGAATTGACTGGACAGAACCAGTAGAGAAAATTCAAAGATTGATAAGAGCAGTTTCTAAACCATATCCTGGAGCATTTACTACTTATGATGGAAAACATAAGATTATTATTTGGAAAGCCGATTATATAGAAAATAAAAGATATTATGGAATAAATGGACAGATTGCAAATATTACAAAGGATTATCTGGACATTGTATGTCAAGATGGATTACTTAGAGTATATGAGTATGAAAATATAGATTGTGTCAAGATACTTGTAGGTCATAAGTTTAAATAGATAAAAACTTGGAGTGTAACGTTTATGGTTGTTATTGAAATGAAAATAATTTGGAGAAAAGTTAATGAAAATATTAATATTGGCTAATTATGATGTGGGATTATATAAATTTAGAAAAGAATTATTAGCAAGCCTTCTTCAAAATTATGAGGTTCATATTGCTTTGCCAGAGGGGGAATATATAAAAAAATTAATAGATATGGGAGTGATTTTTCATAATGTTCAACTGAAACGAAGAGGTAAAAATATTTTTCAAGAAATCAAATTGTTTCAAGTTTATAGAAAATTAATATATAAAATTAATCCAGAAGTTGTATTAACTTATACCATAAAGCCCAATATTTATGGAGGAATTGTCTGTCAATGGATGCATAAACCCTATATTGCAAATATAACAGGATTAGGAAGCGCGGTAGAAAAAAATAATATATTTAGTAACATATTGGTCTTTTTCTATCGGCAGGCTTTGAAAAAAGCAGAATGTATTTTTTTTCAAAATCACAGTAACAAAAATTTTTTTCAAAAATGTGGTTTGAAGCATTCTAATATTAATGTAATTCCTGGTTCAGGAGTAAATCTGATAGAACATTGTTATGAAGAATATCCAGAAAAAGAGGATGAAGTTATATTCTTGTTTGTAGGAAGATTAATGCGTGATAAAGGTGTTGTAGAATTATTAGAAGCTTCAAAGGGACTAAAACATAATGGGAAAAAGGTGAAAGTTTGGTTGGTGGGATTTTGTGAAGAAGATTTTAAAGAAGAATTAAGTAAAATAGATATACCAGAATATGTAAAATTTTGGGGAATGCAAGAGGATGTCCATTCTTTTATGAAAAAATGTCATGTAGTTGTTTTGCCAAGTTATCATGAGGGGATGGCAAATGTACTTCTAGAGGGAGCAGCGTGTGGAAGGCCTGTGTTGGCGTCTAATGTTCCAGGATGCAAAGAAACTTTTGATGAAGGAATTTCAGGTTTTGGATTTGCAGCAAAGAGTGTAGAAGAGTTACAAAGAATTATGGAAAAATTTATTCAATTGGATTATCAAAAGAAGATTGAAATGGGGAAAGCAGGAAGAAAAAAAGTAGAAAAAGAATTTGATAGAACTATTATTATTAACAGATATGAGAAGGAAATTAGAAACATTTGTAAACATATAAAAAACGAGAAAGTACAATGATAGGAGGACAGTTTATGTCATTATTTAAGAAACTTATCAATCAGGAAGAAAAAATGTCATTGATAGGGCTTGGATATGTGGGTATGCCTATTGCAGTTGCTTTTTCTGAGAAAGTAAATGTAATAGGATATGATTTGAACGAAAAGAAAATAGAAATATATAAAAAAGGAATAGATCCTACGAAGGAAGTGGGAGATGAAACAATAAAAAATTGTATGGTGGAATTTACCAATGATGAGAAAAAGCTACGTGAAGCAAGATTTCATATTGTAGCTGTACCTACACCTATAAAGGCAGATCATACACCAGATTTATCTCCATTAGAAGGAGCAAGTAAAATTTTAGGAAGAAATCTTAGTAAGGATTCTATCGTGGTATATGAATCTACTGTATATCCTGGAGTAACTGAGGAAATATGTGTTCCTATTTTAGAGAGAGAATCTGGATTACAATGTGGGAAAGACTTTAAAGTTGGTTATTCGCCAGAGCGAATAAATCCCGGTGATAAAGTTCACAAATTAGAGACTATCACAAAAATTGTATCAGGTATGGATAAAGAGACTTTACAGGAAATTGCAAATGTATATCGTTTGGTAGTAAAAGCTGGTGTGTATGAAGCGGAAAGTATAAAAGTAGCAGAGGCAGCAAAAGTGATTGAAAACAGTCAAAGAGATGTCAATATTGCTTTTATGAATGAGTTGTCTATTATTTTTCATAAAATGGGAATTGATACTAAATCTGTTTTAGAAGCAGCAGGAACAAAATGGAATTTTTTAAATTTTCAGCCTGGTTTAGTGGGGGGACATTGTATTGGGGTGGATCCCTATTATTTAACTTATCAAGCAGAACAATTAGGATATCACAGTCAAGTTATTTTATCTGGTCGGCGTATCAATGATGATATGGGAAAATATATTGCAGAAAATCTTGTAAAAAGTTTGGTAAAAAGAGATAAAAATGTCAAAAATGCTCAAGTTGCTATTTTAGGATTTACTTTTAAAGAAAATTGTCCTGATACGCGTAATACAAAAGTGATAGATATTATTAATGAATTAGAAGAATATGACATTCATCCTGTTGTTTCAGATTCTCAAGCTGATTTATCAGAAGAACAGAAGTTATATGGTATTAAATTTATGGATATGGAAAACATTCATGATATGGATGCTATTATTTTGGCAGTTGCTCATAAAGAATTTAAAGAGTTGACCTTGGATAAGTTAAATAAGTTGTATAAAGATGAAAATAGGATTCTTTTTGATATTAAGGGGCTTTTAGATTGCAAAGAATATGAAGAAGCAGGATATACTTATTGGAGGTTATAGTATGAGTTATCATAAGATAGAATTTCCCAAAGATAGTTTGTTTTTAGTAACAGGCGGTGCGGGTTTTATAGGTTCTAATTTATGTGAAGCAATTTTATCTATGGGATATCAAGTAAGATGTTTGGATAATCTTTCTACTGGAAAACAGGAAAATGTAGACTTGTTTTTAGAACATCCAAATTATACTTTTATAAAAGGAGATATTACAAATCTTGAAATTTGTAAAGAAGCATGTAAGCATGTAGATTTTGTATTGCATCAAGCTGCTTGGGGAAGTGTACCAAGGAGCATAGAAATGCCTCTTTATTATGAAGAAGTAAATATAAAAGGAACGTTGAATATGTTAGAGGCTGCTAGACAGAATCATGTAAAAAAATTTGTTTATGCATCAAGTTCCTCTGTATATGGAGATTATCCGAATCTTCCCAAAAAAGAAGGAGAAGAAGGAAATCTTCTCTCTCCCTATGCATTGACAAAAAGAGTAGATGAAGAATATGGAAAACTGTATTATAAATTATATGGCTTGGATACTTATGGATTGCGCTATTTTAATGTATTTGGAAAAAGACAAGATCCAAAAGGAGCATATGCAGCAGTTATCCCTAAATTTATAAAAATGTTGTTAAATAATGAAGCACCTACTATCAATGGAGATGGAAAACAATCTAGGGATTTTACCTATATTGAGAATGTGATAGAAGCAAATTTGAAAGCCTGTAAGGCTTCTCATCAGGTGGCAGGACAAGCATTTAATATTGCTTATGGAGGAAGAGAATATCTAATAGATTTATATTATAAGATATGTAAAACACTTGAAAAAGAGATAGAGCCTAATTTTGGCCCAGATAGAGTGGGGGATATTAAACATTCTCATGCAGATATTTCAAAAGCAAAAGAAGAATTGGGATACCATCCAGATTATAATTTTTCTGAGGGATTAAAATTGGCCATTGATTGGTATAAAGAAAATTTGTAATGGAGTTATAAAAATGAAAAAAGAGAGAATTGTAATTGCAAATCTTTTTTGTGAATTATTGAAAAGATTTTAAAATTCAATTCGTATAATGTTATTGTCAGTGGGAGAGTTAAATAATCGTAAGAATCATGAAATATTAGAAGAAAAGAATATTTAAGTAAAAGCGAATGGAAATATGTTTTATAGCAAAATTTCTTTAAATCAAGGAATAAAAGTAGGGAATATTTTGTTTATAGAACAGAAAGAAAAATCTATTTAGGATGAGATTTTTGAGATGTTGTGGGCAAAATATCTTTTGCCCACAACATTAACTTTTTTATAATTCGTTTTCCGAAGATATATACTGCCGAAGTTCTAGTTAGTCTAATACAATAACTCCCAAAATATTGCCTTTTTGTTCCCTTACTAAATTGATTTCATTATAAATTTCATCATAAATAGATTTTCCGATCTGTTCCACAAACAGAATCTCTCCAACCTCTATGCATGATTGCAGGGATACCACATCATAAGAAATATTTTTTCCTTCCTTTACTTTGATGTTCTGTCTGGATAACTCTTTCTTCAGTCTATTCAAAACATTTGTATCTGCATTCTCATATTCGCTTCCTGTCATATAAATACATTCTATCCCTCGTTGCTTACAGTACAAGGCAATATTGTCGGAAATAATTTTGATCTGTTGTTCTATTGATAACTTCTTTTTTCTTCTGTTTTTTAATCTAAGTAGCATTTTGTCAATCACAGATAAAAATCCCCTTTTCTCCATTGACACTCCGATCTCTCCAAACAGACGAACTCCAAATAGACTGCGTATTTCTTCTGAATTCTGTAGTTTGATGGTGAATATAGTTTTGCACACCAGCAAGACACATATCAGAAAAACGCCCACAAATGCTCCTAATATCATATATTTTATATTGAAGGAAGGTTTTGTATCTTCCACTTTTATAATTTCATATCCCAAATCTGCTGTTATTTCTTCATCAAACACATATAACTGTTTTGGTGTCATACTTTCCTTTAATTTATCCAACTGCGTATTAAGAGATGTAATACTATTCATAATTGTATACTTTTTGTCAATTAATGATGTATCTATAATTACATTTTGAAATTCATTCACCAATTTGAGCTTATGGGAACCAAACTGTTGGTAATCTTCCTCTTTTTGGCTTAACAAAGACTTCATGGATTCAGCTATTATTTGCAACTTATCTGCTTCGGGATAAGTTATAGTGATTGTGATGGTAGCTTTATATTGTCCCACTGTCAACAATTCACGGAAATCTTTTTGGTCGATGGAAAGTCCTGTTAATTCAAGTACTTTTTTGCTCATTTCACCACCCTTGATATAGGTGCAGTACATGAAGGTTATATCCTCCGTATACTCACGCTTATAGTCTTTTGTATAATTGATAATATAATCAGAATCCACATAATACTGCAATTCAAGGATATTCTTTTTATAAGGATCAATTTGCATAAGTGTTGCTGTATCCAAATACTCCTGATAGTTATCTATCTGTATTGCAAGCTCTTTGGCGGATTGAACCTGTTCAAGCTCATTCTTTTGCAAATCATCTTTTTCCTTTTCAATATCCATATTCTTTTTAGCATTAAAAGATCTGGTATCCGACAAAAACTTCATTCCACTAATTAATATGGCAAATATAATGCCAATACAGATGATTTGCTTCCATCCAAATAAGATAGTCCAGATTAAATCCACTAAATTGATTTCTCTTTCCATTCTTTCCTGTGTTTCCATTGTAATTTCCTCCAGATTATTTTCTATTGAAAATTTATTTTATATTCAGAACCCCTTGCCACGAACAAAATCCTCTTTAGAGGTGTGTGACGGTTATGCTGGCATGTTGGTAGCAGGAGGCGAACAGTTACTTTAATTTTACAATTGACATCAATTGTTTTAAATCAATACTCTTTCTATTGATATATAAGTATATTCCATAAATTATTATAGTAAATCCAAATGCAATTAACTCATCAACAAACCATGCATTTAAAACAAAAATTATAACAAGAATAATTTCTTGAACCATGAACCTGAAAATATTAATCCCCATTTCTTTAGCTAAGAATCTTTCGGCTATTATACTTCGAAACGCGATAGAGAAAACCATTGACGCTACTACACAATTTATATTATTAAGCCCATACCCGCAGAAAACACACAAGCATAAACTTATAAAAAATGCACATACATTAATCTGTAATAATCTTTTTTCTTGACGAAGTACTTTTAAGTAAGTATTGCAAAGCATCTGCATCTTTCCATCAAATGTACATAATGGCAGCAGTAATCCAAGATACTTTAAACTTTCAGAATATTGAGGTAGCCACCAACCAACAATAAATTTTAATGGAAAATATGAAACAAAAACTATCGGAAGAAACAAGCCCAGATATATTCTTACCATATTATAAATTTTCTTTTGCTTATCATCGCCTACTCTTCTCAATGCTGGAAAGAGTACCATGCTGATTTGTTGGATAAACACAAGAAAAAAATTGGTCAACGATAACGATAATGATATCTTTCCAAATGATTCAATTCCCCAAACATTATCTATAACCCATCGCCCTATTCCAAGTATTAGCATACTCATAATATTTGCTATTGTCAACTTAATGCCAACTGAAAAACTGATCCACATGTCTGCCAATGTGTTATGGATATTTGCTAACTTTGAAAAAACGATTTTCTTTGCCTTCCATATACAGTATGCCAAAGCAACCGCTTTACTCATGGCATATGTAATTATAAACGGTTCAAAACTATCTTGTTTCCTTAAAAGAAGAAGCAGAATAAAAGCAAGAACAGAAATTCGATCTAGAATTACAGATACCGAAAATGTTTTTGTCAGATTCACAGCTTGAAATATATATCCCAGACATGATGTCATATTACTCAAAAACAAATATATTCCTGTTGTAATCCAAATGATACGTCTTTCAGGATTTAAGACAAGAAAATTTGTTAATACAATAATTAACAATGATATAAGTACCTCTACAACAGATATTATTTTTACCTGTGTGCCTAGTCCTTTAAAATCCAGTTCTTCATATTTTTTACCGCCTAGTCTTAAATAAACTCCATCATTAAATCCAAAATGGAAAAATCCCACATAACCGCTATAGAAAATAAACAATTGCCAATAACTATACTCTTTTACCCCAAGAAATTTAGGAATCACAAAAGACATAAAAGCGCTCAACAACAATGAAATGCCTTGGGCCAAAAAAGCTGTAAACAAATTTTTTAAAAATTGTGATTTTTTATTCATAATTATCATAAACTTTCAACATCATTTTACTCCTGTTTTTGGATTTTGAAAATAATATATTGGTCTGCAAAAAGACAAAACCAAAAAGCAAAAATTGAATCCAACTGGATAATAATGAAAAATATTGATCCTGAAATATCTGCATAACTAAAGGATGTATAAACAAGCAATAGATATATATGCCATAAAGACTCATTTGGGACATTTTTCTATAAGAAATACCATGCAAAATTCCAACAATAAACTGTACGAACAGCGCATACAAAACCCCAAAATCGTTTGCATACCAATAATAAAAAGTATAAACATTTGTAATTAGCCCATTCCCAATATTTATAAATTGCTGAATGAGCGGCTGAGCGAGTTCAGTTCCTGCAATTTTATCATAAATAGCAATAAAAAATCGAAAGGTATTTGTTCCCTCATATCCCATAAAGGACATGGCATCAAATTCTTTTTGAAACGCGACAAAAGCTCCACAACCATACAATAGCAATTGGTCAAACAT
>CAJUHG010000012.1:42446-49156 GCA_910586005.1 uncultured Lachnospiraceae bacterium | reverse complement strand
GATACTGTGTGAATTTTTTAGGGTATATCTTAAGTAGAGAATAGAAAATGGAATATTCCTCGATAGCTCAATGGTAGAGCACTCGGCTGTTAACCGAGTTGTTGTAGGTTCGAGCCCTACTCGGGGAGGTTTAGAGATAGTCCATAGACTTTAAAGTCTATGGACTTTTTATATGTAGAAATGATTTATAATATTCTTTTATATGATTGATGTTTCTTCCTTTTTATTTTTTATTTGTTTTAGCCGTACGAATCCCATGTATAAAATCTTTCTTTTTAAAATTTTAAACAATCCTAAAAAGTTGATATATCACTTCTGTTTAAAACAATATTCAAGGATATATGTCAAATTTACCAATACTGTTAATATATAAGAATTGAATGATTATATAATTTTTTTAATAAAAACTAAAATCTTTACTGGTATTTTAGTAAAAATGATGGTATAATTCTTCCAATATAATTCATTTTTGTTCTATGTACGCTCTTTTTATACCTGATTTTGAGAAATTTTAATGCGTGCATAACTAGAAGGAGGAAGATTCTTATGTGGAAAAAAAGAAAAACATTAAGTGCAGCAATGGCTGTAGTAGTATTATTTACTTCCATTGTTTTTTGTCCTACAAAGGTAAAAGCTGAAAGTCCCTGGGACACGGTGTCTGGCGCTGAATGGATGGCAAATATTGATGGCAGTAAGAAAATTACAGAGATCAATATACCTGGAACACATGACAGTGGAACAAAAAAAGTTTCTATGGCTACCTACTCGCAATGTCAGGATAAATCCATTACTGAACAGTTGGAACTTGGAATACGTTTTTTGGATATCCGCATGGAAGCAGAAGACAGCGGAAAGTTATATCTTGTGCATGGTACGACAGATTGTGAATCCAATTCTGGTGGGAAACTTTATCTAGAAGAAGTACTTACAGATTGTTATAGCTTCCTGGATGCACATCCAACAGAAACTATTGTAATGAGCATGAAAAAAGATGATGGAAAACAAGCTGACTCTGTAATTCAACATAATATTCATGCTTATATTGACAAAAACCCCAATTATTGGTATCTGCAGAATGGCAAACCTGTGTTAAATGATGCTAGAGGAAAGATTGTTTTAGCAAGGCGTTATCATGATGAAAACAGCTATGGTGATAAAAAGGGAGGATTGAATTTCCTGTGGAGTGACCAAGGAGGTTCCACAGTGAAAGAGACACCTTGGGAACGAGTAGCCGTTACAGGGCTTACAGGATTGTGGATACAAGACCGATATGAATATTCCACTTCAGACAAATGGAATGCCATAAAACAGGGCTTAGATTCTCCACCAGATGAAAACAACCGTTCTAGTGTTTACTTCTTAAACTTTTTGAGCGTGGCAGGAAAAGGTGCTCTTTCTATTCCAAATTCTCCTGCAAAAACAGCAAAAGAAATTAATGCGAAATTTTTAGAGTATGAAATGACTCAAGGAAAAGCTTATGGCTGGATTATTATGGATTTTGTTACAGAAGAACTAGCCAAAAAAGTGATTGCAAGCAATCATTACATTGAAATCCCAGAAAAAGCAGAAATCAATAAGACTAAAAATATGTTACAAATTTCAGATACTTTAACAACAGATTTGAAATTGCCTGCTACTGGAGAAGACGTTGGAGCTGGCAAGGGTACTTCTATTGCATGGAGCTGTGACCATCCAGAGCTTTTAAAGACTTTAGGTACAGATGTTTGGATTATTCGCCCATCTTCTGAGGAAGAAGATGTAACAGCAACCTTTACCGCTACCATTACTTGTGGTAGATATTCAGAAGAAGTATCTTTTTCTGTTATGGTAAAGAAATCAAATGGAGTAAGTTTAGAAGAACTGATTCAGGCTTTAGACAATGCAAATACTATTTATAACAATGCAAATACTGTAAATGTATACACAAAAACTTCAATGGAAACTTTGGCAAATGCCATTGCTGCTGGAGAGGCAATTATAACAAGCGAAGAAAATGGAGAAACTATCACAGATGAACAGGTACAGGAAGCAGTTACAGCACTGAATACAACTTCTAATAGCCTTATTTTAAAATCCTTAAAAGAATTGGAAGAAAATCTTCTTGCTTGGTATCCGCTGGATAAAGATGGAAATGATGTCACTGAAAATAATAATCATGGAACAGCAAAAGGTGTTGATTTTAGTAGAGAGAATGGCGCTACTTTTACAGGGACTGGCAAGCTGCAAAGTTTTATCTCCCTTCCCACAAAAATGTTTGATGGAAAAGATCAACTAACAATTTCCTTCTGGGCAAAAGATAAGGGAACAGAGGCTTCTAGAAATCAAGCTGTATTTGGTTTTGGTTCAGGAACAAAACCAGATGACAATGCTACTCCTGATGTATTTAAGTATTTATTAATCAATACCAGCAATAACAATTGCCTGAAAGCAGTTGTGACAGATAATACATGGAGAAATGAAGTAGGTTTTAAATCAACAGAAGCAAGTTTTCCTAAAAATACATGGGCACATATTACATGTGTATTAAATGGAACTTCTTTCACCTTATACAAAGATGGTCAGCTTGTTGGAACCAAAGACACTGGAATACATTTAACAGATTTTGGAACAAACAGGGTTGCTTATATTGGAAATTCTATCTGGGGCACGAATGATAATGATTATATTGGATCTGTGAAAGATTTCCGTGTCTACGATGGTTCTTTGGAAGCAGAACAGGTTACAGAAATATATAATTATTTAGAAACACTTCCTACCGAATATGTAAAACAAGATTTGGTTGCATCCATAACACAGGAGTTAGGAATTGAAAGTTCAACAGAAGAAAATGGAACTATTTTATTAGATATTGCAAAGGATTCTCTTACCCTTCCCACTACTGGTTACAACAATGCAAAAATTGTATGGACTTCTTCTAATTCAGAGATCATTGATGTAAAAACAGGACATATTACACGACCCAATGCAGATTGTCCTAGTGAGGATGTCACCTTAACGGCTGTTATCACATTAGCTACTGGGGAAAGTACTGAGATTAAATTTAAATGTACTGTAAATTCCAAAGAAAGTTGTTCTGTTTCCTTTGATTCGGTTAATGGCAACGATATTGTAATTGTAACAGTGGAAAAAGGCAAAAAAGTTACTCCACCAGAAGAACCACAAAAAGAAGGATATACATTTGTTGGATGGTTTGCAAAGGGAAGTAATACAGTATTTAACTTTGACACTCCAATTAATGACAATTTGTTATTGACTGCAAGATGGACAGAAATCCAACAGCCAACAGACCCAACAGAACCATCTGATCCAACAGAACCATCTGATCCAACAGAACCATCTGATCCAACAGAACCATCCGACCCAACAGAACCATCCGACCCAACAGAACCATCCGACCCAACAAAACCAACAAAGCCAACAGAGCCAACAAAACCAACAGACCCAACAAAACCGTCTGATCCAACAGATACAGAAAAACCAAAACCAGAGAAACCACAAAAGGCAACAACACCTTTCATCGCGAAACAGCCTAAAAAGGCAGTATATACTTATGGACAAAAAGCGAAATCATTGACTGTAACGGCATCTGTAAAAGATGGAGGAAAATTAACATATCAGTGGTATCAAAATAAAAAGAATAGTACGAAGGGAGCAAAAGCGATAAAAGGAGCAACAAAAGCAACTTATAAACCTTCTGTTTCTTCAGCAGGTACTACTTATTACTATTGTAAAGTAACCAATACCAATTCAACTGCAACAAAAGTAAAAAGTGTATCAAAGAACAGCAATCTAGTTTCTGTAAAAGTAAATAAAGCTTCTTCTAAAATTACTGGGGTAGCTACTAAAATTACCAAAGTATATGGAAAAGGATTCACACTGAAAGCAAAAGGAAAAGGTGGTATTACCTACACATCTTCCAATCGAAAAGTTGTAACAGTAGGAAAGAAAACTGGAAAAGTTGCTATCAAGGGTTGTGGAACAGCAACAATTACTTTGAAAGCGGCTGGAAATAGTAATTATAAGGCATCAACTAAGAAGATTTCCGTTACAATAAAACCAAAACAGATAACAGGCATTAGTTTGAAATCTTCAAAGAAGAAAACCCTAATTGTAAAATGGAAAAAAGATAGTAAAGCTACTGGATATGAGATTCAATACTCTCTCAATAAAAACTTTAAAAAGGCTACCACAAAAATTGTGAAAAAGAACAGTATTACAAGTAAAACAGTGACAAAGTTAAAAGCAAAAAAGCGTTACTATGTAAAAGTACGGGCGTATAAAATTTCAAATAAGAAAAAGATTTATGGAGCATGGAGTAAATCAAAAAATATAGTGATAAAAAAATAAAAATTTTGAAATAATTTTTATTATAAAATGCATTTTGGGGTTGTGCTTAATAGGATTAGAATATCCAAAATAATCTTAACTTAAGAGTTGAAAAATTTTTAGATAGAGGGCTGTCGCACTAAATAATTAGTGCGACAGCCCCTCTTAGTTTCTTCTATAGAAAAGGCCTTGTTATGCTAAAGTTTGAAAGTATCTTCCTATAGAAGAAACTAATATGCACAGGGTCTTTCTACACTTTGTTTCGGCAACCCAGCGAAGCGAGGCTACTCGCACAAAAGATGAATATTACTTCACAATTGTGCTTGGCGCGTCAAAGTTTGCAAAGTGTACTTTCTATTATTTTATATAACTATTGATTTGAATTTTAAAGTAAAATTTTCTATGTTCCTGTATCATCATTTACTTAGTTATATTAACTTTTGTATCAAAAATAAACCTATATTTGTGATAGTGCTGCTTCATCTGCCACAATTGTAACATCTGCATGGAGCTGAAGAACAGAAGCTGGAACGTTAGGAGTAATTGGACCACATATTACTTTTTTAAGGATTTCTGCTTTATCTTTACCACTTACAACTACAATAATTTTTTTTGCTAACATAATACTTCTAATCCCCATTGTATATGCCTGACGGGGAACTTCTGACTCAGAAGTAAAGAATCGTTTGTTGGCTTCAATTGTACTAGGAGCAAGGTCTACACAATGAGTACCACAAGGAAATACATCAGAAGGTTCATTAAATCCAATATGTCCATTATGTCCAAGACCTAGAAGTTGTAAATCTACACCGCCAAGTTTTTCAATAATTTCATCATAATTTTTACATGCTTTTTCAGAATCTGTTTCTAAACCATTTGGTACAAAAGTGCGTGTTTTATCAATATTAATGTGATTAAAAAGATGGGTATCCATAAAATAGCGATAACTTTGGTCATTATCTGGTTTTAGACCTTTGTATTCATCTAAATTAATACTGGATACTTTTGAGAAATCTAAATCTCCTTCTTGATACCATTCTACTAATTTTTCATAAGTTCCTACAGGGGAAGAACCAGTGGCAAGCCCAAGTATGCAGTCAGGTTTCATAATAATTTGTGCACGAAGTATGTTTGCTGCTTTTCGACTTAAATCCTTATAATCTTTTGCTCTGTAAATAATCATATTTTTAATTTCCTTTCTTTATAAGCTTTTACTATATTAGTAATGCCTTTTTTATAATAAGTATATCAATAAAAATAAGAATTTCAATAAAAATTATAAATATTGGAGACACTTTCAGTAGAGGAAAGAAAGAACAATGTTTTATACAAAATTACCAATTTAAGATAAGAAAAAACCAGTAAAAAATAGGTTCTTTTGAAAAATATTGAAAGAACTTTCTGATAAATAAAAGTATATTGAAAATAAATTCTTTCCTGATATACTTGGTGTTACAGAAAAGGAGGACAAATCAAATGACAGAAAAAAAAGTACAAAGCCTAGAAGGAAAATTAATTGTATCTTGTCAGGCATTACCTCACGAACCGCTACATTCTTCTTTTATTATGGGAAGAATGGCATTAGCCGCTAAGGAAGGAGGAGCATATGGGATTCGTGCCAACACAAAAGAAGATATTAAGGAGATTCAGTCTCAAGTAGACCTTCCCATTATCGGAATTGTAAAGAGAGATTACAAAGACAGTAAGGTTTATATTACACCAACTATGAAAGAAGTGGATGAATTAATGGAGGTGAAACCTGAAATCATTGCTCTTGACGCAACAGGGGCGCTTCGTCCACAAGGTTTAACATTGAAGGATTTTTTTCAACAAGTAAAAGAAAAATATCCAAATCAACTTTGGATGGCAGATTGTTCTACAATAGAAGAAGCAATTTATGCAGATACGCTTGGATTTGATTTTATTGGAACAACAATGGTGGGTTATACAGAACAAAGTAAAAAAGACAAAATTGAAGCAGAGGATTTTAAAATTTTAAAAGAGATTATTGCTAGTGTGAAACATAAAGTAATTGCAGAAGGAAATATTAATACTCCACAAAAAGTGAAACGAGTTATTGAATTGGGAGCTTTTAGTGTTGTGGTAGGTTCAGCAATCACTAGACCACAGTTAATAACAAAATCTTTTACAGAAATTCTTAATGATAAAAAATCGTAGAAAACAACCAGATAACGAAACTATTATAAAATTCTTGACAAAAGCTCTCAATAATAAAAAGAAAAATTACAAAAGATAAGTAGATAACAAAATTATCCCCAATCATCTTGACAGAAATTCTTAACAATAAAAGCGCAAAAAGTAAACCAATAACAAAACTATCCCCAATCATCTTGACAGAAATTCTTAACAATAAAAGCGCAAAA
>CAJUHG010000012.1:26740-42346 GCA_910586005.1 uncultured Lachnospiraceae bacterium | reverse complement strand
AACAAAACTATCCCCAATCATCTTGACAGAAATTCTTAACAATAAAAGCGCAAAAGGTAAACCAATAACAAAACTATCCCCAATCATCTTGACAGAAATTCCTAATAATAAAAAACACAGAAAATAAGCAAAGAACAAAACTATCACAAATCATCTTAATAATAAAAAAAGTGTAGAAAGCACATAGATCACAAAAATTCTTAACAAGTGAAAGGCTTATTAAGCAAACTATCACAAAACTATCACAAATCATTGAAAAAGGAGAAAAATAGTATGAAAAATCTTGAAAAATATAAAGGTGTGATTCCTGCATTTTATGCATGTTATGATAAAGAGGGAGAAATAAATCCAGAGGGAGTACAAGCACTTACTAAATATTTTGTGGATAAAGGAGTGAAAGGGGTTTATGTAAATGGTTCTTCAGGAGAATGTATTTATCAGAGTGTAGCAGATAAGAAACTGGTTTTAGAAAATGTAATGGCAGTGGCAAAAGGAAAGCTTACTGTGATTGCACATGTGGCATGTAATAATACAAAAGACAGTATGGAGCTTGCAAGTCATGCAGAAAGTCTTGGAGTGGATGCAATTGCTGCTATTCCTCCTATTTATTTCCGATTACCAGAACATGCAATTGCTCAGTATTGGAATGATATTAGTTCGGCTGCTCCAAATACAGATTTTGTTATCTACAATATTCCACAGCTTGCAGGTGTTACTCTTTCAATGTCTTTGTTTGCTGAAATGAGAAAAAATCCAAAAGTCATTGGTGTTAAAAATTCCTCTATGCCAGTGCAAGACATCCAAATGTTTCAGGCCGAAGCAGGAGATGACTATGTGATTTTTAATGGACCAGATGAGCAGTTTATCAGTGGGCGTATTATTGGTGCCCAAGGAGCTATTGGTGGAACTTATGGAGCAATGCCAGAGTTATTCCTTAAAATGGATGAATGTATCAATACGGGCGATTTAAAAAAGGCAAAAGAAATACAATATGCAGTTAATAATATTATTTATAAGATTTGTTCTGCACATGGCAATCTATATGGAGTGCTAAAAGCAATTCTTAAAATAAATGAAAATCTGGAGCTTGGGGGAGTAAGAAAACCTCTTCCAGCACTATCAGATGCGGACCAGAGCATTGTGGAAGAAGCTGCTGGGATGATTCGTGCTGCAAAGAAATTGTATTTGAGCTAAAGAAGAACGAGGAGGAAAGAGCAATGCAAGGATTTACAATGATTGATTTGATTATTTTAATTGTATATTTGGCAGCAGTATTATTTGCAGGCCTTCATTTTGCTAAAAAAGATATGAAAGGGAAAGAGTATTTTAAGGGGGATGGAACGGTACCCTGGTGGGTAACTTCTGTATCAATATTTGCCACATTATTAAGTCCAATTTCATTTTTATCCTTGGCAGGAAATTCTTATGCAGGAACTTGGATTATGTGGTTTGCACAGCTTGGTATGCTTTTAGCAATTCCAATTACCATTCGTTTCTTTCTACCAATTTATAGCAAATTGGACATTGACACCGCATATCACTATTTAGAACTTCGATTTGGAAGCAAAGGGCTTCGGGTATTAGGAGCGGTTATGTTTATTGTCTATCAAGTAGGCCGTATGTCTATTATTATGTATCTTCCTTGCATGGTTCTTGGAAGTCTGACAGGAATCAATGTAAATCTGTTAATTATTATTATGGGAGTCATTGCTATTATTTACTCTTATACAGGTGGTTTGAAGTCTGTACTTTGGACAGATTTTATTCAAGGCTCTGTGTTATTGATTGGAGTAACATTTGCATTAGTATTTTTAATTGCACATATTGATGGTGGAATAGGGGCAATATTTGGAGCATTTACAGGAGAACAGAAATTCCTTGCTGCAGACCAGCCAATTTTTAATCTTAATATTTTAAAAGACAGTGTTTTTATTTTAATAGTCGGAGCTGGATTTAATACAATGGGTTCTTATGTATCAAGTCAAGATATTGTACAACGATTTACTACCACTACAGATACAAAGAAATTAAATAAAATGATGTTGACAAATGGGGCATTATCTATCTTTATTGCAACTGTATTTTACTTAATTGGAACAGGACTTTATGTATTTTATCAACAAAATGCGCTTCCTCCAGCAGCAGCACAGGACCAAATTTTTGCTTCCTATATTGCTTTTGAGCTTCCAGTAGGTATAACAGGAATTCTCTTAGCAGCTATTTATGCGGCTTCACAGTCTACGTTGTCTACAGGCTTAAATTCTGTAGCTTCTAGTTGGACTTTGGATATTCAAGCGCGACTGACTAAGAAGGAGTTAAGTTTTGAAAAGCAGACAAAAATTGGTCAGTATGTTTCTTTAGCAGTAGGAATATTTGCAATTATTGTATCTATGGTACTTGCAAATGGTGGAGTAAAATCAGCATATGAATGGTTTAATGGATTTATGGGATTAGTTCTTGGTATACTAATTGGAATGTTTATTTTGGGAGCCTTTACAAAAGTGGCAAATACTTTTGGTGCAACTATTGCATTTATTGCAGCAACTATCGTTATGGTGAGCATTAAATATTTTGTTCCAGCGGAAGCAGTATCTATTTGGTCTTATTCTATTATTTCCATTGCAGTATCTTTGGTTGTAGGAATTCCATCTAGTCTTATCTGGAGAAAAATAAAAGGAGATACTTCTATTCCGGCTGCTAATACTACTATTTATAAATAATCTGTGATAAAACGATATGAAATTTAAAAAGTTAAGGAAAATATGTTACTAAAATTAGATCAATTATATAGAATTTAAAAAATTAGTAATTTTGTAATTATAATTTACAAATAGTTAATTGCGGAACACAGTTAATAGTTTCGCAATTAACTAAAAATTTACAATGGATACAAGGAGGACAAAGATGATTTTTGGAAATATTAATCATATAGAAGATTTTGCATTTTTAGAAGATTCTGTGAAAGCGTGTTTTGCATATTTGAAAGAAAATAAACTAACTTCTTATGAAAAGGGAAGTTATGAAATTGATAAAGAAAAACTTTTTGTAAATATTGTAACATATACCACAACTGAACCTGAAAACCGTTTTTGGGAAGCTCATAGAGAATATTTGGATGTTCATATAATGCTTCAGGGGCAGGAACAAATTGATGTGAATTTTGTTCAGAATATGCAATTAAAAGAATATGTGAAAAAAGATGATTTTCTGCCTATGGATGGGGAAAAGAATGGTTCTGTTGTATTAAGACAGGGAGATTTTCTTATCTGTTATCCAAACGATGCACATCGCACAGCAGTGGCAGTGGAAAAACCAGAAAAAATTAAAAAGGCAATTTTTAAAGTTCAAGTATAAGATTGCAGAGAAAGTAATGATATATTATAATGAAAGACAGGCAAAGAATAGATATGAGAAGATATGTAAGTATTGATATAGGTGGAACTGCAATAAAATATGGTATTATTAGAGAAGATGGGCAAATCTTAAGTAAAAATGAAAGGGATACAGAAGCGGATAGAGGGGGACCAGTAATTTTAAATAAGGTAGAAGGAATCATAGAACAGTTTTGTATCCAAGAAGAAATCTGTGGTATTTGCATATCAACGGCAGGAGTTGTGGATGTAAAACAGGGAAGTATCATATATTCTGCGCCACTAATTCCCAACTATATAGGAACAGAATATAAAAAAGTATTGGAAAACAGATTTCAAATACCTTGTGAGGTAGAAAATGATGTAAATTGCGCTGGTCTTGCAGAATATTATTCAGGTGCATCAGTAGGCAGTAAGATTGCTCTTATGTTGACAGTAGGAACAGGAATTGGTGGAAGTATTATTATAGATGGAGAAGTTTTTCGGGGAATCAGCGGAAGTGCTTGTGAAGTAGGATATATGAATCTACAAGGTGGAGATTTTCAAACACTTGGAGCTGCAAGTATTTTAACTAAAAAGGTGGCAAGTTGGAAGAAAGAGCCAAAAGAACTGTGGAATGGGTACCATATTTTTGAAGCTGCAAAAAGAGGAGATAATGTATGTATTTGTGCGATTGATGAAATGGTAGAAGTGTTAGGACAAGGAATTTCTAATATTTGTTATGTACTAAATCCAGAGATTGTGGTACTTGGTGGGGGCATTATGGCACAAGAAGATTTTTTGAAAGAAAAAATAAAAGCTTCTGTTTCAAAGTATTTAATTCCTGAAATTGCTTGTCAAACAAGACTTGCATTTGCAAAACATAGAAATGACGCGGGAATGTTAGGAGCCTTTTATCATTTTCAACATTGCCAATTTGGACATGTTTGTAAAGTGGAAAAATAATACAAGGCTGTTAGGTCTATACTAATATTTTCAATCTAAAACATTTAGAAAGTAGAAAAATAATGCAAGTCTGTGATAGAGAAAAGAGGAAGATAAGATGGAATACTATGTAAAATCAGTTGTTCCTATGATTGAATCGAATTATGATAATTTTACAACAGTAGAAAAAAATATTGCAGATTTTTTTATACACAATCGAAAAAAAGTAGATTTTTCAGCAAAGTCTATTGCAGAAAAATTGTATGTGTCAGAAGCTTCTCTATCAAGGTTTGCAAAAAAATGTGGTTATCGGGGATATCGAGAGTTTGTATACCAATATGAAAAAACTTTTGTGGAAAAACAAGAATCTATCACTGGTAATACGAGAATGGTATTAAATGCTTACCAAGAGCTTTTAAACAAGACTTATAGTCTAATGAATGAAGTACAAACAGGAAGAATTGCTAAATATTTAAATAAGGCAGAAAGAGTCTTTGTGTGTGGGACAGGAAGTTCAGGCTTTGCCTCTGATGAAATGGAAATGCGGTTTATGAGAATTGGTGTAGATATCAATTCAGTGAAAGATACAGATATTATGCGTATGCAGACAGTGTTTCGAGATAAAAGAAGTCTGATTTTTGGAATTAGTATCAGTGGAGAGCAGGAGGCAGTGCTATATTTTCTTAGAGAATCTCATAAAAGAGGAGCAAAGACAGTTTTGATTACAGCTCATAATAGGTTAGAATTTGATGAATTTTGTGATGAAGTTGTATTAATTCCCTCATTAAAGCATTTGAATCATGGCAATGTAATTTCACCACAGTTTCCGGTTTTAGTTATGCTTGATATTATTTATTCTTGTTATGTAGAACAAGATAAATATAAAAAAGAAACGTTTCATGATAATACGTTACGAGCGTTGGAAGGAGTAGAAAACGATGATTATTAGAAATGTAAAAGTTTATACAGAGGAAAAAACCTTTATACAAGGTGAGATTAACATAAAAGGGGATCGATTTGTGGAAATGTCTTCTAGCGAAGAGGAGCTCAATGAGGAAATAATAGATGGAGAGGGTTGTTATGCCATTCCAGGATTGATTGATATTCATTTTCATGGTTGCAAAGGTTATGATATTTGTGATGGAACAAAAGAGGCAATTGCAGAAATTGCAAAATATGAGGCTTCCATAGGTGTAACAGGGATTGCGCCGGCTACTATGACTCTTCCAGTGGAGGAACTTATGCATATTTTATCAGTGGCTGCCTCTTACAAAGAAACTGCAAGAGATTCAAATAGATTAGGAGCAGATTTACTTGGTATCAATATGGAAGGTCCATTTATCAGCGTTGAAAAAAAGGGAGCACAAGATGAGAGAAATATTATTTCTTGTGATGTGGATATTTGTCAGAAATTTCTAGAGGTTTCCAAAGGATTAGTAAAATTTATTGGAATTGCTCCAGAGAGAAATAGTGATTTTCTGCAATTTATTCGTCAAATGCAACCGAAAGTGAATATTTCACTTGCTCATACCAATGCAGATTATGATACAGCGAAGGCAGCTTTTGATGCTGGAGCAAATCATGTAGTTCATTTGTATAATGCAATGCCTGCATTTACTCATCGTAAGCCAGGGGTAGTAGGAGCAGTGGCAGACAGTCCACATGTAAATGCAGAGTTAATTTGTGATGGAGTACACATTCATCCCTCTGTTGTCAGAGGAACCTTCCAAATGATGGGCGAAAATCGTATGATACTTATCAGTGATAGTATGCGTGCGACTGGTATGCCAGATGGTCATTATATGCTTGGAGGGTTAGAAGTAGAAGTGATAGGGAATCGTGCGACGCTTGCATCAAATGGGGCACTAGCTGGTTCCGCCACAAATCTTATGGAGTGTATGAAAACAGCAGTGAAGGAGATGGGCATTCCTCTAGAAACAGCAGTTGCCTGTGCGACTATAAATCCAGCAAAGGCTTTAGGAGAATATGAAAATTATGGTTCTATTTCTTCAGGAAAAAAAGCAAATTTAGTATTGTTAGATAAAGATTTGGAAGTAAAATTAGTTATGAAAGATGGAATAAAACTATAGAAACATATAATGAAACATATTTTTTTATAATGATAAGAACAAGCAGCCTGTGAAATATATTAAGGTTGCTTGTTTTTATTCATGACAATCGAAAGTCCACAAAGTGTACTTTCGATTGTTTACGCGAAGGCAAAGTGAAAATCATCGTTAATCTTGTTTATAAGATATTCGAGCGCGCCTGCCAACCAAAGTAGGATCACAGAGCGTAACGCTCGTGGTTGTAATATTCTCAAAATATTTTTAATTAAAAATTTTTTTTGTGATTTTTTTGTATTTTCAATCGTTTTCTTTATATAGGAAGTGCAGAGGAGGTACGAACTGTGAAATACGCAGGAGAAAAGGAAGTGTTAGAAACTTATCAAAAGTATAAAGATACGGTTTATAAGTTGGCATATTCTTATTGCAAGAATAAAAGTCAAGCAGAAGATGCATTTCAGGAAGTCTTCTATAAATTTATGGTGCACCATCCAAGATTTAAAACCTTTGAACATGAAAAAGCATGGTTTATTAGAACTACGATTAATGTATGCAAGGATTTATTGAAAGTTAAATGGAATCACAGTGTGGTAAGATTAGAAGATTGGGATGGAGAAAAGGCTGTTCCAACAGAATCGTGTAATGCTTTTGATGAATTAAGAGAAGCAGTTTTGGCTTTGCCAGAAAAATATCGTATGCCTATACATCTGTACTACTATGAAGGATATTCTGTGCGAGAGATTGCACAGATGCTGCACCGAAGTGAAAGTGCCATACAGACACAATTGCAGCGCGGAAGAGAAAAAATAAAACAATCTATGGAAAGGAGAGGTGGATATGAAATTGAATCATAATAACTACAAAGAAGCAATGAAAGAGATTTATTTATCTGATGAAATAGGAAGAGAATTATTAGAGGGCGCTATAAAACAAAGAAAACAACATGCTCAAAGACATAAAGTGCAAGTGGCGGCAATTATACTAGGAATTATGACAGTAGGTTTAAGTGCAAATGGAATTTGCTATGCACAAACGGGGAAAAATGTTTGGGAATTATTTGCAACGATGTATCAGGAAAGCTATCAAGAAGAAGCATTAATAATCTCAGAAGGAGCAAAAGAATCTGGTAAATCTATTACCTATAAAAATTTACAGTTTACACTGGAATATTATTGGTATGATCAAGAAAATATGGAAGCATATTTTGCTCTTCGCACAAATTCCTTAGATGGGGCAACTTTAAATGCGAATTTAATGAATGAAGATTATTATATACTTCCCAAAAGTTATGTAGGTTCCTGTAGTATTAATTCTGTGGAAAGCGAAGATAAGAGTTCTATTTTGAATTACTGTTATACACATTGTGCTTATGATGCGTCAGGAAATTTAGTGAGTCCTATATCAATTGCGGTTTCTACAAAAGAGGGTATAGAAATTGGTACCTTTGAATTAGAGGCAACTGGTCAAATGAAAGCTAAGAATATGGATATTTCTGCACTGGAAAACTGTAAAAGGGCTAGAATTTCGGGAGCAGGAATCAGTATGATTTTTGAACAAACACAAGTTGAAGAAAATAAAGAAATTCCTTTCAAAGTGTTAGAGGTAAAAATGAAAGATGGAACCATATATCATTCTGAATTTTCAGAGGTATTATATTCAGAAAAAGAATCCTCTTATGTTGAAGAAGGAGAACCATCTTATGATGAAAATGGAGAGTTTATAGGATATTTAGTAGAGGAGCAACCGGAAAATATTCATAATTGTAATACTGAGTTTATGCATCTATTTGAAGAGGGAAAATTTCTTTACAGTATACAATTTAAAGATTTTATCAATGTAGACCATATATCTGCTGTATATATAGATGATATAGAAATACCATTAAAATAAAAGAATATAATAAAAGAGAAAAATATAATAAAAGAATATAGTAATTATTAGATATTTTTCTGTAGGGATTCAGGGATAAGATTCTCTGTATCCCTACAAGAAATAAAGCTGTGTATAAATAGGTTCTTATGACTGCATAAAAAATTGAGAAAAATCCCCTTGATAGAGGGCTAAGAAGAATTATTGGTAAATTTTTATAAAAAAGTAAAATTTTCTCTTGCCAAATGTTTTGTTTTATGCTATTATTTCTAATGTCGCTGGTGAATGGATTTTTGATTGAGAAAATTTGGTCACAATCTCATTTGTTTTAAAGAATGGGGAATAAGGTCGATGCTCCCATTGGTTTTAGGAAATGGGAAATTTACGAGGAAAGTAAGGCTCCTTGGTCAAGCGGTTAAGACATCGCCCTTTCACGGCGGTAACACGGGTTCGATTCCCGTAGGAGTCATTTTTTAAATATCTTGACGAATGTTTTAATATTTGTTATAATTCAGTAGAGAATTAAAAATATTTTTGTTATAAAAATTTATTTATGGAATATAATAAAAGTAAGATAACTTAATGAAATGGTAAAAATAGTTTAGAATATCTAGACTATTAATAAAATAAATCATATGTATGGCGCAGTAGCCAAGCGGTAAGGCAATGGTCTGCAACACCAGTACGCACCGGTTCAAATCCGGTCTGCGCCTCTTAAGAGCCCCGATTTTTTTCGGGGTTTTTTCTTCTATAGGAAAGAGATTATCACAATTAAAGAAAGGATAATTATGAGTAGACGAGGATATGTTCCTGAAGATGAAAAACAATTTTTAGGAAAACAGTTAGAACTGTTAAAAAAAGCGGCCGATGAAGTACAATTTCTTTTAGATCAGGGATATGATATAAAACCCACAACAACTTTTGTTGGTAATCACTATATGTTTTCAGAGCGGCAGCGTCTGGCTTTGGCAAGGTCTATTTCATCAAAAGAATGGATTGAGAAACGTAACAAGAAAGAATTGTTGCAAAAAAGAGATAAGAGTTTTCCTAAGATTGTACATATTGATGGTTTCAATATGATTATTACATTAGAAGTAGCATTGTCAGGTTCACCTATTTTTTATTGTAGAGATGGAACGATACGCGATTTGGCGGGGCTACGTGGAACATATCGTGTGATTGATAAGACACAAAGAGCCATTGAACTAATACTAAGTGAATTAGAACTTTTAAAAATAACAGAAGTATGTTTTTATTTGGATGCTCCCGTTTCCAATTCTGGCAGGCTATCAGCCCTTATTTGGCAGTGTTCTGAAAAATATAGTATTTCTGTAAATGTTCAAATTATCCCAGATGTAGATCGAGTATTAGAACACTTGGAAGGAGTCATTAGTGGAGATGCCATTATATTAAATCATTGTATCAGTTGGTTAAATCTTATGCCAAGACTTGTGGAACAGATAGAGCCTATTTGGAAGATTCACTTATAATAAAAAGTTGGTGCTACAGAAGAATCTCACAATTATAAGAATGATAAGTTGTTAGATAAGATTCTAGGAATTATATATTTGGATATAATAGTTATAATAATTAAGAATGATAAGTTGTTAGATAAGATTCTAGGAATTATATATTTGGATATAATAGTTATAATAATTAAGAATAATAGACGTTTAAGTCAGATTGTATGTTGGACAAGATACCCAAAATATATTATTTTGATATATTTTGGGTAAAATAATTACAGTAATAACTTGTGTAAGAAGATTTAACTTAAAAATTTCCATTTATTAAGTCTTCTAGTGTAATATGATAAAAAAAGTCATAAGTGAGTTTATTATATTTTTGCCAGAGTGGTAATGTGATACAATTTTCTTTTCTAGAACAGGTTTCTGTATTAGGTATTAAACAGGCGACTGGACTGAGGGAACCTTCTGTTAATTCAATAATTTCTCCTATTGTATATTCTTTTGGTAGACGAGTGAGCATATAGCCGCCTTTTTTTCCCCGAAGCCCTTTTAAAATTTTATTTTTTACAAGTATTTTTAAAATAATTTCCAAATATTTTTCAGAAAGCTCTTGCCGAATTGCGATATCTTTTAGAGGGATATATCCATTTTCCTGATGTTGGGCAAGGTCGACCATTACTCTAAGTGCATAGCGTGCTTTTGTTGAAATCATAGAAAAATTCCTCCAATCTTTTATTATATTATAGCTTTAAAAAATTTTTTTTTCAAGAATTCTAATAAACCTATTGACTTGATAGGTAAATAGTGGTAGTATGCATTGCAAGAATAAAAGGAAAGAAAGAGGAAAAGAAAATGTATTATAAGGGAACCTTAGAGTTAATTGGAAATACTCCATTAGTAGAAGTAACAAATATTGAGAAAGAACTTAAACTAGAGGCGACGATTCTAGTAAAATTAGAATATTTTAATCCTGCTGGAAGTGTAAAAGATAGAATTGCAAAAGCGATGATAGAAGATGCTGAGGAAAAAGGATTGTTAAAAAGTGGTTCTGTAATTATTGAACCTACTTCAGGAAATACAGGGATTGGTTTGGCTGCTATAGCAGCAACTAAAGGATATCGAGTTATTCTTACTATGCCAGAAACAATGAGTATAGAAAGAAGAAATATTTTAAAGGCTTATGGTGCAGAATTGGTTTTGACAGAAGGAACAAAAGGAATGAAAGGTGCAATTGAAAAAGCAGATGAATTAGCGCGAGAGATTCCAAATAGTTTTATTCCAGGACAGTTTGTGAATCCCTCTAATCCAGCGATACACAGAGCAACAACAGGACCAGAAATCTGGAGAGATACAGATGGAAAAGTAGATATTTTTATTGCAGGTGTAGGAACTGGTGGCACTGTTACAGGAACAGGGGAATATTTAAAAGAACAAAATCCAAATGTAAAGGTAATAGCATTGGAGCCAACAGCATCTCCAGTATTGTCAGAAGGAAAGGCAGGAGCACATAAAATTCAGGGAATTGGTGCAGGATTTGTTCCTGAGGTTTTAAATACAAAGGTATATGATGAGATTTTTCAAGCAGAAAATGAAGATGCATTTGCAGCAGCAAAACTTCTTGCAAAAAAGGAGGGGATTCTTGTGGGAATTTCATCTGGAGCTGCTCTTCATGCTGCTATCGAATTGGCAAAGAAGTCTGAAAATAAGGGAAAAGTGATTGTAGCACTTTTGCCAGATACAGGAGACCGATATTATTCTACGCCTTTATTCACAGAATAAAAATAGAATAGAAGTAATTCCTATCAGTAACTAATATTTGCTAAAAGAAAATAGATGAATGGGAGAAACTAAAATGAAAGATATTAGAGATTCTAAAAACTGGGGATTTGAAACGAGACAATTACACATTGGACAGGAACAGGCAGATCCTGTTACAGATGCGAGAGCAGTTCCTATCTATGCAACGACTTCTTATGTATTTCACAATTCTAAACATGCAGCAGATCGTTTTGGACTTAGAGATATGGGAAATATTTATGGAAGATTGACAAATCCAACAGAAGATGTTTTTGAACAGCGTATGGCATCTTTGGAGGGAGGTGTAGCAGCACTAGCACTAGCTTCTGGTGCAGCGGCTATTGCTTATACCTTTCAAGCCTTAGCAAAGTCAGGGGAGCATATAGTAGCCTCTAAAACTATTTATGGAGGAACTTACAATTTATTAGCTCATACATTGCCCTTGACAAATGGTGTTACCACAACTTTTGTAGACCCAGAGGTGGAAGGTGCTTTTGAGGCAGCCATACAAGAAAATACAAAAGCAATATTTGTAGAGACTTTAGGAAATCCAAATTCCAATTTAGTGGATTTAGAAAAGTTGGCAAAGATTGCACATAAACATAATCTTCCGTTGGTAGTGGATTCTACTTTTGCGACACCATATCTAATTCGCCCTATGGAATATGGAGCCGATATTGTGGTACATTCTGCAACAAAATTTATTGGAGGACATGGTACAGCTATTGGTGGTATTATTATTGATAGTGGTAATTTTGATTGGAAGGTATGTGGTAGATATCCGTGGATTTCAGAGGAAAATCCAAGTTATCATGGAGTATCCTTTTCAGATGCAGTGGGGGCGGCAGCTTTTGTAACTTATATTCGTGCGGTTCTTCTGCGTGATACAGGTGCGACACTTTCTCCTTTTCATGCATTTATTTTCTTGCAGGGATTAGAAACATTATCATTGCGTGTAGAGCGTCATGTAAGTAATGCATTGAAAATTGTAGAGTATTTATCAAAACATAAACAGGTAGAAGCGGTACATCATCCGTCTTTGGAGAGCGAACCAAGTCATAAATTGTATAAGAGGTATTTGCCAAATGGAGGAGGTTCTATTTTTACTTTTGAAATAAAGGGAGATGCAAACACAGCACAAAAATTTATTGATAATCTTGCTATATTTTCATTATTGGCAAATGTAGCAGATGTGAAGTCATTGGTGATTCATCCGGCAACAACTACCCATAGCCAATGCACAAAAGAAGAACTTTTAAATCAAGGAATCAAACCAAATACAATTCGACTTTCCATTGGTATTGAAAAAGTGGAGGATTTAATTGCAGCATTAGACACAGCATTTGAGGCTGTGAAATAGTGTATATTGTAAAATAATGATATAGCTATGTATACTTTATAGAATATAAATTGTAATAATAAAAATATTGTCTAACATAATGTGTCATATTATTTTGGAAATAACTAGAAGTGTTAAAGTATCATTGTAAGTGTAATTTGGAAATAACTGAAATTCTTAAAATATAGTTATAAATTTAGAGATAATTGAAAATCTTAAGATATTAATTATTAATTGTGAGTACAAACAGAGAAAAATAGTAGACGGAAAATAAAAGTATGTTTATAATAGTAGGAAGTTACCTTATATTTTGATAAGAGTAACTATATAACAGGAATGATTCAGCCAGATATATGGAAATATAATCTTTGTTATACAATTGGTTATATTTACTGTATATGTGGCTAAATTGTTACAAAAATGAAGGGAATTCAAGAGATGGCAAATAATAATCAAAATGTAGATTTAGGAAAAGGTTCATTGGGAAAACTTTTGTTGAAATTGGCTCTTCCAGCGATTCTTGCTCAATTAGTGAACATGCTTTATAATATTGTAGATCGTATCTATATTGGGCATATCAAAGACACAGGGGCAATCGCTTTAACAGGAATTGGACTGTGTTTACCGATTATATTGCTTATTATGGCTTTTAGTGCTTTGGTAGGAATTGGGGGAGCGCCTAGGGCAGCTATCTATATGGGAAAGAAGGATTTAGAGGGTGCTAGAAAAATACTAGGTTCTTGTGTAGTAATGTTGACAGGACTTTCTATCATACTTACAATATTTTTTTTATTGTTTGGAAAACAATTGTTGTTTTTGGTTGGTGCTAGTGATAATACAATTGCATATGCATGGGGATATTTGCAGATTTATATTTGTGGGACCATATTTGTTATGATTTCTTTAGGGCTAAATAGCTTTATTACAACGCAGGGATTTTCCTTAGAAGGGATGGGAACTATTCTAATTGGAGCAGCGTTAAATATTCTTTTAGATCCTATTTTTATTTTTGTATTTGATATGGGAGTTGCGGGAGCAGCTTTGGCAACGATTTTTTCTCAGGCAGTATCGGCTATATGGGTCTTAAGGTTTTTATGTGGAAAGAAAACAAAACTAAAAATAAAACGACAATATATGCAGTTAAAAAAAGAATATGTTTTGCCAGTTTTGGCACTTGGAGTATCTCCTTTTGTTATGCAAAGTACAGAAAGTCTAATTAATATTTCTTTTAATACTTCTTTATATAAATATGGAGGTGATATTGCAGTATCTTGTATTACTATTTTAAACAGTGTGATGCAAATGATTTCTCTTCCATTAAGTGGATTGACTCAGGGAGCACAACCTATTATTAGTTATAATTATGGTGCAAAAAATAACGAGCGTGTAAAAAAGACATTTCAACTTCTTATGTGTTGTTGTATGATATTTATTTTTTCAACTTGGACAGTAGTAATGATATTTCCAGGCTTTTTTGTCAGATTATTTAATGATAGTTCTCGGGAATTATATGAGTTGGCAAGTTGGGCAATGAGAATATATTTGGCAGGTTTTTTTGCTATGGGAGCACAGATGGCATGTCAACAAACATTTCTTGCCTTGGGACAAGCAAAGGTATCTTTGTTTTTTGCATGTTTTAGAAAAATTATCTTAATGATACCATTGATTTTTATTCTTCCTATCTTTTTTGAAAATAAGTTAATGGCAGTATTTTTAGCAGAAGCGATTTCTGATTTTGTGGCAGCGGCAGCAACAACAACTACATTTTTAATATTATTTCCTAGGATTTTGAAAAAAGCGGCATAAGATATCACCGATTGTCTGAAGTGTTGTATCATTATAATTTATCCTCTTAAATCTTGTGAAAATTTAACATTTTTTCTAACTAAGAAATTGATTTTATGTTGTTTTATACAAAAAAAAATGATATAATAACAAAAAAATAATATATAATGTTAGGGAAGAACCCTATAAAAATATAAATAAACCCCTAAAAAAAGTGTGGGCTTCAGCACCAAGTATCAAAAAAATATGAAAGGAGGAAGTTACTGTAAAACGAATAACATTATAAAAGCTGAAAAGAAGTTATTAGAACTTGCCTATAAGCTGAGGAATATCTGTAATAACTAGTTATATTTTAACTAATAAATTTATAAATTGAAAACTAAAGTCGATACCTTATGAATTAGCCAAAGGAACATGTGTGCCCCAGAGGGGATACCTTATGAATCAGCCGAAGGAACACGTGTGTCCTAGAGGGGATGAGTTTAGAAAATTTAACTCAGTAAAAGGGAGTTATAAGTATAATAACTGTGGTGCTGTGATTGACAGGGATAAAAATGCAAGTATCCATATTTATATAGATACAAAAAAGAATCACTTGAGCATAAAAATACCCTATATTGGTACGTTAGTCGAGAATTTACGCTTTTGAGTATCTTATCAATTGCAAGTAGTCACAAGATTTCTTGTTACAAAAGTAGATATGATAAAAAAGAAATAAAATATAAAATTTATGTTTTTATAGATTTTTATAAGTTTTCAGTAACAGAGGTTATGGAAATACTGGATATAATTGACAAGGAAAAATTACAGCATCTTCAAGATCTATTTTCAACAGCAACAGGAGTAGCTGCCATTTTAATAGACAAGGAAGGAAAATATGTTACAGAAGGTAGTAATTTTACAGATTTTTGTATGAAATATACAAGAGGAAGTGAGGTAGGAGCAGAACGTTGCCAAAAGTGTGATAGGGAGAAAAAGGGTACATA
>CAJUHG010000012.1:0-26730 GCA_910586005.1 uncultured Lachnospiraceae bacterium | reverse complement strand
ATGCAGGATTAATGGATTTTTCAGCAGATATTGAAGTAGAAGGCGAAAAAATTGGAACAATTATTGGTGGGCAGGTATTACCAGAGGAGCCTGAATTAGATAAATTTAGGGAAATTGCAGAGGAAATAGGAGTGAATCCAGACCGTTATATTGAAGCAGTCAAAAAAGTTCCAATAAAAACAGAGAGATCCGTTCGTGCATCAGCAGATTTAATGAAAGAAATGATGAATATGTTGATTAATACAGAATATGTTCATAAAAAAGAAAAGAAAAAAATAGATGTAATTGATACAGAGATAGATACTACTGTTCAGAATGTAGAACAAATTGAAAATATGGTACAAGATTTGACAAAAGTTTCCAAAAAGCAGAATATACTTGCATTAAATGCTTCTATTGAAGCAGCAAGAGCGGGAGAAGCTGGAAGAGGATTTAATATTGTAGCGGGTGAAATGGGAAAATTGTCTTCTATGGCAACAGAAAAATATTCTGCAATTATTGCTAAGGCAGGAGAAATTGATGAATCTTTAAAGAAGATTAATGAAGCATTTAATTAATCTTGCATAGGGGCGCCGTATTTATGCGCCCCTGTTATGATTCTCTTTTAATTTTCATCAATGATAATTCACCACCTATAGAGGTGGTTTTGTTTTATTATAATCATTTAACTATATAGCTGAGAGATTTACTTTTTATCAAAGGGAAATAATTTTTTAGTAGACAGTTTTGTATAATTTGTGTATATTTGTAATAAAAATATAATTTAAAAAAAGGAGAACAAAATGGATTACAGAACTTATTTAAAAAATTACCCTGATCAGAATGGAAGATTTGGAGAATATGGTGGGGCTTATTTATCAGAGCAATTAACTCCTGCATTTGAGGAGATTACAGAAGCATATCAGACAATTTGTCATTCTTCACAATTTATCAATGAGTTGCGTAGAATTCGTAGGGAATTTCAGGGTAGACCAACCCCAGTGTATCATTGTGAGAGGCTTTCTAGAGAAATTGGAAATTGTCAAATTTATTTGAAAAGAGAGGACTTAAATCATACAGGCGCACATAAATTAAATCATTGTATGGGAGAAGGACTGTTAGCTAAATTTATGGGAAAAAAGCGTCTGATTGCAGAAACAGGAGCTGGACAGCATGGTGTGGCATTGGCTACAGCGGCTGCCTATTTTGGTTTGGAATGTGAAATTCATATGGGAGAAGTAGATATTGCAAAACAAGCTCCCAATGTAACGAGAATGAAAATATTAGGAGCTAAAGTTGTTTCTGTTTCTAGTGGATTAAAAACTTTGAAAGAAGCTGTAGATTCAGCTTTTGAATCTTATGCTAAGAACTATAAAGATTCTATTTATTGTATTGGTTCTGCATTAGGTCCTCATCCTTTTCCATTGATGGTACGTGATTTTCAGTCAGTAGTTGGCTATGAAGCAAGGGATCAATTTTATGAGATGACAGGGATTTATCCAGATGTGGTATGTGCCTGTGTAGGTGGTGGAAGTAATTCTATTGGTATGTTTATTCCTTTTTTAAATGATCCAGTGGAAATTGTTGGTATAGAACCTTTGGGAAGGGGAGAAGAATTGGGGGACCATGCCGCTTCTATGACATATGGAGAAAAAGGTATTATGCATGGATTTGAAAGTATTATGTTAAAAGATGCTAATGGAGAACCTGCTCCTGTATATTCTATTGCTAGTGGTTTGGACTATCCATCTGTAGGACCTGAACATGCTTTTTTGCGTGATTTAGGAAGAATACAGTATGAGACAGTAGGCGATGAAGAAGCTATGGAAGCATTTTTTAAGCTGTCACGTTATGAGGGAATTATTCCAGCTATTGAGAGTTCTCATGCAGTTGCTTATGCTATGAGAAAAGCAAAGGAAATGGGGCAAGGTTCTATTCTTGTTTCTTTAAGCGGAAGGGGTGATAAAGATATTGATTATGTAGTGGAACATTATGGTTATGGGGAGCAGTTTTTATCATCTAAAAAAGTAGATATTTAATATTTGTTCAAAAATGCCAGAGGTATTTCTCTTAGAGGGAGGCTTTACTCCCACTAAGACGATTTTGTTATGACTTATCACTTATAGGGGTGTGAGTCTTATCAAGTGAAAACATAAAAATAATATCAAAGTTGCAGTGGTGTTTTGTCATATTCAGAAAATCAGAATTCAAGGAGGAAAAAATATGACACACAATGAGAAATTGCTATATTTGATTGAGGAATTACAGAAAGAATTGCCACAGTTTAATGGTATGAAAATACCAGAAGATATAGGAATGCAAGGACGGTTACTACGAACTTATATGAATATGCGTGCTCCAGAGCCAATTAGTTCTGAATTTTTAAAAATTCAGGATGAGTATTTAAAAGAAGTAGTAGAGGAAAAAGGTATTGTAATTGGTGATGCATTACCTCCATCTCATGTGAATAGTCGTATTGTGCTTTGGAATGGAGATATAACCACATTAAAAGTAGATGCCATTGTAAATTCTGCGAATAGTACTTTGAGAGGATGCTTTGTGCCATGTCACTTTTGCATAGATAATATAATTCATAGTATGAGTGGCATTCAACTTCGCTTGGCTTGTGATGAGATTATGAAGGAACAAGGTTACGATGAACCAGCAGGTAGAGCTAAAATTACTCCCGCTTTCAATTTACCTTGCAATTATGTAATACATACAGTTGGTCCTGTTATCACAAAAAGGCTTATGGAGTCACATTGTAATCAATTGGCAAATTGTTATAAATCTTGTTTGGAACTTGCTTCAGAAAAAGGATTGAAAAGTATCGCTTTTTGTTGTATATCTACTGGAACTTACCATTTTCCAAGGGAGAAGGCAGCCGAAATCGCAGTAAAAACAGTGATGGAATTTTTAAAAACGAACTTACAATTAGAACGAGTAATATTTAATACTTTTACAGAAGAAGAGTATAATCTCTATAAACAAATGTTATAAAATGGTTGTCAATCATATATCCTCTTAGGATAGAGGGGATATAGATTGATAAAATAAATAATGATATATGATATGTTATTAAATGAGTTGTGCTTGGCACAACAAAGTGTGCAAGGTCTTCGCTTGGCTTCGGTCGGCGCTAAACGGACATCCAGTGGATGTCCAGCGCCCCTTATGAGTGAGGGGGATTGCACACTTTGTTCTCTATGGCTTTTCTATAAGCTCCTGCAGACATTCCAACATTTTTGCGGAAGCTCTGAGAAAAGTAACTTTGAGAAGAAAAACCAGAAAGTCTTGCAATTTCACCAATGCTATAATCTGTACTGATAAGGAGTTCCTTACAGTTTTGGATTCTCTTTTCGGTTAAATAATTAATTGGAGATATTCCATAGGATTCTGTAAATGCATGGACAAGATAGTATTTATTTAGGTGTGCTAATTCTGCTAGAAAATCTAAATGGATTTCTTCTGAATAATTGGCATCTATATATCGCTTTACCAGATTGCATTCCCAATTTGCTTTTTGGGAGGAAAGGATATGAAAACTAAAATCGTGATAGCGAATTAAATTGATGATAAGTATTTCTAAAAGATTCTTGCATACCAGTTCATAATGCATATTTTTTTCTTCCATTTCTTTTAACATAGTAGTAAAGTAATACATTAAATGGTCTTTGTTATCTTTGCAGTTAAATATGGTATATTCTTTTTTTTCATGAAAGGAAAACTGAATTCCCTCTACTCCTAGAATTACAAATTCCAAAGGTGTAGCATCTAGTGAAGTTTCTGTATGTCTGATATGTGGATTTACAATAACAAAATCGTCTTTTTTTAATGGAATTGTATCTTGTTCTACCAGTAATTTTCCAATTCCCTTTTTCACATAAAATAGTTCTGTAAAGTAGTGAGTATGAGGTAGACTTTCCCAATCCCTTCCATAATAAGAAGAGCTTACATATAAAAGTTTAATGGAAAGATTATTATTTGAAGTGTCTGTAAAATTGTAACGTGTATTACCCATAAATGTTCCTTTTTATTTATTTTTATAATAGGATGTGAGTTATTTTGTGCATGTAATTTTGCAAGAAGGTCTTATAAGAAAAATACCCATATCAATCATAATATTTTTTATATTTTACAATACTATACTATAAAAAGCAATAAATATAAAATTGATAGCAACATTTACGTTGAAAATAAAAGCCATTTTCTTTATTCTTACAATAACAAGTTTATAAAAGTATTAGGAGGAATTTTTATGAGTGATATAACAGGAAGAGGCAGAGTAACAATACCAACAGATTTAGATGTAATTCCACAGACCTTAGAATTAATGAAACAGTGGGGAGCAGATGCAGTTCGAGATTGTGATGGAACAGATTTTCCACAGGAACTCCAAAATGTAAATGCAAAAATTTATTCCACTTATTATACCACTAGAAAGGATAATGATTGGGCGCAGGAAAATCCAGAAGAAGTGCAGCAAATGTATATTATGACACCTTTCTATACTGCAGAGGGAAATAGCTTAAAAATTCCTTTGATGAAGGGATTATATCCTGATATGTTAAAACCAAATAGTAGAGATGACATTACTCGTTGGTGGGAAGTAATAGATAGAACTACAGGAGAAGTGGTTTCTACAGAACAATGGAATTATGAAGAACATACAGGAGAAGTTGTGATACAAGCGCTTCCTTTTCATGATTATACAGTAAGTTTTTTAGCCTATATTATTTGGGATCCAGTGCATATGTATAATGCAGTGACAAATGATTGGCAAGAGGTAGAACATCAAATTACTTTTGATGTGCGTCAACCAAAAACCCATGCGTATACTATGGAGCGTCTGCGCAAATTTATTGAAGAACATCCTTATGTAAATGTGCTTCGTTTCACAACATTTTTTCATCAATTTACTTTAATTTTTGATGAATTAGCCCGAGAAAAGTATGTAGATTGGTATGGATATTCTGCTTCTGTAAGTCCATATATTTTAGAGCAATTTGAAGAAGAAGTAGGGTATAAATTCCGCCCAGAATACATTATTGATCAAGGATATTATAATGGTCAATATCGCATTCCATCAAAAGAATTTCAAGATTTTCAAGCATTTCAACGCAGAGAAGTGGCTAAGATAGCAAAGGAAATGGTAGATATTACTCATGAATGTGGGAAAGAAGCCATGATGTTTTTAGGTGATCATTGGATTGGTACAGAACCTTTTATGGAGGAATTTGCATCTATTGGATTAGATGCGGTAGTTGGAAGTGTAGGAAATGGTTCCACACTTCGTTTAATTAGTGATATAAAAGATGTAAAGTATACAGAAGGAAGATTATTACCTTATTTCTTTCCAGATACTTTTTGTGAGGGGGGAGACCCTGTAAAGGAAGCCAAAGTTAATTGGGTAACAGCTAGAAGAGCAATATTAAGGAAACCCATTGACCGTATTGGATATGGTGGTTATTTAAAATTAGCGTTGGATTTTCCTGAATTTGTTTCATATGTAGAAAGTGTTTGTGAAGAATTTCGGGTACTTTATAAAAATGTAAAGGGCTGTGTACCTTATTGTGTAAAAAAAGTTGCAGTTTTAAATTGTTGGGGGAAAATGCGTGCTTGGGGATGTCATATGGTACATCATGCATTGTATCAAAAGCAGAATTATTCTTATGCAGGAGTAATTGAGGCATTATCTGGCGCCCCCTTTGATGTAGTTTTTATTAGTTTTGAGGATATTAAAAATCATCCAGACATTTTAAAAGATGTGGATGTAATTATTAATGTAGGAGGCGCAGATACAGCACATACAGGAGGAGAATGGTGGTGTGAAGCATCAGTAGTTACAGCCATTAAGAAATTTGTATATGAGGGTGGTGGTATCATAGGTGTAGGAGAACCAAGTGCCCATCAAGCAAATGGAAGATTTTTCCAGCTTGCGAATGTATTTGGTGTAGAGGAAGAACGAGGATTTACCTTGGGATATGATAAATATAATTGGGAAAGCCATAGTCATTTTATTACAGAGGATTGCAAAGGGCAAATTGATTTCGGAGAAGGACAAAAAAATATTTATGCATTAGAAGGTACAAAAATTCTAGTAGAGAAAGAAAAAGAAGTGCAATTGGCAGTGAATAATTTTGGAAATGGACGTGCAGTATATATCAGTGGTTTGCCATATAGTTTTGAAAATAGTCGGTTATTATATCGTTCTATTTTATGGAGTGCACAAGAAGAAGAAAATCTTTATCAATGGTTTAGTAGTAATTATAATGTAGAGGTACATGCATATCCTGACAATAAGAAATTCTGTGTAGTAAATAATACCTATGAACCACAAGAAACCATAATTTATAAGGGAAATGGTGAGAGTTTTTCTCTAAAATTAAAAGAAAATGAGATTATTTGGTATCAGATATAGAAGTTATTAGGAAAGATTTTTAATAAAGAGGGCTACCGCTTTATGATTATTCAATCGTTAAAGCGACAGCCCCTTTAACATAAAGTCCTATATCTGCTTATGCAATCTTATAGAGTATGTGTTCTATTGTTTTCTATAGAGCATTATTTTAAAATTTTTTTAAAATTTTTCTTACCTTTCTTTAAGACAATACCCTTAGAGAATATTTCTGGTTTATAAGAGGCTTTAATATCTGAAACTTTTTCCCCATCTATGGAAACACCACCTTGTTCTACTGCTCGGCGCGCTTCAGAACGTGAAGAAGCAAGTGAGGATTTTACCAAAAGAGCTAAAATATCAATGGAACCATTTACAAAATCGTTATCTTCGAGCGTTACTGTAGGCATATTTGCAGCATTTCCGCTGGAAAATAATGCTTTTGCAGCTTCTTTTGCTTTTTGAGCTTCTTCTTCTCCATGTACCATTTTTGTTAATTCAAAAGCAAGAATTTCTTTTGCAGTGTTAAGTTGAGCCCCCTCCCATTTATCCATTTTATCAATTTCTTCTAGTGGAAGAAAAGTTAGCATGCGGATGCATTTTAATACATCAGCATCACTAACATTTCTCCAATATTGATAAAAGTCAAAAGGAGAAGTTTTATTTGGATCAAGCCATACAGCTCCAGATTGGGTTTTTCCCATTTTTTTGCCTTCTGAATTTAAGAGTAAAGTAATTGTCATAGCATAAGCATCTTTTCCTAATTTACGTCTTATTAATTCTGTACCACCAAGCATATTACTCCATTGGTCATCACCACCAAACTGCATATTACAACCATATTTTTGGAATAATGCATAGAAATCATAACTCTGCATAATCATGTAGTTAAATTCTAAGAAACTTAAGCCTTTTTCCATACGTTGTTTATAACATTCTGCGGTCAGCATACGGTTTACAGAAAAATGTGGACCTACTTCGCGTAAAACATCAATATAATTAAGTTCCATTAACCAATCTGCATTGTTTACCATCAAAGCTTTTCCATCAGAAAAATCAATAAATTTACTCATTTGTCTTTTGAAACAATCACAATTATGTTGGATAGTTTCTGGGGTCATCATTTGGCGCATATCACTTCTACCAGAAGGATCTCCAATCATTCCAGTTCCACCACCAATTAAGGCAATTGGTTTATTGCCAGCCATTTGTAGGCGTTTCATTAAACATAGAGCCATAAAATGACCTACATGTAGACTGTCCGCCGTAGGATCAAAGCCAATATAAAAAATAGCTTTTCCTTTATTTATCAATTCTTTAATTTCCTCTTCATCTGTTACTTGAGCAATTAAACCTCTAGCAACTAATTCATCATATACTGTCATAAAAACCTCCTAAATAAAATGATAAAAACAAAGTGAACAAGCCTATCTCAGCTCCTTTAGTCATAAGGGACTCTGGCCCTCCAGTGGATGTCCGTTTAGTGGAGACGGAAGCGGAACAAAGACCTTATACACTTTCATACTTTAATGTAACAATGTATTTCCTATCCTATAAAATAAAAAAATCCCCATCCCAAAAAGGACGAGGATAGAAACCCGTGTTACCACCTTTGTTTACAGATTATTCACATAATCTGCCTTAGTGAGTACCAGTCAGCACTCTTGCAAAATAACGGTTGCAATCCCGTCACAGCCTACTAATACAAATACAATGATAAAATGTTAAAACTACCAGTATCATGCTGTTGTATATTCAGTGTGCAGCTCCAAGATGTATTCACATAAAATTCCTCCTGCGCCTCTCAACTGCCGGCTACTCTCTGTTGGATTCCCTTTATGTTACTTTTTCTTATCATAGCCTTTTATTTTTTTTCTTTGTGCCAATTATAGGATGGAAAATGTATTTTGTCAAGATTATTTAATACCATTGAAAAAATGCTCTAAAAATGTTAGACTGTGCCTAGATATGTATTTGAAAAAGTGATACTTGATAGTTGATTGCTTATATATAATAAGGGATTCCAGAGAGAATATAAAATAAAATTTAGAAAGAAATGAATGATTTATATATAACTAAGGGATTGCAGAAAGAATATAAGATGATATTTAGAAAGAATTGCTTATCCATCATGGGGATTTTAGAAAGGATATAATTATTAAGAAAAGAGGAATAAAATGGATTTAAATAAAAATAATGTAAAAAAAATAATAGGGATTATTACGTTTACTCTGGTGTTGATGGCATTGTTAATAAATATAAAAGCCGTAAATTCTTATTTAGCATTTTTTGGAGGAATTTTATTTCCATTTGTTATGGGAGGAGCCATTGCTTTTATTTTGAATATTCCCATGACTGCTATTGAGAAGAAATTATTTCGGGAAAATAGTAAAGTAGCAAGACCTTTAAGTTTAGTGCTTTCTATTTTATTTGTATTTGCTATCATTACAGTTGTAATTGTGGTGGTAATTCCACAACTTGGAAAAACTTTTGACAGTATTAGCACTGGAATGACAGCATTTCTTCCCAAGGCACAAGACTGGTTAGAAGAACTATTTGGAAACCGCAAGGAGATTGTAAATTATATTGAGTCATTGGAATTTAATTGGCAAGGCTTATTAGAAGGGATAAAAGATTTCGCTTTAAGTGGTGCAGGAAGTGTAATTACTTATACTATGTCAGCTACTATGATAGTAATCAATGGTGTAATGACATTCTTTATTGGATTTGTTTTTGCAATTTATATTTTAATTCAAAAAGAAACGTTAGGTAGACAATGTATAAAAGTAATGAATGCATTTTTTCCAAAGAAAGTGGTAGATAAAATATATAATGTGTGTAGTTTGTCACATAAGACTTTTTCAAAATTTATTACAGGACAATGTTTAGAGGCTTTAATTTTAGGCACGATGTTTTTTGTTAGTATGACAATTTTTCGTTTGCCATATGCCTTACTCGTGGGAGTATTAATTGCATTTACTGCATTAATTCCAATGATAGGAGCATTTATTGGTTGTGCAGTAGGAGCATTTTTAATCTTAATGGTAAATCCTATGCAGGCGGTATTCTTTATTATTTTGTTTTTGGTATTGCAGCAGATAGAAGGAAATTTAATTTATCCACATGTAGTTGGAAATTCTGTAGGATTGCCGTCTATGTGGGTTCTTTTTGCAGTAACTATAGGTGGAAAATTGATGGGAATTGTTGGAATGTTGGTATTTATTCCATTGATGTCTGTACTTTATACATTGTTCCGTGAGTTGGTGAATAAGAGAAGCCAATTATCTAAAAAACCAGAAAATCCACCATCTACTGATTCTAAAAATTGATAATTTATCTTCTTGTTACTATACTTTGCATGGTATGTGTCTTCGAGAAGAATGCGGAAAGTGTTATGAAAAGAAGGGGAAGGATTTACTCTCTATCTCTAAGGATAAGAACCTATAGAGATAGAGAGTAAATTGTTTATGGTTTTAAATATAAAATTTACTACAAAGATAACAGTAAAAGGATTTATTGTTTTTAAAAATTGATACCTATAGAGAGAAAAGATAAATTTGTTATATTTTACATAATTTTTACTTGGATTATGTATTCCATTTACAGAAACAGTATAAAATATCCATACGTTGAGAAAAATGGATTCACGTAGGAGGATTATAAATGGATATTTTTGGAATTTTGTCATTGATTGGTGGACTTGCATTGTTTTTGTATGGAATGAATGTTATGGGTGGTGGACTAGAAAAGTTATCAGGTGGCAAATTAGAGCGTATTTTAGAGAGATTAACTTCCAATCCATTAAAAGCTGTATTGTTGGGAGCTGGTGTAACAGCAGTGATTCAGTCTTCATCAGCTACAACTGTTATGATGGTGGGATTTGTTAATTCTGGAATTATGAGGCTTTCACAGGCAATTGGCATTATCATGGGAGCAAATATTGGTACTACTATTACTTCTTGGTTATTAAGTTTAACTAGAATTGAAAGTGGAAATGTTTTTATTAGAATGTTAAAGCCTTCTTCTTTTACACCGATTCTTGCTCTTATAGGTATTATTTTTATGATGGGGGCAAAAAGTGATAAGAAAAAAAATGTGGCAGAAATTTTATTGGGGTTTGCGGTGTTGATGTTTGGAATGGAAGCTATGAGCGATGCAGTAAAACCCTTAGCAGATGTACCAGAATTTACTGGAATCCTTACAAAATTTAGTAATCCTTTGTTAGGAGTATTAGTAGGAGCATTATTAACTGCAATTATTCAAAGTTCTTCTGCGTCTGTAGGTATCTTACAAGCCTTATCTGTTACAGGTGCTTTTACTTACGGCTCTGTTATCCCAATTATTATGGGACAAAATATTGGAACTTGTGTAACTGCTATGATTTCTTCTGTAGGTGCAAATAAGGGGGCAAGAAGAACTGCTTTTGTACATCTTTATTTTAATGTTATAGGTTCTGTTGTGTTTTTGATATTGTATAGTATACTAAATGCAGTGTTTCAGTTTGACTTTGCAAAAGAAACGATTGGAGCCGCTGGAATAGCAGCAATTCACAGTATTTTTAATATATTTGCTACACTGTTATTGTTGCCTTTTATTAAAGGTTTGGAAAAACTAGCCTATCTTACAATTCCGATTACTGCAGAAGAATCAGAGGCTTCAAAAGGAGAAGATGAATTTAAAGTATTGGATATACGTTTTCTTTCAACGCCGAGTTTTGCTATTGAGCGATGTGTGTCCTTAGTTAAGAATATGGCTAAAATATCTGAAGAAGTTATGATGGAAGCGATGAATTTATTTGAAACTTATTCAGAAAAGCAAGCAGAACTGGTGGAAAAACAAGAAGATTTGCTGGATAAATATGAGGATAAATTAGGAGCATATTTGACACAGTTGAATAGTCAAAATTTAACTACAAAAGAGGGACAAAGTGTTTCTACATTGATGCATAGTATTAATGATTTGGAACGAATTGGTGACCATGCATTGAATCTGATGGAGATAGCAAGAAATATGGAAAAGAAGAAAATGGAATTTTCCAAGAAAGCAAAATATGAAATGGATGTGTTTGGAGCAGCAGTAAAAGATATTTTAAATCGTTCTATTAGAGCTTTTATAGAACATGATACAGGTTTAGCTTTATCTGTGGAACCTTTAGAAGAGGTTATTGATGACTTAAATAAAGAAGTGAGAAAGCGTCATATCAAACGTTTAAGAAAGGGAAAATGTACCATAGATTTGGGATTAGTACTATCTGATATTACTGTAAATTATGAAAGAGTAGCAGATCATTGTTCTAATTTAGCAGTATATATGATTCAAATGGAGGATTATACCATAGAAGCACATGACTATGTAAATAGACTTTCTGGGGAAGTACTAGAAAAATTTGAACAAATGCAGCAAGTTTTTCAGGAAAAATATAGACTTCCTTCTAAAAAGAATGAAGAGGGGGAATAACAGTGCCATTGATTTATATTGTGGAAGATGATGTAAATATAAGAGAAATTCAGCATTATGCATTAAAAAACAGTGGATTTGATGTACAAGAATTTGAGTGTGGCAAAGAACTATACCAAGCAGTGACAGCAAAAATCCCAAGTTTAATATTGCTTGATATTATGTTACCTCATGAAGATGGGCTGGATATTTTGAAAGAATTAAGGCAAAATAGGAGTACAGCAAAAATTCCAATTATTATGGTAACCGCCAAGTCTACAGAATTAGATAAAGTAAAAGGATTAGATTTAGGGGCAGATGATTATATGACAAAGCCTTTTGGGATTATGGAGCTAATTTCTAGAGTAAAAGCATTACTTCGAAGGACAGAACATTTAACAGAAACTTCTGTATTGAAAAATGGTGATATTATAGTAGATGTAGAGAAACGAAATGTAACAGTAGCAGGAAAGATTTGTGAATTGACTTTTAAAGAATTTGAATTATTAAAAATGCTTTTGCAGAATTGTGGTATTGTACTTAGCAGAGATAAAATTATGGAACAAGTTTGGGGATTTGATTATGAAGGCGAAAGTCGAACGGTAGATATGCATATAAAAACACTCCGACAAAAGTTAGGAAGTAATGGAAGTGTTATTAAGACAGTGCGAAATGTAGGATATATGATGGATGGTCTATGAAGAAAAAAATTAATATTTATTTTATGGCAGTTTCTGCCTTTGGAGTGATGATTACAGCAATTATTTCCATGATGCTTTTTTATAATATTTTTACAGATCAAGTGTTTGATGATATTGAGGCTTATATGCATATTATTCAACCCTTAAATCAAAAATTCTGGGAAACCGAACAGAATCAAGAACGTTTGGAAAAGGATGGATTGAGAATTACATTGATTCAGCAAAATGGAAACGTACAATATGATAGTATTGCAGATGAAAAAGAAATGGGAAATCATAAAGACCGCCCTGAAATAAAAAAAGCTCTGAAAAAGGGGAAAGGGACGTCTGTACGTTGGTCAAATACAAGCTCTTTGCATACACTATATTATGCAGAACAACTGGAAAATGGAGATATCTTACGTGTTGGAAAAGATTCAGAAAATGTTTTTCAGATTATGAAAAATACAGCAATTCTTGTTATGGTAGTATCTTTGAGTATTCTATTGTTATGTGGAATATTGTCTCATTTTCTTACAAAGCGTTTATTATCTCCTATTGAGAAATTGGCTTCTCATTTAGATGGAGAAAATATGGATAATGTCTACGATGAAATTACACCTTTTCTGCAGACAATTAAAGAACAACATATTACTTTATTAGATAATGCAAAAATGCGGCAGGAATTTACAGCGAATGTTTCTCATGAGTTAAAGACACCCTTAACTGCTATTTCTGGATATGCAGAATTGATTGGAAGTGGTATGGCAGATGAAAGAGACACAAGAAGATTTGCAAATGAAATTCATAGTAGTTCTAATCGTTTGTTGATTTTGATTAATGATATTCTTAAACTTTCAGAATTAGATGATGGAGGGTTAGAGTTTGATTTTGAGCAGATAGATTTGTATCAGGCAGCACAAAAATGTTTGGATATGATGGATGTACAAGCAGCAAAACAAGGAATAAGTTTAAGTCTTCAAGGAGAATCTTGTATGGTATATGCAAATCCAAACTTATTAGATGAATTATTATATAATTTATGTAGCAATGCGGTAAGATATAATAACCACAATGGAACTGTAATTGTCACTGTGTGTCCAGAAAAAGAAAGGGTGCTATTATCAGTAAAAGATACTGGAATTGGAATTTCTGAGGAACATCAGAAACGAGTATTTGAACGATTTTACAGAGTAGATAAAAGTCGGTCAAAACAAAGTGGTGGAACAGGTTTGGGACTTGCTATTGTAAAACATATTGTAGCGCAACATGGAGCTGAGATAGTTTTAAAGAGTGAGGTAGAAAAAGGAACAGAAGTAAAAGTTTTGTTTTAATCTATCATAAGAAAATCTTATGAAACAAATAATTTTATTGACAGCAAAATTCCTGAATTTGTTGGGCATACATTGATATTTTTTATCATATTATAATTAGAACATGAAAGAATATACTTTAGATGGGGGAGAAGTTTGATAGTGCCAAAAAGGAGGAGGAAAATTAAATGTTGGATTATGTATTTCTGATTGTTGGATTTATATTGTTGATTAAAGGAGCAGATTTTTTTGTGGATGGAAGTGCAAGTGTAGCTAGAAAATTTAGAATTCCCACAATGATTATTGGAATGACAATTGTGGCAATGGGAACCAGTGCTCCAGAATGTGCAGTTAGTATTGCAGCTTCTTTAAAAGGGAATAATTCTATGGCAATCAGTAATGTAGTAGGTTCCAATATTTTTAATTTAATGGTAGTCTGTGGTGCCTGTGCAGTATTTTCACCTCTTGCAGTAAAAGCATCTACCTTAAAACAGGAATTTCCACTTTCTATTTTAGCGGCAGTTTTACTATTGGTAATGGGAAAAATGAATATGTCTATTGGGAGAGGGGAAGGAATTATTTTACTTGGTGTTTTTGTTGTTTTTTTAATTTGGATGGTAATGGAAACAAAAAAAGCGCGAAATAATGTTCAGGAAGAAGAAATAGAAGCGTTAAAAGGTTGGCAATGCGTACTTTATATTGGTGTGGGAATTGCAGCAATTGTGGCTGGAGGAGATTTTGTAGTGGATTCTGCAACAGCAATTGCAACCACTTTTGGTTTAAGTTCTACTTTGATTGGTCTTACAATTGTGGCCTTTGGAACATCCTTACCAGAGCTGGCTACTTCTTTGGTAGCAGCTAAAAAAGGTGAGACAGATATGGCACTTGGAAATGTAATAGGTTCTAATATTTTTAATATTCTTTTAGTTTTAGGAGTTGCAGGAGCAGTAAGTCCAATGGAAGTCTTGATGGATAACCTAATTGATGATATAATTCTAATTGGGATGAGTATTATTGTATGGATTTTTGCATGGCGTAGGAAACAAATTGGACACTTGCATGGAATTGTAATGCTTGGAATATATGCCATATATATGGTATATATCAGCATACGACCAGTATAAGGAGGAAAACAAATGACATTTTTTTCAAAATTAGGAGAAACTATTTCAGCAACTAGTAAAGATGTATCTCAGAAAGCAAAAGATTTATCAGGTATTGCAAAGTTAAATTTTGATATAAGAGCAAAGGAGGAATTTGTACAAAAACAATTTGTTGAAATTGGAAAACAGTATTTTGAACTTCATAAAGATGATGAAGAACCTCTCTTTGAAGAAATGAATTTAATTAAGGAAGCTATGGAAGAAATTGACCAGTTAAAATCTGATATTGCAGATTTAAAAGGAAAGAAAAAATGTCCCTCTTGTGGCGTTGTAATTGAGCAAGATGCATTATATTGTAGTCATTGTGGTGCAAAGTGCGAGTTTATTTTTGAAGAGGGTAAAACTTCTACTTCCAGAAAACAGGAGGCAGAAGAAGTAGTTAGTGAGGCGGAAGAAGTAGTGAATGAAGCGGAAGAAGTAGTGAGTGAAGCGGAAGAAGTAGTGAATGAGGCAGAAGAAGTAATTAGTGAAGTAGAAGAAGTAGCTAGTGAAGCAGAGGTTGTAGAAGAAACAACAGAGGCATAACTTGACTTTTATTCTTTTCTGTGATAGCCTGTTTTTATTCCCGCTAGCAATGAGCCAAGCAGCCGCGCTTGCGCGGATATTTGGCGAATGCCGCGAGGGTCAAATACCCCGCCCCTTGGGGTGGAAAGAACAAACTAGGTCATGCCCCATAGCTTGCTGCGGGGTATTTGACTGTAAACACTATGAAAAAGAGAGTATGCATAATGGAAAGTAAAAGAGAGTCCTAGCTGGTGAAAAGGGATACAGGAAGTTATGCAGAAGATGGCTTTGGAGTGGCATTGTTGAACTGTAATCTCATTGGATTTTTGTGTTTTGATTCAGATAGACAATGACAGGGTCGCCTGTTATAGCGAGAAGTATACCCTCTAGGGCATCCATTATGCCATTCGGCGTGTCACAAGGGATAGGATATACTTAGTAAGGCTTGTCTTGTGAAAGACAAGTGAAAAGAAGTGGTACCGCGGAGCTATCCGCCTTCTATGATTTGCATAGAAGGCGGATGTTTTTTATTTATGACAATAGAAAGTTGGCAAAGCGTGCTTTCTATTGTTTAAATCAGTAATAAATAAGAATAAATTTTTAAGGAGAAAATATTATGTGTGTAGAATGTAAGAAAGGCAAATATTATATGACAACAGCAATTGCTTATACATCTGGAAAACCTCATATTGGAAATACTTATGAGATTGTATTGGCAGATAGCATTGCTAGATTTAAACGGCAAGAAGGATATGATGTTTATTTCCAAACAGGGACAGATGAACATGGGCAAAAAATTCAGATTAAGGCGGAAGAAGCTGGTGTTACACCTAAAGAATATGTGGACAATATTGCTGGAAAAGTGAAAGATATATGGGATTTGATGAATTCCTCTTATGATAGTTTTGTGAGAACTACAGATAAAGACCATGAAGAACAGGTAGCAAAAATATTTAAAAGATTATATGAGCAAGGAGATATCTATAAGAGTGCCTATGAGGGATTGTATTGTACTCCCTGTGAATCGTTCTGGACAGAATCTCAGCTTGTAGATGGAAAATGTCCAGATTGTGGTAGAGAAGTTCAACCTGCCAAAGAAGAAGCATATTTCTTTAAAATGAGTAAGTATGCAGACCGCCTCATTGAGCATATCAATACACATCCTGACTTTATTCAGCCAGTATCAAGGAAAAATGAAATGATGAATAATTTTCTGTTGCCAGGACTTCAGGATTTATGTGTCTCTAGAACATCTTTTCATTGGGGAATACCAGTTGATTTTGATCCAAAACATGTGATTTATGTATGGTTAGATGCATTGAGTAACTATATTACTAAAATAGGATATGATGCTGAGGGAAATTCTAGTGAGTTATTTAAGAAAAATTGGCCAGCGGAATTACATTTGATAGGAAAAGATATTATTCGTTTTCATACGATTTATTGGCCAATTTTCTTAATGGCATTAGATTTACCTTTGCCAAAACAGATCTTTGGACATCCTTGGTTATTACAGGGAGATGGAAAGATGAGTAAATCCAGAGGAAATGTGTTATATGCAGATGAGCTAACGGAGGTATTTGGTGTGGATGCAGTTCGTTATTTTCTGCTTCATGAAATGCCCTTTGATAATGATGGTGTGATATCTTGGGAATTGGTAACAGAAAGGCGTAATTCTGATCTTGCAAATACTTTGGGAAATCTGGTAAACAGAACGATTTCTATGAGCAATAAATATTTTGATGGAAAAGTTGTAAATACAGAGATTACAGAAGAAGTAGATGAAGAGTTAAAAAAAGTGGTAACAAGTGCGGTAGAAAAGGTAACAGCTAAAATGAATGAGTTGCGTGTGGCAGACGCTCTTACAGAGATATTTCATTTATTTAAGCGTTGTAATAAGTATATTGATGAGACAACACCTTGGGTTTTAGGAAAAGAAGAAGCTTCCAAACCACGTCTTGCTACTGTTTTATATCATTTAGTAGAAAGTATTTCTATAGGTGCAACTTTATTAAAGAGTTTTATGCCAGAGACTTCTGAAAAGATTTTAAAACAATTAAATGCATCTGAAATACCTTATGAGGAGCTTAGAACATTTGGACATTATAGTAATGGCTCTAAGGTAACTGCTCAGCCAGAGATTCTTTTTGAACGTATGAAGCTAGAAGATGTTTTGGCAAAGGTGGAGGAAATGTATCCAACGGTAGAGGAACCCACAGAGGTAACACAAGAAGTAGGAATTGACTTAGAGCCAAAGGCAGAAATTACTTATGATGATTTTACAAAACTTCAGTTTCAAGTAGGGGAAATTATTGCTTGTGAGGCAGTTGCAAAATCCAAAAAATTATTATGTTCTAAAGTTCGTATTGGAAGTCAAGTAAAGCAAATTGTATCAGGTATTCGCAAGTATTATTCACCAGAAGAAATGGTAGGAAAAAAGGTTATGGTATTAAGTAATCTGAAACCTGCAAAATTAGCTGGAGTTCTTTCAGAAGGAATGTTATTGTGTGCAGAAGATGAAAATGGAGCATTGTCTTTGATAACACCAGAAAAGAATATGCCTTCTGGAGCAGAGATTTGCTAAAAATTCAGAAAGGTGAGAATATGATTTTTGAAAGCCATGCGCATTATGATGATAAACAATTTGATTCTGACAGAGAGGAACTTTTGTCCTCTATGAAAGAAAATGGGATTGGAACCATTATAAATGTAGGTTCTGATTTGATAGCTTCACAAAAGACGATTGCTTTAACAGAACAGTATGAATTTATTTATGGAGCTATTGGCATACATCCTAGTGATATTGCTGATTTAAATGAAGAGGTTTATCATTGGTTACAAGAGAAAAGTAAGTTGCCAAAAGTTGTAGCTATTGGAGAGATTGGTTTAGATTATTATTGGGATAAAGAAGAAGAAATAAAAAGAAATCAGCGTTATTGGTTTTGCCGCCAGTTGGAACTTGCACGAGAAGTAGGGCTTCCTGTTATTATCCATTCTAGAGATGCCGCTGAGGATACACTTAAATTAATGCAAGGGATTCATGCGGAACAGATACCAGGCGTAATACATTGTTTTTCTTATTCATTAGAAATGGCAAAAGAGTATCTTAAGATGGGATATTATATTGGAATTGGTGGAGTAATAACTTTTAAAAATGCAAAAAAATTGAAAGAGGTTGTTGCAAAAATTCCCTTAGAGCGAATCTTATTAGAAACAGATTGTCCTTATTTATCACCAGAACCAGAACGAGGAAAGAGAAACTCTTCTAAAAATTTGCTATATATAGCGCAAGAAATTGCAGATATCAAGAAAATTTCTTGTGAGGAAGTAATTCAGGTAACTAGGAAAAATGCTGAAAAGCTATTTTCCAAAACGGTTTTTGGAAAATTGGTAGATTAGATGAGAGGTTATAATGGCAGATTTAGGAAAACCACAAAATACAATAGCAATATTACAAAAGTATCATTTTATTTTTCAAAAAAAGTTTGGACAAAACTTCTTAATTGATACCAGAGTTTTAGATAAAATTATAGAAGCATCCAAAATAACCAAAGATGATTTTGTGTTGGAAATTGGACCAGGAATTGGGACTATGACACAGTATCTTTGTGAAAATGCTAGAGCTGTAATAGCTGTGGAAATAGACAAGTATTTAATGCCTGTTTTGGAAGAAACTCTGTGTGAATATCATAATGTAGAGGTTATCAATGAGGATATTTTAAAGTTAGATATCAAACGTCTTGTAGAAGAAAAAAATAATGGAAAACCAATAAAAGTAGTTGCGAATTTACCTTATTATATTACTACACCAATTATTATGGGATTATTTGAAAATCAAGTACCTATAGAAAGTATTACAATTATGGTACAAAAAGAAGTAGCAGATCGTATGCAGGTTGGTCCAGGAACAAAGGAGTATGGAGCATTATCTTTAGCAGTACAGTATTATGCAAAGCCAGAAATAATTACAAAAGTGCCACCTAATTGTTTTATGCCTCGTCCAAAAGTTGGAAGTGCAGTGATACGCTTAATTAGACATCAGAAAGTTCCTGTGCAAGTAAAGGATGAGAAATTAATGTTTGCCCTAATTCGTGCTTCTTTTAATCAAAGGCGTAAAACATTGGTAAATGGGTTAAGTAATGCATCAGACCTTTTCATTGAAAAAGAACAAGTGATACAAGCCTTAGCAAAGTTGGGCTTGAATTTTAATGTTCGTGGAGAGGCACTTACTTTAGAACAATTTGCAAATTTAAGCAATTTATTAACTTCCTTTTCAGAGTTGAGTACCACAGAAATGGAGAATAAATATACATTGTAAATGGCAGGAAAGAATTTTATAATCAAATATGTAAACTAGAAGTTATTGTTCAAAAAGGAGAAATGCTTTATGGTGATTGATAGTTGGGAAGATGGTCAATATAAAGAAATTTGGGTTTATTCAGAAGAAACAGAAAATGATGAGCGGGCAATGTGTGGGTTGATAAATGGTGATTGGGGCTGGCTTAATTATTATAATGAGGAGGGGGATGTGGGATTAAGCTCCAGAAATCCAGACTATATTAGTACAGATGATAATAAAATGATGAATTTTATAATAAATGGTGAACTTGACCCATATCCCTTATCTTATGTGTTGCCTGCAGAGCAGATCATGAAAGCTCTTAATTATTTTGAAAAGTACCATAAGCTTCCTGAATTTATAACATGGCATGATGATAATTTCGATTAAGGAAAATTCAGTTTATAGAAACATTTATAAGCAAGTTCGAAGATTCTCCTTACGCTACTTTCACATAAAAAAAGAAGAATATATGATATTCTTCTTTTTTTTTGCATATAATGTACCCTTAGAATTTTTCATTAAGTAAATTATCAAATAGAAGAAGTTTTTTGCAAGTGATAAAATTAGTAATGGAACATCCATGAGAAGTTTATAAAAGATAACAGGAATATTAAGGGAGTTCTTACATAGTCAAAGGGGGGATTTTTTGAAAGAAAAAATTAAGACTTTTTTTGCTATCTGTGTATTAGTTTTGACAGTACCTTATATTGTAACTCTTTTGTTTCAAGGAGATAAGACAAGCCTAGAGAGTGGAAAAGTTCAAGAAATACTAGGAGAAGATTCTTTTGAAGATTTGCAGGCAGAAGGGAAAGATATGAATGTGGAAGAATATCTTGCTGGAGTATTAGCAAAGGAAATTCCTCTGGATTATCATATTGAGACTATAAAGGCACAAGCTGTAATTGCCAGAACTGCATTAACTGTTGCATTAGAATCAGAAGATGTCAATCTACCTGAATCTATGTCAAGAGAAGAAATGTTAGAATTGTGGGGAAGAGAAGGATTTGAAGAGAATTATCGTGTAATCGAAGAAGCAGTGACAGCAACCAAAGGAGAAATTTTGATTTATAAAGAAGAACCTATTCAGGCAGCATTTCATGCAGTTAGTGCAGGAAAAACAAGAAATGCCAAAGAAGCGTTGCAAAAGGAAGAAGAACCCTATCTAGATAGTGTAGAAAGTGAATTGGATATTCCTTGTTCGGATTATTTAAAGGTTGTGTTTTTAGAAAAGAATGAATATATTGAAAAAATAAAAAAAGCATGTCCAGAATTAGAGGCAGCAGAAGATAATATTATGGAACTCGTTACTGTTTTAAAACGGGATTCTAGTGACTATGTGACAGAGATAAAGATAGGAGAAAAAGTAGTTACAGGAGAGGAATTTAGAGGATACTTAAATTTAAATTCTGCTTGTTTTTATCTAAAGGAAGTAGAAGGAAAAGTACGTATTGTGACCAAAGGACTTGGGCATGGATTAGGCCTTAGTCAATATGGAGCTAATGAGTTAGCAAAGGAAGGGAAAGATTATAAGGAGATTTTGCAATATTATTATAAAGATATAGAAATCAAAAAAAATTGAGGAAATTATTTCAATATAGAAAAGGAACGCTAAGAGTTAATAAAAATATTTAAAAAGCAGCCATTATTTTAAATAAAGTAAAAATTTTATATTTATAACAAAAGTAAAAATTTCTCATAAATTCTGTATAATACCTGTTTTTCGGGCAAGAATAAGAAGGAAAAACAAAGAGAAATGGAAGGTGACAGGATGAGAAATAAGAAAATAGCAGCATTTTTTACACGAAAATCCTATATTATTGCTGCAATTATTATGATAGTGGCAGCTTTCGGTATGACCGGACTTTACTATGCAAAACAAGATAAAAAGCAGGAAGAACAGTTAGCAAAAGAAAGAGCAGCTCAAGTACAACAGGCAAAGGCAGAAGATGCAGCAAGAGAAAGAGAAACGGCTAAAAAAATAAAGGAAAAAGCAGCTCAAGAAAAAGCAGCTCAAGAGAAACTAGCACGAGAGAAAGCAAACCAAGAAGCAAAAGAGAAGGAAAAAGAGAAAGAAGAAACGGAAGCAGTTTCAGGAATTATTGCTCCACAGGCAGATAATTTTATGGATGAACCAGAAGTTGTTGCTGAAGTAAGTAATCCTATAGAACCAGAATTACATTTTGATGCGGCTTCAGATTTAAGTTGGCCTCTTCAGGGAAATGTTGTTTTGAATTATAGTATGGATCGAACCATATATTTTCCAACATTGGATCAATATAAATATAATCCAGCAGTTATTATTCAGGCAGCAGTAAATTCTCCTGTAAATTCAGTGGCAGCAGGAAAAGTAACTTCAATAGAAACAAATGAGGAAATAGGAACAACTGTGACAGTGGATATGGGAGATGGTTATTGTGCCCGTTATGGAGAATTAAAAGAAATCTCAAAGAATCAAGGGGATTATGTGGAGAGTGGAGAAGTGCTTGGATATATTAATGAACCTACTAAATACTATTCTGTAGAAGGTTCAAATCTTTATTTTCAATTATTAAAGGATGATGCACCTGTGAATCCTATGGAATATTTAGAATAAATTTAGTATGTATGATAAAACAAAGAATTATGATTAGGCAAGCTGCTAAGCAGCTTGCCATAATTGATGACAATCGAGAATTTGCGCAGTGTGTTCTATTATTTGCATTTCAATTTTAATGTGATAAAATAAGTGCCAGATATTCTATACTATCTTGTCAGGAAAAGTTATAAAATCATCTTTACTGTGAAAGTAGTATCTTTTATAGTAAGAGATTTTTACAATACAGGCACCATTTTTTGTATTTCTCATAACATAGAGTATAGAAAAATTCGCAGCACTGATGTTCATACGAATCTAAGAATTATTTTTACAGTTTTTTCTGATATTTGTAATAAAGATATAGAAAATGTAAGGGATACCTGTGATAAATTTTTGGTTATCAGATGTGAGAGAGTTTGTGATTTTTTATTGTTATAAATAAAATACGGTTTTTAGGTGCTGCTTTCCATACAGGAGACTGCTTGCAGTCTCTATACATACACATTTCACTAGAGGGTAAATAAACAGAAAAAATTTTTAATGTATTTTTGTGTAATTATGAGGTAAAACATAGATATGAAGAAAAAGATGCAAAATATGACTTATATACTACAATGCAGTGATGGGACTTTGTATACGGGTTGGACAAACAATATACAAAAGCGTTTGGCGGCTCATAATGCTGGAAAAGGTTCTAAATATACTAGAAGTCGTACACCAGTGAGACTAGTATATTTAGAACCTTTTGATACAAAACAAGAAGCAATGAAACGTGAGCTTCAAATTAAAAGACTTACAAGAAAAGAAAAGTTGGCATTATGTCAAAATTGGATTTAAAGTAAAGGCATATTAGCCACAAAATTATACATCATAATAAAATGACATGTACTACCACCCATAACGAATAGATGAAAAATTTCATGAGATCCAAAATTCTTATGTTTAGAATTGAAAATGGGAAGTTTTAATGCATAAATAATACCACCAATTGTATAAATAATGCCTCCTGCAAGTAGCCAATTAAAAGCTTGATAAGAGAGAGAATTTATAATTTGAGTAAATGCTAGGACACAGACCCATCCCATAGCAATGTATAATATGGAAGAAAACCATTTTGGACAAGTAATCCAAAAAGCTTTTACAAAAATGCCTAAAAGAGCAATTCCCCACACCAAAGCTAAAAGTCCATAACCTACACGCCCGCCTAGTACAATAACGCATACTGGAGTATAAGTTCCAGCGATTAGTACAAATATCATCATATGGTCTAACTTGCGTAGAAGTTTATTTGTTTTCTCAGATAAGTCAAGTGCATGATATGCAGAACTAGCTGCATATAATAAAATCATACTTACAATAAAAATTGTAAGTGAAATAATATGAACTTTATCAGGATTCATAGAAGCGCGGATAAGAAGTGGTGTTGCAGCAAATAGCGCCATTAACATTCCAACAAAGTGTGTAATAGAACTGCCAGGATCTTTTAATTTTAATTTCATCATAATATCTCCTCCTTGTAATAATTTATCTTTCGAACGCCAAAAGCGTTCCTGAGAGCCTGCATATGCAGATTTCAAAATATGTTAATGTATATATCAGTAGTTATATTATATGTAAAGGTTTGAAAAATATGATTATGTAGTATTAAAAACTACATAATCTATAAAGAGATACTACACTAAAAAGACTTGAAAGTCAATAAAGAAGTGGAAAGTTTTAGAAAATAATTTGACAATAAGAAATTTCTTTGATATGATTAGCAACAGGTTTTGTGATAGACAATGAAAGGAAGTATATGGAAACAGTAAGATTTGATGAATTAAATTTACACCCACAGATATTAAGAGGCATTCGGGAAATGGGTTTTGAAGAGGCAACTCCTATTCAGAGCAAAGCGATCCCAACAGTAATGGAAGGCGTAGATGTGATTGGCCAGGCACAAACTGGTACAGGTAAGACGGCGGCGTTTGGGATACCACTTTTGATGAAAGTTGATTCTCATAATAAGAAAACACAAGCAATTGTTCTTTGCCCTACTAGAGAATTGGCAATTCAAGTAGCAGAAGAGATTCGTAGTCTTGCAAAGTATATGCATGGGATTAAGACATTACCAGTATATGGAGGACAAGACATTGTAAAACAGATTCGTTCTTTAAAAGGTGGTGCTCAAATTATTATTGGAACACCAGGACGTGTAATGGATCATTTAAGAAGGAAGACTATTAAATGTGAAGAAGTAAATACAATTGTATTAGATGAAGCAGATGAAATGTTGAATATGGGATTTCGGGAAGATATTGAAACTGTTCTAGAGTATATTCCCACAGAACGACAGACAGTTTTATTTTCTGCTACAATGCCAAAACCCATATTGGATATTACTAAAAAATATCAGAAAAATGCTATTACAATTAAAGTAGTGAAGAAGGAATTGACAGTACCTAATATTGAGCAGTATTACTATGATGTAAAACATAAGGACAAGGTAGAAGTCTTAAGTCGTTTGTTGGATGTATATGATCCAAAGCTTTCTCTTGTGTTTTGTAATACGAAGCGAATGGTGGATGAGTTGGTAAATGCTTTGCAAGGTAGAGGATATTTTGCAGAAGGCCTTCATGGTGATATGAAGCAGGTACAGCGTGATAGAGTAATGAATCATTTTCGCAATGGTAAAACGGAAATATTAGTTGCTACCGACGTGGCAGCAAGAGGAATTGATGTAGATGATGTAGAAGCAGTATTTAATTTTGATATTCCACAAGATGATGAATATTATGTACATCGTATTGGCAGGACAGGTCGAGCAGGTAGAACAGGGCGTTCTTTTACTTTTATAAAAGGGAAAGAGGTTTATAAATTAAAAGATATTCAAAGATATTGTAAAACTAAGATTCTTTTACAAAAAATCCCTAGTATGGAAGATGTGGCACAAGTAAAGTTAGAGAAAATTATGGAGCATATTGGAACTATAATTGAAGAAGAAGATTTAACTTCTATGGTAAATATGATTGAAATGCAAGTAAATGAATCAGATTATACTGCTATGGATATTGCAGCGGCATTTTTGAAATTGGCATTGCATGGAAATGAAGACAATGGACAAAGTACGATGGAAAACTTTGAATTTGGTGATACTGGTGCAGAAGAAGGGATGGTGCGATTATTTATTAATATTGGAAAGAAGCAGCATATTAAGCCAGGTGATATTTTAGGAGCTATTTCTGGAGAATCTGGAATGCCTGGGAAACTGGTAGGAGCCATTGATATGCATGATAAATATACTTTTGTAGAAGTACCAAGAGAATATGGAAAAGAAGTACTACAGGCTATGAGCAATTCCAAGATAAAAGGTAAGAGTATTAATATAGAGCCAGCAAATCAGAAATAAATATCAAGAGAACGTAGAAAATAATATAAGATTAGCAAATTACAATAAATATACAATAAAAGATTCCTATTAAAACAGATATTCTCTAAAAGACATCTGTTTCAATGGGAATTTTTATTATGACTATTTTATCCTTCTAATATATTTAGATACATAATTATATTTTTATGTAAAGTCAATATTATTTACATATAATGTTAAAAAGCATCATAAATTGTTTGTTTTTCAGAATTTTTAATAAAAAATTACACGCTAAATTATGCAACCATTTAGACAAAAAGGGTGCATGGATTTTCATCCACACACCCTGAAAGTGCTATAAGTATTGAATTTCAGCCATTTTTAGTTTAGCCAAAGTATCTCTTTAATAGACCAGCAAATGCTTTTCCATGTCTTGCTTCATCTCTAGCCATTTCGTGTACTGTATCATGGATTGCATCTAAGTTTGCAGCTTTTGCGCGTTTTGCAAGGTCTGTTTTACCAGCAGTAGCACCATTTTCTGCTTCTACTCTCATTTCTAGATTTTTCTTAGTGCTATCAGTTACTACTTCTCCAAGTAATTCTGCAAATTTAGCAGCATGTTCTGCCTCTTCATAAGCAGCTTTTTCCCAGTATAATCCAATTTCAGGATAGCCTTCTCTGTGAGCAACTCTTGCCATAGCTAAGTACATACCAACTTCTGTACATTCTCCATTAAAGTTTGCTCTTAAGTCTTCTATAATATCTTCTGAAACACCCTGAGCAACTCCTACAACATGCTCAGAAGCCCAAGATAAATCGCCAGATTGCTCTGTAAATTTGGAAGCAGGTGCATTACATTGTGGACATTTTTCTGGTGCAGCATCTCCTTCATAAACATAACCACATACATTACATACAAATTTTTTCATAATTATTTCTTCCTTTCTACTACAATATATTTATGGTTAATATCCCTTACAGCCAGTAAGGAA
>CAJUHG010000011.1 GCA_910586005.1 uncultured Lachnospiraceae bacterium | reverse complement strand
ACTTTAGCATTATAGATTACTGCAAGACCTGTATTTTGAATTTGAAAAGATAAAGCCTCTGTATCAGATTCATAGATATTTTCTGGAAAAAGCAGATTTACCAATTCAGCTTGTTGTGGTTGACGAATAGAAATATTTACTATCTCTGTAGAACTATAACTATTTCCCTCTTTATCTTCATATTCAAATTGAAATTGTATAGCTACAGATTGCGCAGTTGCCTTTTTATCTACACTTATACTCTGCGATAAATCTATAGTATTACCAGAACCCACTCGCTCAAAATACCAAGAATTTTTTTCAAAAACAATATCTTTCTGATCAGAACTCAAGATTACTTTCATATTCTCTATAGATTGGTTCCTGTTACAATTTTTTGCAGAAATATTCCACAAACTGTTATCTCCTGCCTGTAAAGAAATTCCTTGTAGGCTATTATCTATCAACAATACTCTTGGTTGGTGATTTATTTTTTCTGTTATAGTAGGAGTCTCTGGAATCTGTTCTGGAATTTGTTCTGGAATTTGTTCTGGCTCAACAGGAATAGTTTCATGGATAGAATCTTCTGGCTCTTCTACCTTCTCCCCATCAGTTTTAACAACTGTCTCTCCATCTGTGATTTCCACATAAATGGTAAAATCTTGCAAAATTGTTTCCTCTAAGGTCTGTGCTTGTACAAATAAATGTAATGGATATTGTCCATTGATTCGGTCTTCTTTTAATTTTATTTTACATTGATATAGATATACACCCTTCTTTTTTCTCACCTTTTTTTGATAATTCTTATAATAAAAAGGACTATTCTCTTCTCTTTCAAAAGATATTCCTACAATAATTCTGTTATCTGCCACTTCCATATCTGTTACAAAGGGAACCACAAGAGTCATAGTATTCTTTTTTATAGATGGCTCATAACCTTTAGAAAAGGATGCTCCCATCCCTTCATATCTCTTATTTGTATCTATACTAATCCTTCCTTCTGCTTTCACTGAACTAGGAAAAAATAATAAAAAAGACAAGACCGTTACTAGAACAAAAAATATTATCTTTTTTGAATATTTTAATTGTAAATCAGCGACAACCTGTAATTGATTCGACCTCATAATACTTGCATCCTTCCTGCATCCATTTCATAAACTTTATCACACAAAATTCTGATATCCTCACTATTATGACTTGCTAAAATTATAGTTTTTCCTTGTTTTTTTAACTCCAATAAAAGATTTCTAATATCTTCTACTCCATGTTTGTCTAGTCCATTAAAAGGCTCATCCAAAATTAAAAATTCTGGATTTTCCATAATTGCCTGTGCAATTCCAAGACGCTGACGCATCCCCAAAGAATATTTGGACACAGCTTTCTTTAAATCTGGATTTAAACCTGCCCTTTCTATGGCTTCTCGGATTTCTTTTTTAGAAATTTTATTTTTCAAACCTGCTAAGATTTCTAGATTCCTTATTCCACTCAGATTTGTTAAAAATCCTGGGGTTTCAATAATTACACCAATACTTTCAGGAAAATCAATTTCTACACCGATCATTTTACCTCCTACCTGTATACTTCCGCTGGTTACTGGAAGAAAACCACAGATGCATTTCATTAATACCGTTTTTCCAGAGCCATTATTACCAGAAATTCCATAAACCTTCCCTCGTTCCATAGTGATACAAATATCCTGCAAAATAATATCTTCTCCAAACTTTTTTGTTACATGGTCTATTACAATATAAGGTCCCATCTTTTCCCTTTCTGTCTTTTTAGCTGCACTTATTTTTCTTTTTGAGGAATAACTCTAATTTTTTCATCTACATAATCTCTCAGAAGTGATATCAAAATAGGAAGTTTCCTCATTTCTTAAATTTCCTGCAATCTTGTATATAGTAACAATCCATTTAATAGCATAACTACCAGAGAAAATACAACTAAGAAAATCCATATTCCAGTTCCTTGCGTTCCCCAATGTTGTTTCACTGCAATCCATTCTCCAGGGTACATGGTATACATATCTGGCAAATATCTTTCTTTCAAAATAATAAGCATATAGTAACACACAAAAGGCAATCCATAAGCCATATAATAATTTCTAAAAATCGCTGCAAATATTCCTGAAATTTCTGCCATAATTCCACCTATCAGGGAAATTCTTAGTAGATGCGCAAAAGCTGTTTGCATAGATTCCAAAGAAATCGTTCCTTGCAGTTCCAATGGATAGAGAAATAAAAAACACAATATCTCTGCAAAGAGACCTGCAAGAAAAAAAGGTAAAAATCCTCCTGCATAAATCTGAAGTGTCTTTTCTTTGATATATTGCATACGACTAATTCTTGTAATATATAGTTTCAAAAATCCAGAAGAAGATTCTCTTACATATATGGCACCCACTGGTAATACAGCTACAATTGGTATTAGAAACAACAGTAGTTGAGTATCCAATGTCGTCTGATAAAAATTCAAAAAACTTCCAGTAGTTAAAGGTAATTCTATCTTGTAAAATGGAAATCCTATAAGCATTGCTATCAAACAAATCAAGGATGCAATCCATAATCCCTTCTCCTGCAACAACTCTTTCATCTGTTCCTCCTAAACGATTTTCTCTATTCTCCAGTAAAAGAAGTAAAATTATATTTTTTTAAGGTATGTAGAGACAAAGAGGCTAACACAATTAAAATCATGCAAAAAATCAAACAGGACTGATGAATAGATGGAAGAACATCATATCCAAAATCATGCATTCCATAAGTTGCATGGTTTAATGGACTAATCCAACCTGTAATTCTTCGAATTACATACATTTCATATTCTTCCTTATGAAGTATCTTGGCTAAAATATTAGGATCTAACAAAAATCCACATAAACTATAAAAAAGTCCTGCTGCAATTGCTGCCTTTTTTCCTATTTTCATCTGAAAATACAACATAAAAAAACTTAAACTTAAGGCATAACACACTAATAATAACATAATCTGAAAACTGCAAGATAAAGGACTAGTACTTTCCATAACTTTTACAGTAGAAGGGATAGAAAGCTCTCTTCCCATTTGAGAATAAGCCAATAATGCTGCTGTTTTACTCCATATATTTCCTATAAAAGTCTTTTTGATACAAAGAAGACTAGTAATTAAAAACACATATCCCATATAAAGCACTGTCACAAACAAAATATAAAAAAATTGTGCCAACATCCATCTACTTTTCTTCATGCGCAATAACATATAAGGAGTAAAGGGACTTAATTTAGGCAAATCAATAAATAATAAGATTAACAACAGGGAACACAAAAGTATAGATGTTGCATCTCCAAAAGTCCAAATAAAGGGTTCAAAAGCCTGCATAGAAGAATCATAATACTCAGCTACCATCATTGCCTTATCACTTAAGAAAAAACAAAGAATAAAGGAAAACAGAAAAGTAATAATAATTCTGGGATTCTGAAAAAATCCTAGAAAATTCCATCTTACCACAGCAATTACTTGTTTCGCAGATTTTATAACTGTCATGATAGTTCCTTTCCTATCTAAAGTTCTAATCAACTTTTAATATCCAAGCTCCCGATTAATCACTGTACCATCTATCGCATTGATTGTCATAAAACTTCGCGTAGAATGTTCCCCTGAATTTTTATCTGAATATTCATCATTTTCACAATCAAACCCTCCAAAGAAATCCCATGTTGGAACTATTAATCCTGTATCACTATCTTTTGTTGGGTCATAAATTCTGCTATAACCTAAGGTGATTTTTTTAATATGATAAGTTCTATTTTTTTCAAACTCCGCAATATCTGCATTTGAGACTTCCATCATCTGCTCATATATTTTCATAATACTTTCAAAATCCATTAATTTTACATTTTCTGTTTGAATTTCTCCAATATCATAAGGATTATAAATCTCTACATTTTGAATCCCATCGTCTCCAACAATTACATCACATCTCTCATAGCTCCAAGGAACTAATGTACTATCCATATCTTCTAAAGCACCTCCATAAGAAGAAGTATAAGTGATAGGAGCTCCATCCAATACCCTAGAAAAATGAAATAAATATCCCCCATCTAACACATTGTCTTCTTTAGCTCCTCCTTCCCCATGATAAAATACTGCATAGTCTGAACCATAAATTTCAAAATCCCATCCCAATTTCTCAACTTTTTCTTTTGCCATCTTTTCTGCATCTTCATAGGACATATTTATTTTTTCTTTTATAAAATCTTCTGAAAAATTGTTGTAATTCTTTCCTTCACTATCAAGTAAAAACTCTCCTTCTATCCAACTAGAAAATTCTCTTGGATCCTCTAAATCTTCCCTAATTTTTGAAATTTTAAAAGTGATATCTGGTTTTAGAGCATAAGAAATTTGATAATCATAATTTCCTTTTTTTGTTTCTACAACACCAAAAAAATGATCTGTATCTATCTCCTTTTTCTTCTCCTCTTTATCACTTATCCACTCTATGCCAAAAGAAGGTTTTACTTCCTCTTTGGTTACTTCTTCTGGTGCACGTTTCATCTCTTCTTCATCTCTTTCAATCATTTCATCAATATTAAAATATAATTCTCCATTTTCATCTTTTCCATATTCATATGGGTCTAAATTTCCTTCTGCTTTATATTTTTTTAATCTAGTGATTTCCTCTTGATATTCCTCTTTTGTCCATTCATTATAAGAATAAGTACTATAAAATTTATCTTCCTTTTCAAAAAATGCATTTGTCACCTTGTCTATCATATCCTGATTTACTTTTTTTGCAGATACAGAATAAGTATTCATAACATTTATCTCTGGTAAGATCACATTTGCATCTGTATCAATCACAAGTACTCCATTTTCATAAGTAGCTTGATTCTTATAATGTTCTTTAACCCCTAGCATATCTTTGAAAGAATTTTTACTTTCTTCCATACTTTCATATTGTTTTATGTTTGCTGCACCCTTTTGTTTTACAAAGGAATTTTTGGGTGTTTCCTGACATCCTGCTAAAACACTAACACAAAGGCAGATTGTAATTATTGACATATATTTTCTCTTCATAAGTCCCTCCTGCTTTTTGAATATTTCTTTCTTACATCTTCCATACCTGCTTGCCACAGGCTCCATCATTTATGCTTGCTGATACACATTAGCTTATTGATAATGATAATAACATCATAGCAGTTTCTTTTTTTTAAATATTCATTCATTTGTAAACGATTGGTAAATAATTTTAGTTCCCTTTCCTACTTCACTTTCTATTTTCATTCTGCCATGATGTACCATTGCAATTTGATCACAAAGTGCAAGTCCTAATCCCATATTTCCACTCTTTCTAGAACGGGACTTGTCCACTCTATAAAATGCCTTTCGTACTTTTTCTAACTCTTCTTTTGGTATTCCACTTCCTTCATCTCTTACCCAAATTGAAGTATCATCTGCACCTAAATAAATATGACTCCCAGATTCTGATGCCATAATACTGTTGTTAATAAGATTTAATAAAAAACTAGTCATCAAATCTGAATCTGCATTTAGCTTCTTTCCCAAATAATTACCTTCTCGCACTAAAAGCAATCCTTTTTCTTCTAATCGTTGCTTAACACTATTTTCTACATTTTCAAATAACACTTCAATGGAAATAGTTTGCATAGTTATTTTACATTCAGGCTCATATAATCTAGTTAATTCCATCATTTTTTCTGAAAGACGAGAAAGCCTCCCACTTTCTTGATTGATATAATTTAATGCCTTCTCTTCTTGTTCCTTTGATAATTTCACACTTAATAAAGTTTCTGAATAACCTTTTATAGCAGTCAAAGGTGTTTTCAGTTCATGAGACATACTACCAATTAATTGTCTTTGTGCTTCATTAATTGCCTGAAGAGGTCTTGTAATTTTTTTAATTAAAAATAGTAAAAGCAAATCCATCAAAAAAGCAAAAAAAGTAGAAATTAAAATCTCCCGAATCACTAAACTCCAACTTTTTTTATAAATATAAGTAATATCAACAACATAAAAAAAATAATATTTATTATCTTTATTTAACAATAAATTTTTCTCATAATAATCATAAAAGATTAGAAGATACTTATTATCTATCTTTTCTGTTTTGTAATAACAAGGATATTCTCTCTCTCCAAAATCTACTTTTTTCACATCAAATGCATAAGATGTACTGTTAAAAATTTCTCGCTCTTCTTTATATAAAGCAGAATTCTCAGACATATTCTCTCTAAAATAATATGTAACAATATATTCTTCCATAAAGGTGTTATAATTTATGTTCTGTAAATCTACTGAAAATTCTGCTATATTTCTTAAAAATGCTTTACCTTCCTTCTCCTTTAACAAATCAATTTTTTCCTTTTGATTAATATATATCACATAAAAAGAAAAAATCTGCGCCAACACAAACAACATGGTTGACGCAGTAAATGCAATTTTTTTTATCATATCCATTGAAAAACCTCCATATCTTCCTATGATATTTAATTCTTAACTTCTGAATATCATTATTAACTTTATTTATTTTAAATTCTTCCTATGATATTTAATTCTTAACTTCTGAATATCACTATTAATTTTATTTATTCTGAGATCTCCATACGATATCCAATCCTTGGCACAGTAATAATTACATCAGAAAAATCTAATTTCTTTCTTATATTTCCCACATGTACATCTACAGTTCTACTCTCCCCTTCAAAATCTATTCCCCATAAGATATTTAATATTTGCTCTCTTGTCATCACTCGATTTCTATATTTCCAAAAGGCTAATAGACAATCAAATTCCATAGGTTGCATAGATATTTCCACTCCATTTTTATATATAGTTCTCTTTTTTTCATTGATTACAACATCTTTAATTCTAATTTCTTCCTCTTCTTTTCCATAGCGTTTTAAGACATTATCCATTCTTACTAAGAGTTCTAACATTTCAAAAGGTTTTACAATATAGTCCTCCGCTCCATTTCTAAGTCCCTTTATTTTACTAGGTAAATCTCCTTTTGCTGTCAAATAAATAACTGGTATCCTATATTCTTTTAACTCCTCTAACAATTCAAAGCCATCTTTCCCTGGCAACATAATGTCTAATAGAGCTAAATCATAATTATGATTTTCTTTTAAATGCTGACTTACTTCATTCCCACTAAAAAAGGCTACTGGCCGATATCCAGCAATTTCTAAATTCATGCAAATCAAATCATTAATAGAATTTTCATCTTCAATTACTAATATTTTTTTCATATTTTCCTTTCCTTACTTTATATATTTTAATTGCTTAATGAGTTTATGAGCAAGTAGCAAAGCGGACATCATACTCTATAAGTACATCGTGCCCTGTTGGTATTGCAAATATCCGCTTTGACATCTTATAAGTTCTCAAAGATTGAGAAGTTAAGAAATTTAATGCAACTTTATACACTTTTTCTATAAATAAAAAATCCTATTATCTTTGCACCTTTCATAATTACATACATTCAGTCAAAATTATTCCATATATCAATAGGCCGTCTTCTCTAGATATACACAGGCATACCAGGATACCATCTGTGGCACACGTGACTACACTAGTCAGCTTATAAGAAATAGTTAAACTGATATTCTAATTATAATAAACAGGAGCAAAAAAAATAATAGGATTTTGTAAAGGTTTTGTAAATTAACAAAATCTATATTACATTTTTTCATTCTATGATTGTTCCATCTTATTAAGGTCTCTTAATAAGGCCTAGATTTCATCCTAGGAAATACTTTCATTAAACGCTATCTTTGAATTTGTAATAATTTTTTCTTTAATTCTCCTTCTAAGCGATTCATTTCCTTTTCTGCTTCTCTGCGCTTTTCTCTTCCTTCTTTTTGAATTCTCATCACTTCATCCAAAGTAGAAATCAATGATTCATTTGTAATTCGCAGAGTTTCCATATCCACAATTCCTCGTTCTGATTCTCTAGCAGTCTCAATGGTAGCCATTTTTAATCGTTCTGCATTCTTTTTTAACAATTCATTTGTCAAATCAGTAACTTCTCTTTGTGCGGAAGCTGCTTGTGCGGAATGTTCCACTCCCATAGCAAGTACCATTTGACTTTTCCACAAAGGAATTGTATTTACAATTGTAGATTGAATCTTTTCTACCATAATGGTATCATTATTTTGTACCAAACGAATCTGGGGTGCTGTTTGAATAGAAATCATTCTGGTTAATTCTAGATCGTGAATTTTCTTTTCAAATCTAGTGCAAAGTGCTTCTAAATCTTTTGCTTCTTGTGCGTCCTCTGGCAATCCAGACCGATTTGCCTTTTCTATCAAAGCAGTAAGTTCCGTTTTTCGAACTTGTTCTAATTTCTTTTTCCCTGCCAAAATATACATAGAAAGTTCTTTAAAATACACCTTGTTCTGCTCATACATCTTATCTAAAATTGCAGCATCTTTCATAAGTTGCATTTGGTGTCCTTCTAAAACTTTACAAATTTTATTTACATTTGTTTCTGCTTTATCATATTTTGTTTTCAATATACTTAATTTATTTGTAGATTTTTTAAATATCCCAAGAAATCCTCTTTCTTCTTCTGCATCAAACCCCTTTAGCTCTGTTACAACACCTGTCAACAACTCACCAATTTCTCCTAAATCTTTCGTTTGCACATTTTCCAATGCCTTTTCAGAAAAATCTGCCATTTTTTTCTGAGTTCCAGCACCATATTGTAATACAATATTAGAATTATGCAAATCTATTTGATTGGTAAATTGCTCTACCATACGTCGTTCTTCTTCTGACAGCATGCTATCATCCCATGCAGCCTCAACTGCTTCTTCCTTCTCTTTTACAACTTCTGCCTTTTCTGCAAAAGGGTCCAAAGTTAATACGGGAGTCTCTGTAAATTCCTTAAATTCTTCACTCATAGTTATCCTCCTATTTCTTGAAATCATTTCCAGTCAATCCCTCTTGAGCAAGCATCGTATGTAATACTGAAATATCAGAAGATACATCCCAAGCCACATCTTCAAAAAGGCTGTCCAATAATTTTTCAAATGCAATATTCAAAGTATCTAGTGTTTTCTCAATCTCTAACTTAGAAGACCTAATATTTTCTCCCTGTACTGGCTGGTTATCTAATTGTTGATAAGCCTCTAACAATTTCACTGTTGTTGGAAGATAATAGTCCATTAACTTCTGAATATCTTCTAGAGAATCTGGATCCTCTTTTACTCTATCAAATATTTTTTGTATCAACATTTCCATACGAGAAATCTTTTGGGAAATGTCCTCTTTTTGAATTGTATGATTACAAGATTTTATTTTTCTTATATATTCTTTTCCTTCAAAGATAACCTTTTGAACTTCACTATCTATTTGTCCATCCTTTAAATTATTATCTTTATATTCCATTTTCTGTTCCAACTCTGATTGTTTCTGTTCTATTCTCTGTTTTTGAATATACTGGTATTCTTGATAAGTGTCATGACTAACAATCAAACATGTGTTATCATGATCTAAATGTCCTTGCCGAAACCATCCTTTATTTATCATTTTTCTTATATCTTTTAATACAAATCGAGGGGATTTACCACTCTTATCAGCCAATTCCTTGATATTACAATAAGTTCTTCCTTGTAATTCCATAATATATCTATGATATCGTTTCAAAGCAGATAACATATTACTTCCTGCGCATAACATAACAACACTTCCTATTAAAAATGGACATAAAATAGAAAGTGCAATTTTTATTCCAATGCTAAAATTTTCTAGAAACAATGCAGTGAAAAATAATACAAGAACAGCAATTCCAATTCCTATACTAAATACATAGCCACATATGGTTAATGCCCATCCTCCTGCTTTTACAGATGTATTTTTCTTAAAGAAATCTAAACTAAAATTTTCTTTTTTCTGTCTATTAGATATTATCTGCTGTTTTTGTGATGGTTCTGTTTTTTTTATTTGATTTGTATGAAAAAAATCTCCTTGGAATGGATGCTGCTGAGAAGTAGCATGATTCATTGCTTGTCCTGCTGTTTTAAGACCTTGCTGTATACTATTTACTGCATCGTTGATTGTATTTGTAATAGTTTTATTTAATTGATTAAAATCTTGGGAATCGATAGCGTCCTCTACAATATTTTGGATATCCTTCCCAAATTTTTCCCACTGGTTATTCATGTAATCCTCCGAAAGTTATTCCATTGTCTAAAAGATGCATATTATTATTATGTACTATCATCTCTTTAAAAGCAATATGATATTGTTTTCTTTTTTATAAAATAATAAAATCTTAATATATATTATTATTTTTCTACAAATAATCTCTTATGATTTTCCTCTAAATGCTTAATAGGAATTATTACCTTTCTAAAAGCATTCTCTTATGACTTTCCTCTAAATGCTTAATAGGAATTATTACCTTTCTAAAAGCATTCTTTTATGATTTTGACAAAAACTCCTAATAATAAAGTATCATTACATTGTTTTCTTCTTTCCAAAATGATACAATATGCTTAATATTTAACCTCATCAAGGAAATCTCCCCTTCCATGTGGCAGAGACATAAGTGACAAGTGGAGACTTACTTGTTTCAGCGGGAGTAATAACTCTCACTGAAAAGCTGCAATAACGGCTATGAGGTTATAAGCAAGTAACAAAGCGTATTGCAAATATCCGCTTTGACAATTTCTAAAATAAAAGAGGTAAAACTTATGAAAACATCTATAGATTTAAAAGAACTTTTAAACCGGATTGACCATAAGGGATATCCAGCTTACAAAGATACAAGAGGCAATTATCAATTTCCCAAATATATATTATCTATTGATAAGGTACAAGGAGATCCTTTTGCTTCTCCTTCTAAAGTCAGTATTCAAGTTCCAGCAAAAATAGCGGGATTTCCACTTGAATTGTTTGATGAAAAACACAAAAGAATTGCATTACAAGATTTTTTAACGCGTCAATTTGCAAAACAGATAGATGCTTTTCATTTTAAAGCAACAGGTTCAGGGAAAAGTGGTTTAATGGTTGTGAGCAGATGTGGACAAGAAATTTTAGAGCGTACCGCCTGTGAAATAAAACAAGATGGAAGTATTACAATTCGTATGGAAATTGGTTTTCCAGCAAATGGGCGTACCATTAACAGCAGAGAATTGATAAAAATATTGTTTGAATTTGTTCCAGATTGTGTAAAAAATACGCTCTTTTATTCTTCCTTTGACAGCAATGTTTTGAAAAACATTGCAGAATTAGCAGAAGATCAACAATACATTAGAGAAGAACTTCCAAAACTTGGACTGATTGCATTTGTTGCAAATGGTTCTATTCTTCCAAGAGAATCTGGTATTTCCAACCGACCTATGAAAAAAGCAATCCCCTTCCTCTCTCCAAAGTCTATGGAAATCTCCCTACAACTTCCCAACTATGGAAAAATTACTGGAATGGGTATCAAACAGGGAATTACCCTTATTGTAGGGGGAGGATATCATGGAAAATCCACTTTATTAAAGGCTCTTGAATTAGGTGTATATAATCATATTTCTGGAGATGGCAGAGAATATATAATTACTGACAGCAGTGCTGTAAAAATTCGCGCGGAAGATGGAAGAAATATCCAACAAGTAGATATCTCTATGTTTATCAACAACCTTCCAAATGGAAAAGATACTATACATTTCTGTACAGAAGATGCTAGTGGCAGCACCTCTCAAGCTGCTAATGTAATAGAGGCAATGGAAACAGAAACAAAATTAATGTTCATGGATGAAGATACTAGCGCAACTAATTTTATGATTCGGGATGAATTAATGCAACGTGTAGTACATAGAGATTCAGAGCCAATTACTCCTTTTATTGACAGGGTACAGGAACTCTTTGAAGAATATCATATTTCCACTATCCTTGTAGCTGGAAGTTCTGGTTCTTATTTTCATAAAGCAGATTATATCCTTCAAATGAATCATTATCTACCAGAAGATATCACATCGCTTGCGAAAAAAGAAGCAGAAGCCTTTCCATTACCAAGGGAAACTGTAAACAAAAGCATTCCCCCATCTTTTCAAAGAAAGATAAAACCAGATGATGCGTTTAAGAAAAATGACAGAATTAAATTAAAAACTCAGGGAAAAGATTCTGTTCTTATCAACCATGATATGATAGATTTGCGCTATGTAGAACAATTAGCAGATTCAGAACAATTAATGTCTCTTGGATATCTAATGAAATATGCAAGACTTCATCTTGTGGATGGAACACGAACCTTGACAGAAATTGTAAATGAATTATGTAAATTACTAAAGGCAAAAGGATTATCTGCAGTCTGTGAAGAAAATTATATGCCAAATAATCTTGCTATGCCAAGAAAACAAGAAATTTTTGCCTGTTTCAATAGATATCGCGCCCTTAAAATGTAAAATAATACGCTTTTGTATCTTTTTATTTTAGAAAGCTAACTTGCATTTTATATTTTAAACTATTCTTTTTGCTATTACTACAAATCTTACATTTTCCATTTGTCCAAAACAAGTGGAAAGTGTAAGAAATGTATCCCCAAATTCTGCTGTAACTTTGGTATCATACAAAGCTATTTTCTTTATATTTTCATAAAAGTATAAAAATTCTTCTTCTGTATCTGCTTGATAAAATTGATAATACTTAAATCCATTCTCTTCTTTGGAAATTTGTGTTTGAAATACTGATATAATCTGATATACTCGTTCTTCATACAAAGTATCAAAATTAATATAAGCATGTTCTTTGAAAAATATTTCCTCCTTATATTGTTCTAAATTCCCAAACATGGAATTATCTTTCATATTATGTCCATATATAATAAAATTTGTTGCTGGAGTATTAACATCTGCAATTTCTTTTACATAAAGACAACCATATTTATCTTTTTTCTTATAGAAATTATGAGAAAGATAATACGCATCCTCCTCACATTGCATCACTGGATAATTAATATTTGTTCCTTCTATAAAAATCCATCCTACTAAATCATTATTTTTTTGATAAAGTGTTTTATACTTTTTTAAAATGGACAATTCGCCCTGTTTTATTTTTTTATTCTCTTTGATAAACTTTTTATTGTTCCAATTTGCTATATTATTTTCTTGTGATATAGAATTATCATAATCCAAAAAGTTTCTTAATTCTTCCTGCTGTCTCTCATGACTTACAGATAAATAATATGCCTGACCGATTCGTATCAGGCATACTACAAAAATAATCAAAAGTATGATTCTTATTAACTTTACAAATTGGATTTTTTTCTGATTTCCCACATAAGTTCCTCCATTTCATCCTCTGTACCTTTCCCAAGATAGTATACAAGGAATATAAAAATTACTTTACATGCAAGGAATTTCCTTAATTTTTCTTTTTCCTTGTCCAAGAAATCCATCGAAAAATCAGAGCTTCTTTCCTTTTCTTGGTTATTCTATACTCTTGAGTTGTAAAATACAAAAGTAAATAACCAACCCCTGCAATCATAGCTACTGTAGCATATATTTCCACATGAAAATCATCTCCTGTTTTTGGCTCATTTTCAATTGGCTCTGGTGTTTTTGGTGGTTCTGGTGTTTTTGGTGGTTCTGGTGTTTTTGGTGGTTCTGGCATCTTTAGTGGTTGGTGCGTTTTGGGTAAATCTGGTGTTTTTGGTGATTCTGGTGTTTTTTGTGATTCTTGTGTGATACTTTCTTGTTCTCCATCCATATCAATTCTTACCTGGTGTGAATTTTCATTCCCTGCATAATCCCTTGTATTCACTTTTAGAATATGACTGCCCTCACCAGATATTTTCACTGTAAAATTATAAGACTTTACCATATCATTTTGAAAAATTTTATTTAATACTTCTGTTTTATTCTTACTATCAATCTGATAGTATATATTGGAAATTCCACTCGATATTTGTTTCTTATTGTCATCCTTGATGGAAACATCTACCATTACTACTTCCTCAGAAGTATCTCCCATTCTAAAACTAATTTCTGGTGCATGGTTCTCTACAATAATGCCACCATTTGAGGCAGTTAGTGTCTTCCTTGTAGATATATTTCCGGCATGGTCAGTACAATCAAGCATCACTGCACCTTTAAACTCCTTATCTATTACAATTTTTGCCACAACTACCTTATCTTGAGTTTTTACATTTGTTGATTTTATGGCATTAATTCCATTCTTATTTGTAAGTGCAGCATATGTATTTTTTAAATCTATCTGTGCTACTCCTGATATAGGAGTTCCATCTTCTGGAATTAATACATAGTTTGCCTGCTTTATACCACTTCCTTCTTCTGTAATTGGCACAGTAATTGTTAAAGTTTTTTTATGGATTATCCAATTCATAAATCCCTTATATTCTGCTCCAAAAGAAGCTTCTCCTAAAACTGGTACTATATCATCCACCCATTTTGCATAAAGCGTAACAGAAGAAGAGGTTGTATTATGTTCTACTGTCTGACTAAAATCCCACTTCCTATCTTCTGTTCCCATCTTATCCATATACCACCCCTTAAAGTGGTAGCCATTTCTTACGGGTTCCTCTACTTTCTGTAAGAAATTTCCATATCGTACCACTTGTTTCATTGGAATTGTGCCAACACCTCCATTTAAATTGAAATCTATATGATAAATAGTTCTATCATAATATAATTTTAAAACAAGTGTACCATCTGCCTTTACAATACCAGATGATTTTCTTGCAGGATGAGAAGTATTTTCTGTAAATCCCTTATAATTCTTAGCCTTGGCAGTTACTGTACTATCTGTAGTTCCAGTGAAATGTTCGGTATCAGTTTCCAGCTTTGTATAGCCCTCTCCTTCTATATCTTGCAGGTAATGTTCTACCTGATATGTAATATTATCTTTGGCAGTCCAAGTTGCATAAAGTGTTGTGTCTTGATCAAATTTTTGTATATTTCCCACTTGAAATAATATTCCAGAACCATCTTCCTTGGTATTCCAACCATTAAAATCATAACCCATTCGAACGGGAGCATGATTAATTGTAAATTCTGGTAATTGGACAGTTACTTTATGATTTACATTTGCATAACATAATTCTGTTTCATTTTCTGGAATGTTTTCTCCTTCCTTGGAATCATAGGACAAAGTAATATTCTTTTTATAAATTCCATAGTAGGAAGCATCCTCTGTCAAGGTTATTTCTGTATTTTCTTTTATGTCTCCTTGATATCCAGCAATATTCGCTTCCCAGCCGACTGTTTCCCAGCCATTCATTTCTTGTAATTCGGGGGTCAACACCGTTCCGCTAGGCTTGTCCTCTTCTATTATTATGGATTTTGTCTCTCTTTGACCTGCTCCACCAGAATAGAAATCGGCAGTCAATCTCTTATTTTCTTGATAGATGGCATACAATTTCAGGTCCTCTTTGAGTTCTATGGTATCTTCCACCATATAGGATATTCCTGTTCCATCTGCTTTCGTATTCCATTCCAAAAATTGATACCCAATTTGCATTGCTTTTCCGCTTATCTTAAATTCTGGTACCTTATAGGTGATTTCATGATTTACATTCGCCAAACAGATTTTTATCTCATTGACTGGTGCGCCTTGTCCCCCATTGGCATCATAGGACAACGTAACATCTTTCTTATAAATTCCATAGTAAGAAGAATCCTCTGTCAAGGTTATTTCTGTATTTTCTTCTATCTCTCCTTGATATCCAGCAATATCTGCTTCCCAGCCGATTGCCTCCCAGCCATTTATTTCTTTTAGTTTGGGGGTTATCACTGTTCCATCAGCTTCTATATCCTCTATCATTATGGATTTTGTCTCTTTTTGACCTGCTTCACCAGAATAGAAATCGGCAGTCAATACTTTATTTTCTTGATAGATGGCATATAATTTCATATCTTCTTCCAGTTCTATGGTATCTTCCACAGCGTAAGAGGTTCCTGTTCCATCTGACTTTGTATTCCATGCTACAAACCGATAACCTGTTCTTACTGCTTTTTCACTTATCTTAAATTCTGGTCTCTGATAGCTAATCTCCTGATTTACATTTGCCAGACAGACTTTTGTCTTATTTTCTGGTGCACTTTCTCCCCCATTGGCATCATAGGACAACGTAACATCTTTCTTATAAATTCCATAGTAGGAAACATCTTCTGTCAAGGTTATTTCTGTATTTGCTTCTATCTCTCCTTTGTATCCAGCAATATCGGCTTCCCAGCCGATTGCCTCCCAGCCAGTCATTTCTTTTAACTTGGGAGTTGTCACGGTTCCACTGGTATCAGTTAGATCCACACTTACTGTTTTAATTTCTTTCTGATTTGCAGCACCTGAATAAAAGCTAGCGGTAAATCTTTTCTTTTCATTTTCCTCAAAGATGGCATACAGATTTATATCTCCAGTAATTTCTAATTCCTCTCCTTCCTGATAAGAGGTCCCTGTTCCATCTGCTTTTGTATTCCATTCCACAAAATGATATCCTTCACGTTCTAATTTGCCTTCTGCTCCCTTCACAATGGCAGATTCTCCTATGTTATAACTAGTATCATCTGTCACACTGCCTTGTGCGCCATTGCTGATATAGTAGACATAATAACCATATTTGGGATCTGTTGTAGATAAATATACCTCATTTTTCTCTTTATCTAGCACAGCATACCATTTTTTATCAGGATCACTGACATCAACAAAAGATATCTTTTTCATATCTCTTTCATGTAATATGGTATAATCATTTGTCCCATTTGCAATTACATATCCTTCGGTTGCCTTAAGATAAAGTGGAACCGTATAGGTTAGTGTATCGCTAATTTGTATTTTTCTAGGAGTTGCGCTCTGCATATCCAAATAAATTCCATCTACACCAGAATCGGTGCCATCTCCACAAAATTCCACATCCCCAGACAAATCAAGGATAGTTGCCTCTGTGGAAAAAGAAGAATGAAAGATAGCTCCACTTTGTCTATATTCAGAATTACTACTTTTATTTCCTTGAAAACACCCACCATATAAGTAAGTTTTTGTGCCTGAAACTCCACCATGATAAATACATCCACCTCTGCCAACAGATGAATTTTCAATAAAACTACCTCCATAAATAGATAATGTTCCTATATTGTACATAAATCCTCCACCCCAACCACTTCTTGGCGAGGTTATAGAGGTTGTTTTATTATTTCTATAAATTCCACCATTAATTGTTACAGAAGAACCTTCTTGAACACAGATAGCTCCTCCTTCTGAATTTGCAGAACAATTTTCAATAATAACATTGTTAAGTACTATACTTCCAGTATTAGTCCAAATAGCTCCTCCTCCAACTATCAATATTGCACCTGAATTAGATTTTATACAATTTTGAATATGACAGCCATTATCCAAAGTTAATTTGCTACGATTTACCTCTATCAAAGAATAATTAGAGGATAGGGAATTTCCTTCTAACATTACATCCCCAATTGTCAAATCTGCACCAGAAATAACTGAAAAATAAGCACTATTTGTTCCTCTTAAGATGGTCCCGCCACCTTTAATGGTAACTTTACCACGTATTGTTAATAGACCAGTAATTGTAAGTGTAACCCCAGATTCTACAATTAACTCTCCATTACTTAATGTACCACTAGACCATGTAGTGTCTGCCTGAATCGTACCACAAGAAGGCTCTGTTTCTGATATAGGCATTGTTGTTTGCTCTGTTTCTTCCTTATTATCGCTATTTTCTATTTCCTGCTGGTCGTCTCTTAGAAATGTATCTCTTTTCACTTTATCTATCTGTTTATCTGTTCTTGTTTTCTCTGTTTCCTCTTCCACTCTATTTTTATCTATTTCATCTTTTTGAATCTCCCCTTGTTCTATGTTAGTTTTTTCAGTTTCTTCTACATTCTCTTTCTTTTTGCTACCTTCTGCATGTTCTTTGTCTGGATTTTCTTCTATTTCCTTGTTACTTTCTATACTCTTGTTCTCTGTCTCTTCTTTCCTTTGATTCTCTTTTCCACTTTTGCTCTCTGTATTTTCTTCTTCGTTTTCTATTTTTTCTTTCCTTTGATTCTCTTTTCCATTTTTGTTTTCTATAGTTTCTTCCTGTTTTGCTTCTTTTAGATTCTCTTCTTTAGATTCATTCTCTTTATCTTTTACATTATTTCCTGTTGCATATTCTTTGTCTGGATTTTCTTCTTTGTTCTCTGTATATTCTTCTGTATGCGCTTTAACTGTATTCTCTTCTTCTATCTGCTCTTTCTGTTCCCCGTTTCCAGCTTCTAGTTCAACTTCTTCGACTATAATATTAATCTCTGGAAGTTTTATATCCTCCATCAACTTATATTTTTGAGGAAGAATAGGTGTTAAAATATATGTATTATTTCTTTCACTGTTATATGGAGCATTGCTTGTCCATTCAATATTATTTATGGTTACTGTATTTACATTTTCCATATTAGAAGAAACATTATGCTCTTCCCAACAATATGTTACATTCTTTTCTCTCTCAATAGGAGAAACTACTGCTGTCAGTGTATCTGGAAGTTTTAATTCTTCCCATGAAGTTCCTAAATCTACCTTCTGCATCTTTATTTCATCAGGCAAATCTACAAATGAAACAATTTCAGGTTGCATTTCTTGCCCTGATGCTGCAAATACCAACAAATTATAATTGAAACCTGACAATGATGCCATACTTAAACAAATGCAAAGTAATCCACAAATTATTCTCTGTCCTGTCGAATGTTTTTTTAATTTTTTTCTTCTTTTTTGTTCTGTTTCTTCCACCTTTTCCATTTTTTTACTCCTCCATTCATATATTTCTTTGCACTAAAAAAATATAATATATAAATCATTTATAACACTATATTATAAATTTTTATGCAAATATTTCCTTTTTCTTAAAAATTATATACCCTTTTTATAATATTTTTCAATAGAAGTTAAATAAATATTTATAAAAACTGTTATATTATACAAAAAATCCGAGCGTCACGCTTCGCGAGACTGCTCGGATTTATGAATACGATTTCTCAATTTTTTAAATCTATAACCACCTAACTATTTTTTAATCTTGATAGTCTTTGTCTTTTTTATAGTTCCCACTTTTGCGGTTACTTTTATGGTTCCTGTCTTCTTTTTTGCCTTTATCGTTACTTTATTTCCTTTGGCCTTTATGGTTGCAAGTTTGTTATTAATACTCCAAGTAACTTTCCCTTTGATATTCTTTAATTTTACCTGAAGTTGAATAGATTTTCCTTTCTTTACTGTAGAAGGACCGGAAATCGTAAGGGAAGGCTTCTTTACTGTAATCTTACATTTTACTTTTACATTTTTATTTTCTAAGCTTGTAATTGTAATAGTTGCAGTTCCATTTTTCTTGGCTGTAACTTTTCCAGACTTACTAACAGATACCACTTTTGGATTATTATTTGTATATTTTACCTTTTTATTTGTAGTATCAGAAGGAGTAATGGTTGGCTTTATCTGGAAACTCTCTCCCACGGACAAAGATTTGGTCTTTGTCTTTAACTTTATACTTTTTATAGGTACTACCACTTTTACACTCTTAGTAACTTTTACTGATCCAATCTGTGCTGTTACTTTTACAGTTCCAGCTTTCTTCTTTGCTTTTAATGTTGCATTTACACCCTTAGCTGTTAAAGTTGCAAACTTCTGAGAATTTAAAGACCATTTTACAGTTCCTTTGATATTCTTTACATTTGCTTTTAGTTTTATGGATTTTCCAATCTTTACTTGGGAAGAACCTGAAATTGTAATGGAAGGCTTTTTCACAGTAATCTTACATTTTGCTGTTATGGTATTATTTTCCTTGCTAATTACTGTAATATAAGTGGTACCCTGTTTCTTTGCTGTTACCTTTCCAGTACTAGTAACAGTTGCAATACTTGTATCTCCTGATTTATATGTCACAGATGAATTAGCACCTGCTGGAGAAACTGTTACACCTAACTGTAATGTTTCATTTACAGATAATGATTTTTCTTTTGGATTCACATTAATACTTTTTACTTTTTTCTCTGGTTCTTTATCAGGCTCTTGTGGTGGTACAGGTTTCTGTGCCAAAGGAACACGAATCACATTGACAGAACGTGCAGGAAGTTCATATAACATTTGGTTGTTTTTTATACTCTGAGTAGTAGTAACTGGTGAAACTTTTTCTTCTCCAATTGTATTGGCATCTTCCAAGCCTCCTGATAACTTTGTAACTTCAACTTGGCCTCCTGTTGCTATATTTAAATTTTTGAAATTCAATTGCATGGATTTTTTAAATTTATCAGGATTTACAAGTTTAATATATACATTTTTGCTATCCTTATTTACCACTTGATAAATATCTGTCTGATACTGATTTAACACACTTGAGAAATTATATTTTCCAGTATCTTGATTTCCAATACTTGCACTTGTATAACTTGCTTCTATCTTTCCCTTTACTCCAAAATTAAAGGAAATATTCATAAAATCATTATTTTTAATTTTTGTAAGATTTTCTTTGTTATAACGCTTATTGGCATAATTATTTCCAAGTGTTTTTGTAGTGAGAGTCTTTTTGTTGCGCTCTGGTCTAGTTACTTCCATTCTAATTCCTGATTCATCTTGACTCATATTGTACCAATAATATTGTCTCTCATGACCTGCACCTATCACTAAACCGCCAGTTCCAGAAGTTTTTACTGCACCTTCTACTTCAATTCTAAAATTAGTCCACTTCTCCTCGATTGCCTTTGGCAGATAAACAATATTATTTCCACTAGTTCCAGTAAAAGTAAGAAGTCCATCACTAATAATAAATGTTCCTTCATTACTGCCAAAACTGGTCCATCCATTCGAATTATCATTAAAATCATCTTCTAATAGAATTTTTCCATCCTGACCATATACAGTTATTTTATCAATGTAGCCACCAGAAGAAATGGTACCCAAAATAGGGCTTCCATAATTAGAATAATCTCTCTCTGTGGAATGAAGTTCTGTACCAATTAAATCTGTTCCATAATTATTTGCAAACATCTTTTGCACATAGTAATTTGTTGACTTAGCAGTATTAAATTCATCAAAATAAATCAAGTCATGAGACCAACTTAAATTCCCTATTTTATAAAGAAGAGGTGCATAGGAAATATTTGTCACTACATCAGCATTTCGCTCAAGTCCTGTAATATAACATGCTTCTGCAAGCGCTGTATTATACTTATTATCATTTTTCACAGCATACTCGCCAACAAACACATTACTTCCACCTTGGTCTGTACGTTGATAATAGTCATAACGGTCAGACTGGTTATACATAAAAGATTCACTCTCATAATAGTGCTCATCTACAATTGTCTCTCCTGGCATCGTCTGTGCTAGACGGTCATATGCATATTCTAAAGCATAATCAAAATCACTTCCACCAGAAGTGGGACCAGCACTAGAAATAATATTCAATTCATGACCTGGATAATTTTCTTTTGCATATGTTTCCACGGCACGTTTTATCACATCAAAATTATCAAAGTATTTGGCCTGAACATTCTCATTTCCAATTCCAATATATTTCAAATTAAAAGGTTCTGGATGACCATTTTCTGCTCTCTTTGCAGCCCATGCATTCTTAGTTGCATCTCCCCAACAGTAATCCAATAAATTGGTAGCCATATCAATAAAATACTGTAAATCATTACCCGTTTTAGCATTGACACCACTTGTTTCATACTGACAGAGAACACCTGCACTCATAATTGGAAATGGTTCCATTCCAAAATCTTCACAAAGTGATAAAAGCTCATGATACCCAAATCCATAAGATTGCATATAGCCCCAAGAACGACTATTGTTGTTCCAGTTTTCCCAACGATTTGTATTGCTTTTGCGCTGTTCTAAAGGACCAATCGAATCTCTCCAATCATAAAGTCCTTCCCAATTAAACCCTTCTACAATACATCCCCCAGGAAAACGCATAAATTTGGGATTTAAATCCATCATTAAATCGACTAAATCTTTACGTACTCCAACACCATATGCATAATTCTTATTTCCATAACCATAACTATCATGAGGTACTAAAGATACCATATCTAAGAAAAGTTGCTCTTCAGCTCCTGCACCCTTGATGGAAATAATTAATTTGCCTTTTTTATTCTGTGTTGTAAGAGAAGTTAATTCCACAGAAACCTTTTCCCAGTTTCCATTTGCCTTCAAAGGAACTTCTACTTCATTTGCTAGTGGAATACCACTGCTGTCCACTAAACTTACTTTCATGTTTCCAGAATAACCTTCTGCAGCTTTCATATAAGTTGAAAAGGTATAAGTTCCTGTATTTTTCTCTTTATTTACAGGCTTAATAGGCATAGCTGCACCATTTGGATTATTTTGAGGCGCAAAACCACCATTTTCTAAGGTTACATTGCCTGTAATAATTGCATAATGTGGATTTGTTCTATTTAGGCTATTTTCTGTACTCTGTGTATCTTCACTATTTACCTCAAAATTTTTCTGTGGAGCAGCAGTCCAGTGAAGTTTATAATTTCCTACTGTTTTATAACCATTCTCTTTAAAATAAGTGCTGTTTGTATCCCCACTTTCCATATAGGCATTCTCAAAAGAATAGTTTTTTACCATTTCTGGATAGAGACCACCATCAGCCGCACTGTTAATATCCTCATAAAATAGACCATACAGACTATCGCTCAATTTCTTTGTAACATTATTTCCATCAATTGTCATAGAATACTGCGCTTTGTCCTCTTGTTCTCCTACAAGGTATTTTACTTGTGTATCAGTTAATGCATTTTTATATACACGAAAATCCATAAAATCTCCCTGATATAAAGGGTCTGGATAATTAGATTTTCCTATGTAAGCATCGAGGTTTGTTCCAAAATCACTGACTTTTCTAGAAACTGTCTGTGTCCCCACAGAAACTCCATCAATATAACAAGTCATCGTGTAATCATCAATTACAATTGCATAATGTGTCCATATTCCCTGATAAGAATCTGTCCGAATACTATTTCTAAAACCTTTTTCTGTACCACCTGGATTTGACTCATCGATTGAATCTGTCATTACTAACTTTAAGGTATTTTTATCTTTCTCACAAGGATTAAAATAATAATAATTTGTTGGTTTACCATTGCTGTTATTTTTACTTCCAAAGAAAAAAGCTGCTAACCAACTTGTCTGTGGATCATTATCTCTCAACCACATAGTAATTGTTAAATGATTCTGGTTCTCAAATATTTTTCCTGGAAGTTCAATAAAGGAAGAAGCATTAGCAGCTCCTCCCGGCAAAGAAGCAATTCCATCCTTTACTGTCACATTTTTTCCTATTGTAGCATGGTTCCCCTTCCCAGAAGAATCTGTTCCTTCCTCTTTAAATTCATAATGTGCAAGAAGTTCCATGCCAGCTAACAAATTGTCTTCTGCTTTCACATTTCCTAATGGTTGCCAAAGACCAACTATCAATGATATAGCCAAAAAAATGCTTAGCAATTTTTTGATTTTCTTCATTTTCTCTACGCTCCTCTCTTTTTCCATATCACAAAAGTACATAAAGGTTTAGTTATGTTCTATTGTATCAATTTTACAAAAAAAATCAATTACTTTTACATATTTTTGGGTAAATAACATTAATATTTTTATAGTTACTTAAGATATATTATACTTTTTACATGAAATAACTCTTATTTCTCTCAGCAGAAAAGAGCCTCGAGCAAATTGCACAGGTGCAGAGCTAAAGAAGAAATTTTTTACATTCTTCTTTTTTATGCTCTTCTATCTCTTTTTTCACTCTTCTAATCTTCTATCTATTCCTTCCGTTTCAATGTCATTTTCTTTTTCTTCTTCTATCAATAATTCTTCTTTCTCAACAGTTGCAATCAGTGATTTATCTTCTCTTACTTTTGCAATACTTGCAACTTTAATATCTTCTGAAAGATTCATCAATTTTACACCAGAAGTTACACGTCCTAGAACAGAAATTCCCTCTACCTTCATTCGAATAATAATACCTTCGGTAGTAATCATCATAATCTCATTTTCTTGATTTACTGCTTTAATTCCTATAATATTTCCCGTCTTTTCTGTAATTTTATAACATTTTACGCCTTTTCCACCTCGATTTTGTGGTGTAAATTCATCCATTCTTGTAAGTTTTCCAAGACCTTTTTCTGATGCAATCAAAAGATATTCTCCCTGTGTATTCATCTGCATACCTATCACTTCATCATTATCAGACAAATTCATCCCAATTACTCCTATAGAAGTTCTTCCTGTACTTCTTACATCAGTCTCATGAAAACGTATACACTGACCAAACTTGGTAACCAATATCATATCTTTTTGATTATTTGTCAATTTTACTTCTATCAGTTCATCTTCTTCTCTTAAATTGATAGCAGCAAGACCTTTTTTTCTTACATTGGCATAATCAATAATAGGTGTTTTCTTTACGATTCCCTTTTTGGTTGCCATAAACAAATAATGGTCATCTTTATATTCTTTAATTGGAATTACTGCTGTAATTTTCTCTCCAGAAGAAAGTTGCAATAAGTTAATAATTGCAGTTCCTCTAGCAGTTCTTCCTGCCTCTGGAATTTCATAGGCCTTCATACGATACACTTTTCCCGTATTTGTAAAAAACATAAGATAATGGTGGGTTGTAGTCATTAACAATTCTTCAATATAGTCATTTTCAATGGTTTCCATCCCCTTAATTCCTTTACCACCACGATTTTGACTTCTAAAATTATCCACACTCATACGTTTAATGTAACCTAATTTTGTCATAGTGATTACTGTATTAGATACTGGTATTAAATCTTCCATAGAAATATCATACTCATCAAATCCAATAGCAGTTCTTCTATCATCTCCATATTTCTCAGAAATCATAATGATTTCTTTTCTTATCACTCCTAACAATTTTTTCTTATCTGCAAGAATCGCTTTTAATTCTTGTATAATTTTCATCAATTGATGATACTCTGCTTCTAATTTCCCACGTTCTAAACCAGTTAACGCACGAAGGCGCATATCTACAATTGCCTGTGCTTGAGCCTCTGACAATGAAAATCTTTCTATCAATCGCGTTTTAGCAAGCTGCACATTTTCACTATTTCTTATAATATTTATGACTTCATCAATATTATCAAGAGCAATTAGTAAGCCTTGTAAAATATGTGCACGCTCTTCTGCTTTATTTAATTCATACTTTGTCCTTCTAGTTACTACTTCCTCTTGATGTTTTAAGTAATAATCTAACATCTCGTTTAAAGTAAGAACTTTCGGTTGATTATTCACCAATGCAAGCATAATAACGCCAAAGGTATCTTGCAATTGCGTGTGTTTATACAGTTGATTTAAAACCACATTGGGATTAACATCTCTGCGCAATTCAATACAAATTCTCATACCTTCTCGATTTGATTCATCACGGAGATCGGTAATTCCATCTACTTTTTTATCTCTTACTAAATCTGCAATTTTTTCTATTAGTCTTGCTTTGTTTACCATATAGGGAAGCTCTGTTACTACAATGCGATTTTTTCCATTCTGCATTGGCTCAATATTAGAAACCGCGCGTACTCTTATTTTACCACGCCCTGTTCTATAAGCCTGTTCAATTCCAGAAGTCCCAAGAATCATGCCACCTGTAGGAAAATCTGGTCCTTTTACGATGTTTAGTATCTCTTCGATTCTTGTCTCACGGTCTTCTTCAATACGATTATCTATAATTTTCACTACTGCATCTATCACTTCTCTAAGATTGTGTGGGGGAATATTGGTTGCCATTCCCACTGCAATTCCTGTAGTACCATTGACCAAAAGATTTGGGTAACGAGAGGGAAGTACCAAAGGCTCTTTCTCAGTTTCATCAAAATTTGGTCCAAAATCCACCGTATCCTTGTTGATATCTGCAAGCATTTCCATAGAAATTTTACTTAGACGTGCTTCTGTGTACCGCATGGCTGCCGCACCATCCCCATCCACAGAACCAAAATTTCCATGTCCATCTACTAACATATAACGCGTAGACCATTCTTGTGCCATATTTACCAAAGCTCCATAAATGGAACTATCACCATGAGGATGATATTTACCCATAGTATCACCCACAATACGCGCACACTTACGATGTGGTTTATCTGGACCATTATTTAACTCTATCATTGCATAAAGAATACGCCGTTGTACTGGTTTTAAACCATCTCTTACATCAGGAAGTGCACGTGAGGCAATGACACTCATAGCATAATCTATATAAGAATTTTCCATTGTCTTTTTTAAATCAACATCATCTATTCGGTCAAATATTCTGTCATCCATCTATTTTCCTCCATTACACATCCAAGTTCTGTACGTATTTTGCATTTGCTTCAATAAATTCTCGTCTAGGTTCTACTTTATCTCCCATCAAAGTTGTAAACGTTAAATCAATTTCAGAAGCAGATTCCTCATTTATAGTAACTCTTTCCAAAATTCTAGTTTCTGGATCCATAGTTGTTTCCCACAATTGTTCTGGGTCCATTTCTCCTAGTCCCTTGTAACGTTGAATTTTATTATTTCCATCCCTCCCAATTTCTGCCAAAATATTATTTAATTCTACATCATCATAGGCATACCATATTTTTTTATTTTTCTCAATCTTAAAAAGAGGTGGTTTTGCCAAATAGACATAACCTTGTTTAATCAGTTCTGGCATAAATCGATACAAAAAAGTAAGCATCAAAGTACTGATATGTGCGCCATCTACATCTGCATCTGTCATAATAATAATCTTATGATAACGCAACTTTGAAATATCAAAATCTTCATGAATTCCTGTTCCAAAAGCTGTAATCATAGCTTTAATTTCTGCATTTCCATAAATTTTATCAAGTCTCGCCTTTTCTACATTTAGAATCTTACCACGAAGTGGAAGAATTGCTTGTGTCGCACGACTTCTCGCTGTTTTTGCAGAACCTCCTGCAGAATCTCCCTCTACAATAAAAATCTCACAATTTTTTGGATCTTTATCTGAACAGTCAGCAAGTTTTCCAGGCAAGGAAGTATTTTCTAATGCTGTCTTTCTTCTTGTTAAATCCCTAGCTTTTCTTGCTGCTTCCCTTGCACGTTGTGCCAACAAAGATTTTTCACAAATTATCTTTGCAATCATTGGATTTTGTTCTAAAAAATAGGTAAGTTGTTCACTTACTATACTATCTACTGCTCCTCTAGCCTCACTATTCCCTAATTTCTGCTTTGTTTGACCTTCAAATTGGGGTTCCTGTATTTTAACACTTATAATAGCAGTCATTCCTTCTCTAATATCATCTCCAGAAAGGGTTGACTCATTTTCCTTTAATATTTTATTCATCTTTGCATAAGCATTAAAGGTCTTTGTCAATGCATTCCGAAATCCTGCTAGATGTGTTCCACCTTCTGGTGTAGTAATATTATTTACAAAACTATAAGTGGCATCATTATAGGAGTCATTGTGTTGCATGGCCACTTCTACATAAACACCATCTTTTTCCCCCTCACAATAAATAACTTCTTCATACAGTTCCTGTTTACTATGATTTAAATAAGTTACAAACTCTTTAATTCCACCTTCATAATGAAACATTTTTTCTTGTTCCATTCCTTCTCGTTCATCTACTAAATAAATTTTAATTCCTTTTGTCAAAAAAGCCATTTCTCTCAAACGTTGTTTTAAGGTATCATAATCATAAACAGTATCCTCAAAAATACTCTCGTCTGGAGAAAAAGTTATTTGAGTTCCAGTTTTTTCTGGTTCACAATTTCCTATTACTTTCAGAGGATAGATACTATTTCCTCTCTCATATCTTTGTTTATATATTTTTCCCTCATGAAAAATCTCTACCTCTAGCCAATTAGAAAGTGCATTTACCACAGATGCGCCTACTCCATGAAGACCTCCAGATACTTTATAGCCTCCACCACCAAACTTTCCTCCTGCATGAAGTACAGTAAATACAACTTCTACTGCTGGTAAGCCAGCTTTATGATTAATTCCCACTGGTATTCCACGTCCATTATCTGTAACTCTTATACAATTATCTTTCAAAATATGAACTTCAATGGTATCACAGTATCCTGCCAATGCTTCATCCACAGAATTATCCACAATTTCATAGACAAGATGATGAAGCCCTCTTAGTGATGTACTCCCAATATACATGCCTGGTCTTTTCCGAACTGCTTCTAGCCCTTCTAAAATCTGAATCTGATCTGCTCCATATTCCGCATTCGTATTTGTACTTGTACTCATTTAATTCCTCCAATTTCTAAAAACTGTTTTCCACTTGCACAGTTCCATTGACAACCTTAAAAATTTTGTTTATTTCAAATCTATTTTTCACAAATTCATCCAATCCAGTGCAAGTAATCACCGTTTGAATATCTTGAATACTATTTAAAAGAAAATTCTGACGATGATTATCTAATTCTGACAACACATCATCTAGAATTAGAACAGGTGTTTCTTTTATAGAATTCTTCACCAACTGAATTTCTGAAAGTTTTAATGACAATGCACAACTGCGCTGCTGTCCTTGAGAGCCATATTTCCGAATATCAACATTTTGAATGAAAAAAAACATATCATCTCTATGAGGACCCACAGAAGTCATTCCAAATTTCAAATCACGTTCTTGATTTTTCAATAACTCTTCTTCAAACCGTTCTTCTATCACATCTGGGGCATAATTTAAAATTAATGCTTCTTTCTCTCCAGATAATTTCCTATGTATTTCATACACAATTTTACTCAATTGGTCCACAAAATTTTTTCTTGCTTCTATTACTTTTTTCCCATATACAATAAGTTGCATATTCCAAATAGGCAAAGTATCCTTTAATTCTGCTTTCAAATTAATATCCTTTAAAAGTCTATTTCTTTGGTTTAATATTTTATTGTAATTTGTTAAGTGGTGCAAATAGATTTTATCAAGCTGACAAAGCTCAAAATCTAAGAATCTTCTTCTCTCAGAAGGACCATTTTTTATCATATTCAAGTCTTCTGGAGAAAAAGAAACGATATTTAAGATACCAAACAACTCTGATGCTTTTTTAATTGGTATTTTGTTAATAGCAATTCCTTTTGAGCTGTTTTTTTTGATATGCATATCAATTTGATAATCTTTTTCCTTTTTTTGAATTTTAGTCCGAATATGTGCTTCATTTTCTCCAAATTGTATTAATTCTTTATCTTTACTTCCTTTGTGAGATTTTGTTGTGGCACTTACATAAACGGACTCTAGAACATTCGTTTTTCCTTGAGCATTATCTCCATAAAGTATATTAGTTCCTTTATCAAATTCTATATATAAATCACTATAATTACGGAAATGATTCAAGGCAATGGATTTTAAAATCATGTTACAATCTTAATTGTCTCTCCATGAAAAGAAACAATATCTCCATCTACTAATTTTTTTCCTCTTTGATATTCTACCTTACCATTGACAGACACTAATCCATCTTGTATCACAAACTTAGCAACCACACCAGACTCTACTAGATTTGCTGCTTTTAATGCCTGTCCCAATTTAATATAATCATCTCTTAGTTTTATTTCTTCCATAAACACGCCTCGTTTTTATTTATGATTTTCTACATTCCTTCTTATCCATTTGTTGCTGCATTAAAATTTACTGGAAGAATCAAATAAATAAAAGTTTCCTCATCATCCTTGATAAAACAAGGAGCTTTTGGATTAACCATATATAATATAATTTCTTCTTCTTCAATCACTCGCAATGCATCTATAAAAAATTTTGGATTAAACCCAATTAAAATATCTTTTCCATTTTTTTGGATATCAATTTCTTCTTTCATAGAACCAACAAAAGAAGAAATTTTAAGTTCCATCGTTTCGTCTGTAATATTCATAATAATTGGTTTTTTCTCTCCTTCTTTTACAAGAAGCGTTGCACGATCAATACAATCTAATAACTCTCGTTTATTTATTTTAATCTTTGTTTCATAATCAGAAGAAAGCATTTGTTCAATCTTAAAATATTCTCCTTCTATCAAACGTGAAACTACTGTGGTATTTCCAAATTCAAATACAATATGATTTTCTGTAAAGAACATATGAACAAATTCATTGGCATCACCAGGTAAAATTTTACTTACCTCTTGAAGTGTTTTTCCTGGAACTATCACTTTATGATGTTCATAAGATTCTTTTAGTTCTATGTTGCGGATAGAAATACGATGTCCATCTAAAGACACTACTTTTAATTGATTTTCATTGACTTCAAATAGTTCTCCTGTCATAAGTTTATTATTATTGTTGTTGTCTGCAATAGAAAAAATAGTTTGCCTGATTACTTCTTTCAAAGAAAATTGAGAAAGAATGATTGGCTGATTTTTTTCTATATAGGGAAGATAAGAAAAATCTTCTCCTGATTTTCCTATAATATTAAATTTTGCTTTTTCACAAGTAATCACTGTTTTAAAAGAAGTATCTGTTGTGATTATTATATCGTTGTCAGGAAGCTTTCGTACAATATCAGAAAATATTTTTGCATCCAATGCAATTACACCTGGTTCTTCTATATTTCCTTCAATGATTGTTTCAATCCCTAGTTCCATATCATTTGCAGTCAATTTAATTTCATTTTTTGATACATTAATTAAAATGCAATCCAGAATAGCCATTGTTGTTCTGGAAGGTACGGCCTTTGATACAATATTAACTCCATATAAAAGATCTCGTTTAGAACATATTATTTTCATACTGTTTATAACTCCTTCCTGAGCTTAAAAATAAATATATAAATAAATTAATTAATAGATTAATCATCTTATTAGTAATAGGGGTTGTTTATAAGTTGATAAGTCTAAAAATCCTTGATTTTAAAGGATTTCAGATGCTAAATTTGTGTTTATAAGTATGTGGATTTAGTGTTGAAATGCTTTGAATAAGTGTGGATAAAAATAAACTCATCAATAAAAATAAAAGGTGAACAAGTGAGATATGTGGATAAATATTAGGGTTATCCACATATTTCCACATCTTATTAGATAACTTATCCACATATAAAGTATAAGGAAAATTTATCCACAGTTTATAAAAAACTTATCCACATATTTCTATAGGTTATAAAAAGTTTATCCACATATTTCTAACATAGTATTAATTAGGATTTATCTTTTTCTTTATTGTTTCCAATAAATGGTAAAAATTTTCATTGTTTTGATATTCTTCTGATATTTTTTTGATACCATAGCTAATAGTGGAGTGATCCCGACCACCTAAAAGAGCACCAATTGTTTCTAGTGGAGTTGGTGTCATAGTTTGGCATAAATACATAGCAATCTGACGAGGTTTGGCAATTTCATTACTACGACTTTTAGAAATCATTTGAGTCGTAGTAATATTAAAATGTTCTGCTACAATATCTATTACAAGTTGTGGAGTGATTTCCTTTGGTTTGTTCGGAGAAATAATATTTTGCAATTCTCTCACAGCTACTTCCATAGTAATATCTGTGTGTTCTAAATTAGAAAAAGCTAATAATTTATTGAGAGCCCCCTCAAGTTCACGAATATTTGATTTAATATTTGTTGCAATAAAATCTAAAATTTCATCTTTTAATTGAAATCCATCTATTTCTTGTTTTCTTCTTAGAATTGCCATTCTTGTTTCATAATCAGGAAATCCAACATCTGCAATTAAACCCCATTCAAAACGAGAACGAATCCGCTCTTCCAGTGTTGCCATATCTTTTGGTGGTTTATCAGAAGAGATAATAATAGCTTTTCCTGCAGAATGTAATTCATTAAAGGTATGAAAAAATTCTTCTTGTGTACTTTCTTTTCCAATAATAAATTGTACATCATCAATAATAAGAACATCTACCGTACGATATTTTTCACGCAATTTTGTCATTGCAGAAGTATTACCATTACGAATAGAATCAATTACTTCATTTGTAAATTGTTCTGAAGTAACATAAATAACTTTTTTGTCAGGTTTTTGTTGTAAAATAAAATGACCAATAGATTGTATTAAATGTGTTTTTCCTAATCCTGGATCCCCATAAATATAAAGAGGATTATAAACTTCTCCTGGAGATTCAGAAACAGCAAGACTTGCAGCGTGTGCAAGTTTATTATTTTTACCAACTACAAAAGTATCAAATGTATAGTTAGGATTGAGATTACTTTTTTCTGCATTTGAAACAAGAGTAGAATTAGGAGTTATATTTTTATAACCTTTGATACGCTTCGTTTGTTCTTGTAGAATAAATTCTATTTCATAGTCAATGCCAGTCATTTCTGCAATCGCTACTTTAATAGGAAGCGTATATTTTTTTGTTATGTAATTTAATCCCATCTGTTCAGAGGGAACTAATATATAAAGTGTTAAACCTTCAATATTATATACACTTAATGGTTTTAACCAAGTATTAAAGGAGATATCTGTAAGTTCATGTTCTTCTTTTACTGTCTTAAGAATTTCCTCCCATTTTTCTAAAATAAGTTCCATATCAAATTCTCCATGCTTTCTTCCATTCTGTGTGTGTTTATCACATGATACTTTGTGTGTTTATTATGCCTTATGGGTGCAAACAGGTAATCAGTAAAAGAATGAGCAAATTCTTTTACGGTTCCTTCTTTTTTGTTTATGACAATAGAAAATTTATAAAGCTTATTTTCTATTATTTATGCTAATAGAAAATTTACAAGAAATGTTTTCTATTATTCACAATCTTCTACCTTTTATAATACCGCAAATTTGCTTAATAATCAATTAAAATTTTATACAGGCATAGGGGGATATGTAAGAACATAAAAGGCGTTTTCTCGGCGAGGCATACACCGTGTAAAGCATGATAATTTTTTTATGTTTTTTTGTGGATAATGTGTTGATAGAAAAATAAGATATCAACATAATTTAAATAAAAAATGTTGATTGTAAACGAAGATTGTAAAAAAATGTTAATTATCAACAGATGTTGATAAATGTTATTAACATCTTATCAACAAAATAGGGATAACTTTTTATGAGTGTTTAAAATGTTGATAATTTGTGAATAACTTCTATTATTTCCTTATTAATAATAAAGTTATAAACTTTAATGTTGATAATGTGGATAATTAATTTTTTAAATGATAAAAAGAAACATATCAACATTAAAATTCTTTTTCTATAAAGGATAATGTTGATAAAAAGTTGATAATTTAAAAAGTTGATAACTACTAAAGTTGATAATAGGGAAAAGTTGATAACTGTTAAAAATGATAGTTTATAAAGTTGATAAGCACATTCTATATGTAACATTTATAGAGTATAAATATTTTTTATAGAGTATAAAAGTATAAATTATGTTGATAACATACTAAAAAGTTGAAAGATATCATCTTGTTATAGTATTACTTAATGTTCCTAAAGAAATACCAGTTAAAAAATGCCAAAAATCAGTTTGAAGAATCACATTAAGAAATTAATTAAGAGAGGTATAAAAAGTAAAAGATATTAGATTAGAACACAGATTTAGTAATACATTTTATATAGAAGAAAAAATAAAAAGGTTAATTTTTTCAAATTTGGAAGAAAAGAAAACCTCTATCTATTTGGTTAGGAGAAAAAATTACTACAAGATATTGTGTATGCTACTATTTTATACAAGTAAAATATAAAAAACTGCTAAAATAGCTTGACTCAAGGGGATTTTTTGATATAATGAATCATGATGTTTTAAAACACAGAGGAGGTGGATGACCCTATGAAAATGACATATCAACCGAAAAGAAGACAAAGATCCAAAGTTCATGGATTTAGAGCTAGGATGAGCACAAAAGGCGGAAGAAGAGTTTTAGCTGCGAGAAGATTAAAAGGAAGAAAAAGATTATCAGCTTAGGCCACATAACTTGTGGTCTTTCTTCTTACATGTGCAGAAGGTCTAACATTGTATGAAATTTTCGGAATCATTGAAAAAAAACAGTTATTTCCAGAATGTATATAAAAATGGTAAGTCTTATGCAAACCGTTATTTTGTAATGTATGTTCTGGAAAATAATCTGAAGAAAAACAGATTAGGAATATCAGTAAGTAAAAAAGTAGGAAATAGTGTTATAAGACATCATATTACAAGATTAGTAAGAGAGGCATACAGATTGCAGGAAGAAATGTTCAATCGTGGTTTTGATATTGTAATTATTTCGAGAGTGTCTGCAAAAAAAATATCTTATCATGAGACAGAGAAGGCATTGCTGCATCTTGCAGGCCTTCATCACATTTTATTAAGAAAAGAAGATGGAATATTTTGAAAAGAGTATTAATTGACCTAATCAAGCTATATAGAAAATATTTATCTCCATATAAGACCACAAAATGCCCTTATTATCCAACCTGTTCTTCGTATGGAATGGAGGCAATTCAAAAATATGGTGCATGGAAAGGGTCCTTGTTAGCCGGATGGAGAATATTAAGATGTAATCCATTTTCAAAAGGCGGATACGATCCGGTTCCATAACATAGGAGGTTTGTTAGTTTGACAGAAATTATTTTGACCCAGTATTCTGGAAAAATATTGGGCCCAATTGCTAAAATAATTGGTTATATTATGAACAGTTTATACTTATTTTTAAATAATGTATTTGGTATTCAAAATATAGCTCTATGTATTATATTATTTACAGTAATTATTTATGTTCTGATGTTTCCATTAACTTATAAGCAGCAGAAATTTTCAAGACTGTCACAGGAAATGCAACCTGAGATAAATGCAATTAGAGAAAAATATAAAAATAAAAAAGACCAAGTGTCTATACAAAAAATGAATGAAGAAACCCAGATGGTGTATCAAAAATATGGTGTTTCTACAATGGGAAGCTGCTTACAACTTTTAATCAATTTTCCCATTTTGCTTGCAATGTACCAAGTAATAAGAAATATACCAGCTTATGTAAGTAGTGTAAAAGATGTGTTTACTCCACTTGTAGATAAAATTATGGAAATAAGTGGATATCAAGATATTATGAAATCTTTTTTGAAAGAAGCTGGTGTAGGTACCATAAAATTAGATTTTGAAAGTACTACAACCACAGCAAATTCTATTATTGATGTTCTCTATGCAATGCCTGTGCATGGATGGGATGTATTAAGAGATAGTTTTGCTGGTTTGGCAAGTATTATCAATGAGACAGAAGCAGCTATGGCTCATTTGAATGATTTTTTTACTATAAATATTGCCAATTCTCCTTTAAATCTAATTGGTATGGGTTGGGGAGAAAAGAATTTCCTGTTAATTTTGGGAGCAATTTTAATTCCTCTTGCTTCTTATGGTTCACAGGTATTGAATATTAAATTAATGCCAAATGCTAGTGCTAGTGGTGGAGAGAATGATGCAATGGCAAGGCAAATGAAGACAATGAATACAGTATTGCCTTTATTTTCCTTATTTATGGTATTTTCTGTTCCAGTAGGTCTTGGTATTTACTGGATATCAGGATCTGTGATTCGCTGTATTCAACAGCTCTTTTTAAATAAATATATGAAGAATCTTGACTTAGAAAAAATTATAGAACAAAATAAAGAAAAGGCAAAGAAGAAAAAAGAGAAGCAAGGCATTTATGAAAATCAAATAGCCAATGCTGCTAGAATTAATACCAGAAAGATTACAGAACCCATCAGTAATACAGAGAAAGAAGAAAAAATCCGTCAGTCTGAGGAATATGCAAAGACAGCAAGAAAGGGAAGTCTTTTGGAAAAAGCAAACATGGTGAAAGAGTTTAACGAGCGTAACAACAAGTAGTAGAAACAGGGGGAATTTTAATGGATTTTATTGAAGTATCAGCAAAGACTGTGGATGACGCTATTACGGAGAGTTTGGTAAGACTTGGGACAACCAGTGATAAGATTGAATATGAAGTGATAGAAAAGGGGAGTCCTGGCTTTTTGGGTTTGGGAAGTAAACCAGCAATTATCAAAGTGTGGAAAAAATATAATGTGGAAGATTATATAGAGGAATTTCTAAGTAATGTATTTCATGCGATGAATATGCATGTGGAAATTATTATTACAAAGCGGGAAGATGATAAAACCTTTGATGTAGAATTAAAAGGTGATGAAATGGGTGTATTAATTGGCAAACGTGGACAGACTTTGGATTCTTTACAGTATTTAACAAATCTTGCAGTAGGAAAACAAGTAAGCGAATATGTGAAAGTAAAGTTAGACACAGAAGATTACCGCAAAAGAAGAAAAGAAACTCTGGAAAATTTAGCAAAAAATATTGCTTATAAGGTGAAAAGGACAAAACGTTCTATTTCCCTAGAACCAATGAATCCCTTTGAAAGAAGAGTAATTCATTCAGCCTTGCAAAATGACCGTTATGTAAATACACACAGTGAAGGAGAGGAACCTTATAGGCATGTAGTTGTTACCCTGAAAAAAAATTAATTAATAAAAAAGGCTTTCTCAAAGTGCATTATTTGGTATGATTGAGAAAGCCTTTTATCTCACATAATACCTGCTTGTGCAGACTTCACCTTGGAAGGAGTATTTCATGTATAAAGATACCATTGCCTCTATTGCAACTGCTATGACTAATTCAGGAATTGGAATTGTTCGTATCAGTGGAGAAGATTCATTTCAAATTATAGATAAAATATATCATTCAAAAGGAAATAAGAAAAAATTATCTATGGCAGAAAGTCATACCGTACATTATGGTTATATTTATGATGGAACAAAGATGATAGATGAAGTTATGGTACTTATTTTAAAGTCTCCAAATACTTATACTATGGAAGATACTGTAGAGATTGATTGTCATGGTGGAAGTTTAGTTATGAAACGAGTGTTGGAAACTGTAATTAAATATGGAGCTAGACTTGCAGAACCAGGTGAATTTACAAAACGTGCTTTTTTAAATGGAAGAATTGATTTATCTCAAGCAGAATCAGTGATGGACTTGATTAATGCAAAAAATAATTTTGCATTAGAATCTTCTATAAATCAATTACAAGGAAGTATAAAAGAAAAGATAAAAAAAATTAGGTCAAAGATTATTTATCAAATTGCATATATTGAGTCTGCATTAGATGACCCAGAACATATTTCTATAGATGGATATGGAGAACAGTTATTTCAAATTGTAGAAGAATTATCCAATCAAATAGAAGATATGTTAATAATTTCTGAAAATGGAGCATTGTTAAAGGAAGGAATTAATACTGTTATCATAGGAAAACCTAATGTAGGAAAATCTTCTCTTATGAATATTTTAGCAGGAAGAGAACGTGCAATTGTAACAGAAATTGCGGGAACTACAAGAGATGTATTAGAAGAGCAGATTAATTTAAAGGGTATTACTTTAAATCTTATAGATACTGCTGGAATACATGATACAAAGGATATTGTGGAAAAAATTGGAGTGGATAAAGCAAAAGAATTTCTAAAAAGAGCCGATCTTGTGATCTATGTTGCAGATTCCTCTACGGTTTTGGATAAAGATGATAAAGAAATTTTGGAACTTTTAAAATCCAAAAAGATGGTAATACTTTTAAATAAGACAGATTTGAAACAGATAACAACAGAAGAAAAGATGAGAAAAGTAATAAAGGAAAAAGAGATAGAAGTTCCAGTTCTTTCTATTTCGGCAAAGAAAGGAATTGGAATAGAAAATTTAGAAAAAATAGTAAAAGATTTATTTTTTTCTGGAGAAATTTCTTTTAATGATGAAATATATATTACAAATGTGCGTCACAAATCCTTATTACAATCTGCCTTAAAGAGTTTATCAAATGTAAAAAAAAGTATAGAAGATGATATGCCAGAAGATTTTTATTATATTGATCTGATGAGTGCTTATGAAGAACTTGGAAGAATTATTGGAGAAGCAGTGGGAGAAGATCTTGTAAATGAAATTTTCTCAAGATTTTGTATGGGAAAATAAGATATAAAAAGGAGAATTTTATGCCTTATATTACAGAAAATTATGATGTGTGTGTGGTAGGAGCAGGGCATGCTGGATGTGAGGCGGCATTGGCTTGTGCTAGACTTGGTTTAGATACTATTGTATTTACAGTTAGTGTAGAAAGTATTGCATTAATGCCTTGTAATCCAAATATAGGAGGTAGTTCTAAGGGACACCTTGTAAGAGAAATTGATGCACTTGGCGGTCAAATGGGTATTAATATAGACAAAACTTTTATTCAATCAAAAATGCTGAATGTCTCCAAAGGACCAGCAGTTCATTCTCTCCGCGCGCAGGCAGATAAAGCAGAATATAGTCGCTTAATGAGGAGGACACTTGAAAATACAGAAAATCTTACTATTCGTCAGGCAGAAGTGACAGAATTAATAGTGGAAGATGGAAAGATAAATGGAGTTAAGACTTTTTCAGGTGCATTTTATCAGTGTAAAGCAGTCGTATTATGCACAGGTACATATTTAAAGTCTAGATGTCTTTATGGGGATGTTGTAAATGATACAGGTCCCAATGGTTTGCAATCTGCTAATTATTTATCTGAATCTTTGAAAAAAAATGGTATAGAATTGTTCCGGTTTAAAACGGGAACACCTGCTAGAATTGATAAACGTTCGATTGATTTTAGTAAAATGGTAGAGCAGAAAGGGGATGAAATAGTAGTTCCTTTTTCTTTTTCTACAAATCCAGAAGATGTACAGATAGATCAGATTTCATGTTGGCTTACTTATACAAATACAAATACCCATGAAATTATAAAAGAAAATTTAGATCGTTCTCCGCTTTATTCTGGAAAGATTGAAGGAACTGGACCAAGATATTGCCCTTCCATTGAAGATAAAGTAGTAAGGTTTTCAGATAAAGAGCGTCATCAAGTTTTTATTGAGCCAGAAGGTTTCTATACAAATGAGATGTATGTAGGAGGAATGTCAAGTTCTTTGCCAGAAGATGTACAATATAAAATGTATCGTAGCGTAGAAGGTTTAGAACATGTAAAAATAGTAAGAAATGCCTATGCTATTGAGTATGATTGCATTAATCCAAGACAACTTTATCCAACTTTGGAATTTAAGAAAATAAAAGGTTTATTTTCTGGTGGACAATTTAATGGAAGTTCTGGTTATGAGGAGGCTGCGGCTCAAGGATTAGTGGCAGGAATTAATGCTTCTATGTATATTTTGGGAAAAGAACCTCTCATATTAGATAGAGCAGAAGCTTATATTGGAGTATTGATAGATGATTTAGTGACAAAAGATAACCGTGAACCTTATCGAATGATGACTTCCAGAGCAGAATATCGTTTATTGTTGCGTCAAGATAATGCAGATTTGCGTTTATCTAAAAAAGGATATGAAATTGGACTAATAAGCCGTGAAAGATATGAATGGGTGTTAAAAAAGGAAGTTTTAATAGAAAAAGAAGTGGAAAGAATAGAGCAAGTGACAATTGGAGCTAATACAAAAGTTCAGAATCTCTTAGAAGAACATGGAAGTTCTCCTTTGAAGACGGGAACAACTCTTGCAGAATTAATCAGGAGACCAGAACTATGTTATGAAGATTTGGCAGCTCTTGATATGGACAGACCAGAGCTTCCTTATGATGTGATTGAGCAAGTAAATATTCATGTAAAATATGATGGGTATATCAAAAGACAATTGAAACAAGTGAAAGAATTTAAAAAGCTAGAAAATAAAAAGTTGCCAGAGAATTTTGATTATGAGCAAGTAAAAAGTCTTAGAATAGAAGCGAAACAGAAATTAAATCTTTATCAGCCAGTAAATATTGGACAGGCTTCTAGAATTTCTGGAGTATCCCCAGCAGATATTTCTGTCTTATTAGTTTATTTTGGTAGCAAATAATTTTTCAGTGAAAGGAAAAAGATAATGACATCTAGCTTGGAGAAGTTTCGAAATGGATTAGAAAAGTTAGAGATAGCATATTCAGAAAAAATGATAGAACAATTTTTGATTTTCTATGAAATGCTAATTGAAAAAAATAAAGTTATGAATTTGACTACAATTACAGAGCTTGATGAGGTTGTAGAGAAACACTTTTTAGATTCCTTAAGTTTGATAAAAAGTGTGAATTTGAAAGAAAATTTAAAAATATTAGATTTAGGAACAGGTGCTGGTTTTCCTGGTATTCCTCTTAAAATTGCATTTCCTCACTTAGAAATAGTATTATTGGATTCTTTAAATAAAAGAATCTTATTTCTGCAAGAAGTGATAGACAAATTGCAACTTTTAAAAATATCTGCCGTTCATGGTAGAGCAGAAGAGTTAGCAAGAAATATAGAGTTTCGTGAAAAATTTGACTTATGTGTTTCTAGAGCAGTTGCAAATTTATCCTCCCTAAGTGAATATTGCATTCCTTTTGTAAGACAAGGAGGAAGATTTATTGCATATAAATCTGGAGAAGTAGAAGAGGAAGTTCAAAGGGCAAAAAAGGCAATCGTTATCTTGGGAGGAAATATGGAAAAGGTAAAAAAATTTACCTTAGATGGAACAGAATTTTCCCGCTCTTTGATTGAAATTAGAAAAGAAAGTAAAACTCCCAAAGAATATCCTAGAAAAGCGGGTATTCCATCTAAAACTCCAATTTAGATAATTAAAGATAGAACGTTTTTCATTATAGTTCAAGACAATAATTTTTATAGATGGTTTTAAACGATTACTTTATATGATATATTTTTTCTTTTGTTTACAATCATACACATACCTACTTTTTCTTCTATAAGAAAGACCTTATCACGCAGAAGCGTGAAAGTGTCTTTCTATAAAAGAAAATTAATATGTGTATTGGTGTGAGTGAAAGATGTCATTGCGCGACCACACTTTATTCTTTAGGAGATAGATTCTAAATACAAATTTAAAATTTCTAAAAGTTTTTCTGGTGTTTCTAATTGAGGCAAATATTTTGATTCTGAAATATAGGAAGCCTCAATGGAAGGATTATAGGAAATATAAGAATTAATAATTTCTTCATTCTTTGTTTTTTCTTTACTTCCAATTAGATAGATACTATTATTAATATTTTTCAGTGCATGTATAATATTGATATTGGTATAGCTAGCTTTTATACTAGATAATAAATATTTTCCATGACTATTATTCATATGTGCAGCTTCATAGTAGGAATCAATGGTTCTTTTTGAAACCATATGATTTTTATAATAATAGTCATCTTGAAAAATTTTGATGATATTTTTTTCTGTAAATACAAGATTATACACCATAGTACCAATAATAGGAACATCAATAAAGAATTTTAAAGTATTTTTTCTTTTATTAGGAGTTTTACAAAGTTGTACAAGATTACTAGGATTAATCACAATAAGTTTTTTAAATAATTCAGGTTCCATATTACATGCCATGAAAACAAAAGAAGAAGAGTCACCTGTTGAAATAATATCGGGTTTTGTTTCTATTACATTTTTAATAAAATCAGTGATTAATTGCACAAAAAGAAAATTGCTATAGGTCATATTAGGTTTATCACTTCTTCCGCATCCTAATAAATCGAGACTATAAACTGTATGATTTTTAGCAAGAGATTTTAAAATTTTATCCCATTCATAAGAAGAAGATGCTGGATTCAAATCATGAATAAGAAGTAAAGGACTTCCTTTTCCTTGCTTTGTATAAAAGATATTTCCATATCTCCAATTATAAAATTTACCCTTATCTGTTTTTAATAAATTTTTTACATTAGATGTAATACTGATAGCTTTATTAATTCCATAGATACTAAGAGTAGTTAACGTTGTTAAAAGCAAAAAGTTGCGGATATGTTTTTTCATATAGTGTCTCCTTCCAATATTTCTTATTACTATTATAGACGATATATCCCTTAGATACAAATAAAATATACAAAAAGTAAAAAAAACGAATTTATCTCTTTTTTTATTTTTAAATATGAGATAAAATAAATATGACTATATCTTGGAGGGAGATAAGACTCCTTCCTTATAGGTAACAAGTGGTAATAAATTATATTGTTGAGAGTTAAAGTTTTCCTCCAAGATAACTTTTGATAAATTGCAAAATATCTTAAATATAATATCTAGTTTGTAGATTATTTGCAAAAATGTCAAAGTGTTTTTGAAGTATTTAACTTCTAATTTTTAGTGATATAAACATATGTTCTTTAAAAGGTAAAGTTATGATTGTTGATTATTTAGAAAAAATACATCAAGAGGTGTATGAGAAAAAATTAAGATTGGAAAGAAAGCTTCAGAAAAATATAATCCTATTCAAAAATAATGATAGGTTTATTCGAGAACTTGAAGATTCTTTAGATGAGAATTTTGAATCTTTTTCTCCAAGAAAAGTAGACCAAAAAAGTCATAAGAAAATTGAGAGTTTATTAGAAGAACAACAGGAAATTGAAAATGCTTCAAATCAATTAAAATTAGAAATTGCAAATTTGAATGCACAACTTGCAGAATTAGAGGGTGTATTGAAGATTGCACGTGAAAATGTTAAGTCAAGTTTACAACAAGAAAGTCAAAAAGAAGACAATGTTGTACATAAGAGAAAAATGTTAGAAATACAGGAATTAGAGCGTCAGCGTATTGCAAAAGATTTGCAGGACTGTATGATGCAAAATCTTTCAAATATAGTCCATAAAATTGAAATCTGTACAAAAATTATGGATGTGGATACAATCAGATGTCGCTTAGAGCTTCAAGCCATGTCTAAAAATATCAAGGAAATTATTAGGGATATGAGGAAAATCATTTTTCGTTTAGACCCAATCCCATTAGAAGATATTAATTTAGATATTGTAATAGAAAGAGAGTTATCTAAGGTTAGAAAAAATGGAAGAATAAAAGTTTCTTATAAAAATATTGGTGAGAAAAGAAACCTTTCTCCTATTGTATTATTGATGATATATTATGCTGTTCAAGAGTCATGTAGTAACATTATAAAACATTCAAATGCAAAGAACGTAAATGTGCAAACAAAATATACAAAAGATAAGGTGCAAGTAATCGTTGAAGATGATGGAATAGGATTTGAACTGAAAAAAATAGAACATATGAATGAAGAGGAAAATTCTAAAATTGGAATTTTTTTAATGCAAGAACGTATTTATCTTTTATCTGGAAAATTAGAAGTTAATTCTGAAGTTGGTAAAGGAACCAAAATTGTATTAGAGGTACCCATTGATAAGGAGGATACAAGATAATGCCAGCAAGAATTATAATTGCAGACGATCATTCTATGGTAAGAGAAGGACTAAAAGGATTATTAGAATTAGATGGAGAAGTGGAAGTAATTGGAGAGGCGAGCAATGGAATTGAATGTTTAAAACTATTAAAAAGTGTTGTTCCACAAGTATTATTATTGGATATCAATATGCCTGAAATGAATGGATTACAAGTTTTAGAAAAAATAAAAAAAGATAATATTAATGTTAAAGTAATTATTTTAACAGTACACAATGAAATAGAGTATCTTTTAAAAGCAGTAGATATTGGGATTCATGGTTATTTATTAAAGGAATCTGAAGCATCAGAATTAAAAAAGGCAATTTTTACTGTAGTGAATGGAGAAACATATATTCAACCTAATTTAATACCCATTTTAAATTCTAAGATAATTGAAAGAGATGTGGAAAAAGAAAAAATTGACTTGTTAACCAGAAGGGAAATGGAAGTGCTTAAGTTATTGTCTGTAGGGCTTTATAACAAAGAAATAGGCGAAAAATTAAATATTAGTGAACGTACGGTGAAAAACCATATATCCAGTATATTTAAAAAAATCGATGTAGCAGATAGAACACAAGCAGCTGTATTTTCAATAAGAAATAGTCTTGTGAATGTATTTTAAAATAATAGTTGTTATAAAGCACAAAAATTATATAATTGCATTTTTTTAGGGAAATGTTTCACGTGAAACATTTCCCTAATTTATGATAATAGAAAGTTTGCAAAGCATATATTTGCTTGGATATAAGATATATCTTTTGGGTCACATGTGACTATATGGTGTTTTATAAGATATACTCTCTAAGATACATGTGATTTTAAAAATAAAATGACCAATAGAGAATTTTTATAATTGAAGATTTGTGGGAAAGAAAACAGTTATAATTTGATATTTAGTTTTGATAATTAATGAAAAAAAGTAATTTATTTGTTTATCAAGTGAATATGATACAGAACTGGAAAGTTGCTTAAAAACAATTGGTTTATTTGCAAGATATCAAAGTATGCCTGCAAACCCAAGAACCTCACAGAGCATGATGCTAGGATTTTTATATTTAAAAACAGCTAAAAATAGTGTTTCACGTGAAACATTTTCAAACGATTTACCTATAGTAATGCAATAAAAAAGGTGCTATAATGAAAACAACATAAGAGGAAAGGAGAATGATATGGGCCGAATTATAGCGATAGCCAATCAAAAAGGCGGAGTAGGGAAGACTACTACAGCAATTAATTTATCTGCTTGTCTGGTGGAAAGAGGAAAAAAGGTATTAACTATTGATATGGATCCACAAGGAAATACTACCAGTGGACTTGGGATTGAAAAAGACAACCTAGAAAATACAATTTATGAGCTTATGTTGGGAGAGTGTACCATCCGAGAGAGTATACTTCAAACAGAGATAGAACATCTTTTTTTAATGCCTTCAAATGTAAATCTTGCTGGAGCAGAAATAGAATTAGTAGGAATTAATGAAAAAGAATATATATTAAAAAATGAAATAGATTATGTAAAAGATGATTATGATTTTATTATTATTGATTGTCCTCCTTCATTAAATATGCTTACTATTAATGCAATGACAACTGCTAATACTGTATTAGTTCCTATTCAATGTGAATATTATGCATTGGAGGGGTTAAGTCAATTAATGCATACCATTGCTTTGGTTCAAGAGAGATTAAACTCAGATCTTCAAATGGAAGGTGTAGTATTTACAATGTATGATGCTAGGACAAATTTATCTTTACAGGTAGTAGAAAATGTAAAAAGTAATCTTAATACAAATATCTATAAAACTATTATTCCCAGAAATATTCGACTAGCAGAAGCTCCTAGTCATGGATTGCCAATTAACTTATATGATGGAAAGTCTACTGGTGCAGAAAGTTATCGTTTGTTAGCAAAAGAAGTAATAGAAAGAGAGGAAATATAATAATGGCAACTGCAAAAAAGGGTGGATTAGGAAAAGGCTTAGATAGCCTAATTACTAATAAAGTTGGAACTTTGGGAACAGTAGAAACAGTAAGAAAACCAGAACCCGATAAAGATGTAGTATTTGTGAAAACTGCAAAAATTGAGCCGAATAGAAAACAACCTCGAAGAAGTTTTGAAGAGGATTCTTTGATAGAATTATCTGAATCTTTAAAACAGTATGGAGTTTTACAACCATTATTAGTACAAGATAAAAAAGACTATTATGAAATTATTGCAGGAGAAAGAAGATGGAGAGCTGCAAAAATTGCTGGATTAAAAGAAATTCCTGTTATTATAAAAAATTTGACTGAACAAGAAACCGTAGAAATTTCTTTGATTGAGAATATTCAAAGAGAGGATTTAAATCCTATAGAAGAGGCAATGGCATTTAAAAGGTTACTAAAGGAATTTAATATGAAACAGGATGAAGTAGCAGAAAGGGTATCTAAATCTAGAACTGCAGTTACAAATTCTATTAGACTTTTAAAATTAGATGAGCGTGTACAACAGATGGTAATTGAAGATTTAATTTCTAGCGGACATGCGAGAGCACTTTTGGCAATTGAAGATAATGAAAAGCAATATATGATAGCACAAAAGATATTTGATGAAAAATTAAGTGTTAGAGAGACAGAAAAACTTATAAAAAAATTGCAAAAAGAAAAAACAGAATTATCCAAAAAGCCAAGGGAAGATAGTAGAATTTTTGTTTATGAGGATATTGAACAGAAATTAAAAGCTATTATGGGAACAAAAGTGGCAATCCGTCAAAAGGATAAAGAAAAAGGTAAAATTGAAATTGAATATTATTCTGATAATGAATTGGAAAGAATTTTAGAATTATTTCAGTCTATTCATCAGCCAATAAACTAGTAGAGAAGAATTATAGAACTAACAAGTTGAATTAGTATTCTTATACTAATTCAAAAAATGTTAGAGATAAGATAAAAACATACGTTCTTAATCAGAAGAGAAAAAAATTTTTAATCTTTTTAATCACTACATGTTTGTGCTGAAAATGAACAGAATGGAGGAAACTATGAAATCAGATTTTATAGGAATATATTTTACAGTAGATGATTTTTTATTGACATTTGCAATTATAGCAGCTGTATTATTGATACTTTTTATTTTACTAATTGTAAATGTAGTGAAAACAAGTAAACTAAAAAAGAGATATGAAGCATTTATGATGGGCAAAGATGCCTCATCTCTAGAAGATACTTTGATGAAACATATTCAGCAAGTGGAAGAACTTTTAGTAAATGAGAGTGAAAATAGAGAAAACATTCAAAGTATTTCTAATTATTTAAAACACACGTTTCAAAAAGTTGGAATGGTCAAATATGATGCTTTTAATGAAATGGGTGGAAAATTAAGTTTTTCCTTGGCATTACTAGATCAAAAAGATGATGGTTTTATTATTAATGCAATGCACAGCAGAGAAGGATGTTATACTTATATTAAAGAAATTGTAAATGGTAATTCTATAATTGTACTAGCAGAAGAGGAGAAAGAAGCATTGAATATTGCAATGGGCGTTAAAGATAGTGTAGAAGAATAGTATTAGGTGTACAATATGAGAGAATATCAGGTGTCAAAATTAATAGGTAATGAGATATTGGCAAAACCCGTATGTTTAGAAAATGGAAATATTATTCTTGAGATAGGTACCATATTAAAACCGGATTATATAGAAGCTCTTATATCATTGAATATACATAAAATTTTTATTGAAGATCCTTTTGAAAAGTATGAGAAAGAAAATATGTATTTTGATAAAAAAGTTGTTTGGAAATTTGAAGATGATTTAAGAAATATATTATCCCAACATATTTACAAGAATAATCAAGGGCTAAAGAGATTGTTGGAATTAGCTGAAAGAATCGTAACCGTATTTGAGGAAACAAAAGAAAAAAGAGCTTTGGATGTAATAAATAGAACTGCTGATCTTTATGAACATACTATTTATACAACTATTTTGGTAATGATATTAGGAAGAGAATATGGTTTTCCTCGTAAAAGAATGGTAGATGCCGTTTTAGGATGTTTACTTCATGATTTAGGATATCAGTATATAAATGTAATTTATAAAAATTGTTGTTATGAAAAAATGACACCGATAGAAATATATGAATTAAAAAGACATACTATTTTAGGATATTCTGCACTCAATAAAGAAAGTTGGATTCCAGAGATTTCAAAATTAATGATTCTTTTGCATCATGAGAAATTAGATGGAAGCGGATATCCTTTGAAACGAAAGACTAGTCAAGAAGAATGTAGAATGATACAAATTTGTGATGCATTTGATTGTACTATTTCAGGTATGGAATGTATGAAAAAAAATTTATTACAAGCTTTTGAAATAATTTCTGATTATAAAGCGTATGATTTTCATATGAGAGAAATACTAGTGCAAAAGATTGGATATTATCCAGTGGGGACTTTTGTTAAAACAGAAAATCAAAAATTAGCTGTAGTAATCTCACAAACAGAAAATGCTAAGGCACCTATTATACTTTATATAAATGGAATTGATCATAGTCATATAGTTACAGAAAATTTAAATAAAAAAGAAGCACCAAGAATTCTAAGCCCCTACGATTCATTGGAGGCTTTTATTTCAGCCAAGGATTAAATTTTTATTAGAATAGATTTATGATTACTTACTAAGTATCAAATAAAAAACTATGAAAAAAGAAGATTGAAAGAGCATAAAAAATTAAAAAAAATGTAAACAGAAATTGCAAAAAGATTTCATATATTATATAATAGGTAAGGAAGTAACCAAGGTAGAAAGGAGGGGGCAGAAGTAGTGCATAACTATTTAAGAAGTGTTGGATTTAAAAAATTTAATAATAAGAAAGAAATTGATTTGTTAATTAATGATATTGTAAAACATCCTGATAAAAAAATGGTAATAGAGGATGAAAAGGGAAATGTTTTTGCAGAATTAAGCAAAGAATTTGGAGAATTTATTGGAATTGCTGTTCGTGGATTTTATATTAGTGATAATGATTTTCATGTAGATTATTATTATCCATATTTTATAGGAAGTGGAGTTACAACAGAAGAAAAAGTTGAAGTTGAAAAACATTCTGGAAGAGAATCTTATGCAGGTATTTGTGATGAAATGCGTATAGGTGTAACTTTAATTTTTTATTTGCAAAATGTGATTGAATATCTTCAAGAAGGTTGTAGCAAAAAAGCAAAGAGAATTCCTGTAAATACTACGATTTCCGCACTTTCTACAGAAGGAAAAATTATTTTTCCAATTTACAAAAATGAATCTCAGATAAGAAGTGGAGAAAAATATACCAATAATCGTAATCACCTTATGGCAGCTGCAAGAGAAGGTGATGAAGAAGCGATGGAAAGTCTTACATTAGAAGATATTGATACTTATTCTATGATTTCTAAAAGAGTAATGACAGAGGATATTTTATCTATTGTTGATACTTATTTTATGCCTTTTGGAATTGAGAGTGACCAGTATAGTATCATGGGAGAAATTTTAGATTTCTATACAATTGATAATAAAGAGACAAAAGAAAAATGTTATATATTAACCTTGAATAGTAATCATTTAATTTTTGATGTTTGTATTAATCAAGAAGATTTATTTGGTGAACCTGCAGTAGGAAGAAGATTTAAAGGAACAGTTTGGATTCAAGGCCAGATTCACTATCAAATATAAAGTGTCACTCGTATCGTTAGTATACGAGCAGATACTATTTGTTCGAGTAGCTCAGCAGGATAGAGCATTTGCCTCCTAAGCAAAGGGTCGGGCGTTCGAATCGCCTCTCGAACATTTTTCTCAATCAGTTCATATCAATGATGGAAATTGATTTCCCATATGATATAGCCTCCAGCATTTTTGTTCAAGGGGGGATGGAGAAGTTATTAAAATTGAACCTCATCTCTTGAACAAGAATATTGGAGGTTTTGTTAAAATAGAAGGGAGCAAAATATGGAAAATGATAATCCACAAAAGAAAAAACTAAAGATAGCATCAATATTGACATTATTCATATTTCTGTTTGATATCTATATTATAGTTAATATTCCTAAAAATTATATATTATTAATCATATCAGCACTCTTAACGTTAGTTTTTGTATTATTATTATTAGAAAATTGGTTTGAATGGAAAAATCAACAAGAGAGAGAGCTTGAGAGACAGTATATAGATATTATAAAAATGGAAAGAACTGCTCATACAGCTTCACAGAAGAAATTACAAGATATAGATGATAAGATTAATTTTATTGGACAGAAGATTATGCCTTTAGAAAGGTCTGCTCATAGTAATCAGAAGCAGATTGCTACTATGTTAGAAGCTCTTATGGAGGGACAAAAAAAGGTTGCTAAGATTACCGTTAGTCGTAGTAAAGAAAATGCAAATATAATAATAAATTCTAATGAACAGTTGTTAAATCAAATGAATGAACTTCTACAATCTATTATGGAGACTAAGCAAGAGCTAATAACGAGTCAAAATAACAGTTATCAACAGAAAGAGAATGAAATTCAAAAAAATAAAATAGAAGAACCAAAGAAAATAGAAAATAATTCATCTGAATTAGAAGAGCCAAAGAAAATAGAAGAAAGTTCACCTGAATTAGAA
>CAJUHG010000010.1:49786-51306 GCA_910586005.1 uncultured Lachnospiraceae bacterium | reverse complement strand
TTGAATATATCATTTATTTCCTGTTTGGTGTTACAACTTTATTATACCATCTCAAATACTATTGCTTAAGGAACTGGACTGTTGCTTGTTGTAGTTCCCATTTATTTCTTGGTATGATATAATGTGAAACCGCCTTGCGTGGTCGTGGGTGATGTTGTAGTTCCCATTTATTTCTTGGTATGATATAATATCATGATGGTCGAATTTATGTAACCAATGGTTGTAGTTCCCATTTATTTCTTGGTATGATATAATTTCTACTGATGTTATGGATGCGGACACTATGTTGTAGTTCCCATTTATTTCTTGGTATGATATAATTTTTTTTCTTCATACCATTTTTCTATATAAGTTGTAGTTCCCATTTATTTCTTGGTATGATATAATTCAGATTTGCCCAAAGGCTTACATTGCTTTGTTGTAGTTCCCATTTATTTCTTGGTATGATATAATTTTAACGAACCAATTGAAAAGGGACATAGCGTTGTAGTTCCCATTTATTTCTTGGTATGATATAATAAAGGAACTGTTAGAAAAATCTAGTTCTGTGTTGTAGTTCCCATTTATTTCTTGGTATGATATAATACGCGCACGCAAGGCGGGCACGCCCGCCCAGTTGTAGTTCCCATTTATTTCTTGGTATGATATAATTCCCAGTGATACATTCCCCTCGTCCAAATTGTTGTAGTTCCCATTTATTTCTTGGTATGATATAATCCATATGTAGAAAGTGTGGAGAATATAACCGTTGTAGTTCCCATTTATTTCTTGGTATGATATAATAGATATTATTTAGGACTGATACCGGATTAGTTGTAGTTCCCATTTATTTCTTGGTATGATATAATCCAATACAGTAATGGAATCATATCCTTCAAGTTGTAGTTCCCATTTATTTCTTGGTATGATATAATGTGAAAGGCTGGTGTATTGGCGCAATCCGGGTTGTAGTTCCCATTTATTTCTTGGTATGATATAATCAAGTTGCGTATAAGGAGAAAAGGCTGCTTGTTGTAGTTCCCATTTATTTCTTGGTATGATATAATCTTTTCCTTTACTGGATTTAATACAATAATGTTGTAGTTCCCATTTATTTCTTGGTATGATATAATTATAAATTGTTCCCAATGTCTCTTGCAGAGGTTGTAGTTCCCATTTATTTCTTGGTATGATATAATCATAGCAATACTGTGGAGAATCAGGGCAGGGTTGTAGTTCCCATTTATTTCTTGGTATGATATAATCAAATCAGGAACTTTTTCAGCTGTAAGGCTGTTGTAGTTCCCATTTATTTCTTGGTATGATATAATTCAAGGTACTTTGGATGAGTACACGGAACTAGTTGTAGTTCCCATTTATTTCTTGGTATGATATAATTGATTCACGCCTATGACGCGTGGGAAGTCTGTTGTAGTTCCCATTTATTTCTTGGTATGATATAATATTGATTTCTGGTTACAAGTCGCTCATAGGGTTGTAGTTCCCATTTATTTCTTGGTATGATATAATTCACAAAGTAG
>CAJUHG010000010.1:0-49686 GCA_910586005.1 uncultured Lachnospiraceae bacterium | reverse complement strand
GTTGCTGATGCGAGAAAAAGTTGTAGTTCCCATTTATTTCTTGGTATGATATAATATTACTCCATCATAAATAAATCCTGTGCTTGTTGTAGTTCCCATTTATTTCTTGGTATGATATAATCTCCCCAAATTAAAAGCGAATGATACCAAAGTTGTAGTTCCCATTTATTTCTTGGTATGATATAATTCACAAAGTAGGTTGCTGATGCGAGAAAAAGTTGTAGTTCCCATTTATTTCTTGGTATGATATAATTCTTCTAATAAAGTAGAGGTGACATATTTAGTTGTAGTTCCCATTTATTTCTTGGTATGATATAATAAGTCTTCTTTCCATGTTGGGCTTGCTGAAGTTGTAGTTCCCATTTATTTCTTGGTATGATATAATAGGGAATAGAAAACCCACATAGACACTTCTGTTTATGTGGGTTTTCTCATTTAAAAATACAAAATTTCTATTAAAATTATTTCCATTTTTCTTCTTTTTTCAAAAAATATTTAGCAATTCCATTGATTCACTTGTATCATCAAAAGTCTTTTCTCCTAATAAAATATGTATGGATTCATATTGTTTTTCTGTTAGAGTTAATAATCGAACAGAACCTTTAGATGGCAAATTAAGGTTTAATCTTGCTTCATGCTTTTCCACAGCTTCCACTCCATTACAAACTCTGGTATATACAGATAACTGCATCATATGGTATCCATCTTTTAACAAAAACTTTCGAAACTTTGCCGCTGCTTTCCTATCCCTTGCAGTTACTACTGGTAAATCAAAAAATACAATCATTCTCATAAATTTATTCATAACTATGTATCTGCAATTGCATTAATTCTGGTAAATTCAATCTTTCCCCTTTTCCTTGTAATACACTACTATAACTTGCTATTAAGTTGTCAATACAATTGCTTAAAATACGTTTCTCTCCTTTTACTTTCATCTCATAATTTACAATTCCATATAAACCACGTTTTATTTGTGGTGTTAATACACTTGTGGTTTGTGACATATCAAATTTAGAAGCAACATATAAATCAACAATCGAACGAAATGGTTCGATAAAATCATCTGCTAGATTATAACTATTTAATTCACTTTTATGAAATATTCCAATTGCAGGCTCCAATCCATAACATACAAGACTTCGAGCAATCATTCCTCTAATAATGGCATATCCATAATTTAAACATGCATTGATAATATGATCTTCTCCTCTTGTAAAGTCTGCCCCATATAATCTCCGAAAATAGAAAGCTGCTGCTTTTGCTTCCACGTAAGTTTTATCTCCAGACTGTACTTCCTTGCACATTTTTCGGAGTTCCTCTACACCTTCTTTATTGCTAAATTCTAAGCATAAAGATTGATTCATTATTTTTTGAATTACCACTTGTTGCCAAAGTCGTTTTTGCAAAGGTTTGCTGATACCTATTTGATATTTTAAAAGTTTATAATGACGACTGTGTCTTACCATAGGAAGTAACACAGCATTAGGAAGATGTTTTTCATCACAAACATAGAGAGCAATTCCAAGCTCCGCAAACTTTTGTAACATATAAGCAGAGACTGTCACAAATTGATTTTCTATTAAAATACTATTGATATCCTCCAATGGAATTTTAATATCTGTTCCACTTCCTATTACTAATTGTTGATTTTCAATATATAACTTAACATTACTTTCAATTTTAACGTTGCGAAATCCCATGTTCACCTCCAAATCATATTAGTAATCTTTCGCCTTATTATATATACTCCCCAAAATTTTTTTCTTTTAATTCTTCAAATAGCCTATCATAAGTTACATGCCTGTACTTGTTATGCACAATAAAACTTTGAAGTATTTATCTATTCTTTCTTCGCTCCTTGCTGAACAAATCCCACTAGCGCTTAGCAATCGCGCGACATTCACTAAATATCCGCATATCCCACAGAACACTTAGCACATCTGCTTGGCTCATTATCAGCAGGAATAAACAAGATTCAAATCTTTATCTATGTTACAGATTCATAAAGTTATAGGAAATCTGTTACTAATGAAATCCCATGCGTCTTTCCTTTTTTACTTCTGTTACAGTTCCAAGAATGTCCACCTGATGTTTTTTTAAATACTCCAAACTTTGAATGCCTAAACCTCTATAAGAAAATTTTCCATCATGTGATTTTCCAGAAAAACATGCAGATGAGATATCTGCTCCATAGTAATAAACTACTTCTTCATTTATTGTTTTAGAAGTTCCATCTGCACAAGTAACTTTCTTTCCACTTTTTGCTTTAAAGGAAATCAAATCTCTAGAATACAAACTAAAAATAAAATCTTTATCTTCCATTTCTTTCCATTCACTATATGGCTTATGTGGAACAGATGCTTTCATTGGCAATCTTTTTTTTACTATATCAGAAATATAAACAGGTACAAAATAATATTTTCCCTTTACACAAAATACATCTACTCGAATCATAGCTCCATTTGCATTTGCTGCGATTCCATTACTTGCATTTACAGGTACACCTATGGTAAGTTTATCATATGTTTTTACTTTTCTTACAAGGTTCCCTTGTGTTCCATCTGCTTTTGGTTTATAAAAAGGTTGTTCAAATGCTTTCTTAGCATCTCCCTCATATTTTATCAATTGCTCTTTTAATACTTGGTATAAGTACTTATCGCTCTCAGGATTATAATAATTTATAATTTCTCCTGTTTTTTTATCCAGTTTTAAGTCAGTAAGCGCTGTCTTGGTTAAAACATATCCTGTTTCCTGATAATGACGGGGACTTCGGATGGTATCTTCATGAGCTGCCCCTGTTACTTTTCGCTTTGGCATTCTAGATACAAAAATTGGGCGAATCATATGATTCTCATAAAACCATGCTGGATAATCTAAATTTCTAGATACATCAGAATGTTCTTCTATATATGCCAATGGATTTTCTCCCATGCGAATTTCCAATTCTTCCTTAAAATATTCCCAAGGTTTTGGAACTTTTATGCCAAATTCCTTATCCCACTGTTCTCTTGTAAAATCATCTCTGGAGAATATTTCTCCTGTTTCTACATCCACTGTTTGAAATCCTCTGGAATACAATAACTCTCTCCCTTGTATATTCCTAGAAATTTTTTGAATCATACCATCTGTACAACAAGCAATTACAACTGCATCCATAGCGTGGTGGGTATCAACGGAACGATCTTTCGCAGCCAATCCCCATCTTTTACGCAGATATGCAGTGATAGAACCATTGACAGCATAGACCTGTTTCTTCTTTTCAGGGCGGTTCAGAGGTTCTAATATTAGATTTTCTCTTATCATATTATAAATAACACGTGTAATATATTTAGTGTCATTTAAATTTCTCATTTTAAATTGTTTCCGCTCTTCCTCTGTAAAACTTTGTTTTAGCAACTTTTGTTGTTTTTTATAATCTCTAACAAAAAAATTTACTCTTCTCTCAAATTGTTTCCATCTCTCTGAATCACTTTTTCCAAAGTATTCATATGGGATACGGTTTCCCTTTTGTCTATTTTCTTCTGCTGTCACTAGTACTTTGTTGCGATAACTATCATCAAAGGTAATACTATAAGGCAAAATATGATCAATATCATAGGCTCCTGTAAAAAGTTCTTCTAAGGGTATCTTTTTTCCAGAATATAAACACATTCCTTCCTGATCATGCCATAAGCGATATTTAATAATATCTTGTCCAGAAGGAAATGCATTTCCCAATTCCTGAATCTCTTTCTTTGCATTTTCATTCTCTTCTTGTCTGACTTTCATCTGCTTTTCCATTTTCTGACGGTCTTTATAATTTCTGGACATTTCTCTTGCCAATTCAATATTTACTGCTTGGGGACTTCCATACTTTTGAATAATTGCATTGATCACTTTTACTGTCTGTGAAACAGAACGCTTTACCACAGGATTATTGATTTCATTGATAATATCTGTAATTTCTTTTCCTTTTAACAATTTTGTTTTTTCTGTTCTTTCATTTCCTTTAAAATTGTATCCTGCTTTTTCACACGCTTTATCATAAGTAAGTCCCTCTTCTAAATAAGGCATTAATTTTCTCATAGCTTTCAATGAAACATGTTGGAATTTCTTTGGGTTCATTTCTAACAGTCCATCTATTATTTCTGGTTCTAAATCTAGTTTTTGAAGTTCTCTAGTACGTGTATCATCATTTTTGTACAAAGTCAGAATTGTTCCAATTTTATCTAACAAAATAATTGTCTGTTCCTCTAATGGAAATTGAAATTGTTGTGACATTTTAGACATTTTCTTTTTGTATTCCTGATAATTAGGTATACTTATAAATTTTGTATTTTCTGTTTTCTTTATTTTTTCCTCTTCAGATTCCTCTTTGCCACTATAATTTAAAGTATTAAACTTATCATCATTGCTTAGATTTAATGCTTTTCGCACAGCAGCATATTTTACTTCCTTTTGCTTATGTAATAATTCTATAATAACTTGCCGTTCCTCTGTGGTTAATCCTCTGCTATCTCCACCTTTTTTTACAAGTCGAAGATGGTTGATTTTTTGTAAAGCCACAAACATCTCTGAGGTGTAAGCTGCTTTTGCACCTCTAGGCTGCTGATTTTCTCTTGGTTCTAAAGCACACAGACCTACTCGATCTCCAAAACCTTCCATTGCATAAGGACTTGTACTTCCATCTGCCTGATTTCCTGGTCCCATATCAAAAGAACGTTGGCTTAACATAATAGAAAGATAGGATTCTTCCAATTCTTTGGTTGCTTTTACATTTCCCAAATTTCTCTGCTGATGAAATATATATTTTACTTCTTCTTCCAATAAAGCTCGAAGTATCGTATGTTTATAATCTCCCTGTTTGTTTCGTGGGGTTAAAACATAACCTTTTTCATTCCATCTACACTCCGTTCTAAAAGCTTGGTCTTTATATAGCATCTCTCCAATTGTGCGATAAGAATGTTCTTCCATTAATTTTTTATTTTTTTCTATTGCTGATAAAACTGCCCCCATTTCCTTGTCCGATTTATCTTTTAATTCTGCTTTACGCGTGGAACGAAAGCCTCTATGTTTTGCAATATGTATTAATATCTGAGCAAGTTCTTCCTCTTTTACTTTTCGCTCTAAAGCCTCATATCTCAATTGATATACATCTGGTAAATTGGCAGAATAATATCTTTCCATAAACTTATCAATTTGTATCATACCATTTTCTTGTAATAGCCATTTAATCCTATCTAGGCGATGTTTTCTGCGTCTTAATCTTCTTCGAGTTGTTCTGGCATTTCTTCTTCCTTCTGCTAAAGCTGCACCTGTCTTGGGTACTTCAGCCGCTTCAAACAATCGCACCCCTAAATCAACAATTCGGATAGGCTCATCTTTACTGTTATTTTCTAACACCGCCCATCCTACGGATGTTATTCCAATATCCAATCCTATTCTGTAATTTAATTTCATACGTTTCCCCTTTCTTAGAATTATTACACACTTACTATGTAATGAAACTAATAATTTTCATCTTTTGTATTATGTTTCGAAATATCTTTTGTTTAGATAATCGAGTAGGAAAGATTTTTCCCCTATTTACTATGTGACCTGTACAATACTTTTACAGCACATTTTCTATGCCCAGATCTGCGCATAAAAGATAATCCCATTCCGAAGAATGGGATTAGAGCTTTTTGGTATTCTACCTTATTGTAGAAACCACATTATTCCTTGGTATGATATAATGTGTCTGTATTATATCTTATCTATTGCATTTTGTAAATATTTTTTACAAATTTTTCTATTTTTTTTACAACAATACAATCAATAGATAAGAATGCATATAATAATCGTTCATAACAATAAAAATTCGCAAAGCGTGCTTTCTATTGTTTTTATTTAGAGTAAGTAATACTTAAGAATGAGAAGGGATTACAAATCTATCTAAAAGTCCCATAAGATTAGCCGTTTTTTCATCATAAAATTCCTCATCTATCTCTGATTTATGAAGTACTAATCTTTCATATAATTCTTCTACACCACCACGTACATAAGAATTAAATAAATCCCTATAATATTCAAATTCCTCTTTGGTTTCTACAACTTTAAATGCTTTTTTTACGCTTTCCTCAGATGATATGCCTTCTTTATTTTCCAACATTACTATCATTTGCATAATAAAATCTAAATCTTCTTTCGCTCCTATCATCTGTTCTGGAAAAATACTTTTTGATTCAGTAGGGGAATAATCTACTTCCACTTTTCGATCTACCCGAAAACCAATAATAGCAGCCACAAGATACACATCTATCAATCTGCGGAAATAGGTATGTTCATAATCATTCGTTATCCACAATTCTCCTACCATTCTGGCATGTTTTCCACGAAACTCAAACTCCTTTTTAAAAAATTCATAAGATGCCACAATTAAAAATCCTCCATTTTTCTAATAGATGCATAAGATTTTTCTGCATCTTTTTCAATTAAATATGCACTTCCTACATAGCTATCCAAATCTGTATATTTCCAGTCCTTTTTTAACATAAATATAATCACTTGTTCAGATACCTCGGGCAATACTTTTGCTATCAGTCGAATATTTTCATCTCCAAGTTTGGAAAAAGGTCCATCTAACACGATTGGCAACGTATCATTTTCTTGTGATTTATCCACACTTTTCTGTGCTTTTCGTTTTCTACTATAATCCATAATGGTTACTATAAACGCAAAATTTCTTGCAATCTTTTCACCTTCTGACAAGTTTTTTTCTTCACGATACCCTATATCTGTTTTATAAAGCATTTGAATATGATATTGTTCTGATAATTCTATTTTTTTATCTTTGGCATTGAACATACGTCCAAAATTATATTGAATTTGTTGATTTAATTCTAAAAAAACCTTTCTTTCCTCAACTGAAAAATCATGATATAATTTTTGATACAGTGCTTCTGCTAATTCTAATCTCTCACGCCATCGACGATTTTCTTCATTTTTAGCCTCTAGCCCCTTCATTTCTTCTTCTAGTCTCTGTTTCTGCCGTTTTAAAGATTGAATTTGACCTTGCGCTTGGCCTTTCTGATTACTTAATTCCTGTATATTTCTCTGATAATTTTTTAATTTTTTTCTCTGTTCTGCAAAATCTATATGTTCATCTAGTCTCTGCTCTAAATTAACATATTCATTACAAGTATCTTCATAATTTCTAATACATTCATCTATTTGTCCTGCCGTTTCCCGCATCTCCTTGCTAGTATTTTTTACACGATTATGCCACCTAGTAGCTGTGCGTTCAAATTCTCCTAGCAGTGATCCAATATCCGCTGGAGGCAGATAATCTTTCTGTTCTAACAAACTGTTCCACTCTTTTGACCCTGGAATAAGAACTGTTCCACAAATACATCTGCCACCCTTTATAATATGATCTATCGTTGCCTGGCGCATATGGGGAATGTCACGCCTTTCTCCTGCCACAGATTTTACCAATTCTACAGATGCTTGCATCATCGGTTCTGCAAACATCATATATGCTTTATCACTAAATTCATTGACAAGCATCTTATATTCACTCATACAACGTTCTTTTTGAGATTTTCTCACAATTCCTAACTGCCGATATTGAGTCTGCAAAGTTTCTGTATTTCTATTTATTTCTAAATACTCCTGTATTTCCTCACATTTTTTATTATAATTACTAATATTGATATCTATATTTTCTATTTCTTTCTTAAAAGTTTCTATCTTTCTTTCACATTTCTGATAATCTAATTCTAAATTATCATACAAATTCCCAGAACCCGTGATTTTCTTTTTAAACTTATTAATTACAGAATAAGATCCCATATCTTTTAAATGTTTCATAGCTGCTTGATATGCCGACAAACCTGTTAATATATGTACCGATTCTTTTATATTTTCTTTGACACCATTTACACTGATATCATTCCATCGCTCGCCATCAAATAAAAAATAATGAGACAAATTTCTTGGAAACAATTCATTAATCAGTTCATCTACTTTTTTTGTATCAACCTCAACCAATGATTGTTGACTATGTATATCTGAAATATGCATGGTTAGTTTTTTCTGAAATTCTTCTGCTATCATACTAGGATATGCTCTTTTATACACAGTTTCTCTATGTATGGTATATCTCTTTTCTTCATCTGTTGCAATTAATTTTACCCATACTTTTGCTCGGCTGTTTGCATCCATCAATGCCAACGTATCTGCATTTAAAAGTTGATAATCTGCCTGACGTTTTCCACGTTCTGCCAATACTGCTTCATACAAACACCAACGAAAAGCCTGCGCAATTGTAGTTTTTCCTACTGTATTATCTCCTAATACAATTGTTACATTTTTTTCTTTTTCACAACTAAATTCTATTTTATTTTCACCTTTATATCTCATAAAATTATATATAGAAATACTCTCAAACCTCATGTTTTCACCTTTGTACTTTTCTGATTACTATCTTCTCTTTGCATAATCTACAATTACCTTTTGCAATTCCTCTGACATTTTCTGATCACTTTTTACTTGACTTCTCAAATTTTTTCTTTCCATATAAAGTACTTGAAATGCCATTTCTTGTAGTAATTTTTTACTAATTTCTTTCATTCTTCCTCCATTACTCTACTGATATAAAGGCCATAAAACAATAATCTCATTTGCAAATCTATTCCTTCTTTCTTCAATTGTTTCTTCATTCCATTCCTTCATACCTGAATCATATCTTTTCACAACTTCCTCTGTAATATTCAAAGATATATTCCCTTTATACCCTTCTTTTGCCCTTTGCCTATCTGAAGCTGGAATCCCTTCTATCTTTGTTTTAAAATCTGCATTTTTAATGGAACAATTTAATGAATTTCTCAATAAAGTTAAATTTCCTAAATCATCTATATATCTCTGTCGTTTTTCCATATCCTTCTCTGGAACCTTCCAATTTTCTAACCATTTTTGAGGCATAATATGTTCTAATGTATAAGTATAAGTCAAAGCATCTATATCAGAATTTTTATTTTTACGAGAGAGTTCTATTAAAAATAAAATCATTTTTGCTGTATCGCTTTTCATCTTTGTCAACTGATTTTTTATTTCTAAATCACTAATATTAATTTCTTTTTCTCCAGTTGTAGAAAATAATTGCCTTACGCCCCTATTTAATATTAAATTACATTTTGCAGTGTAATCTGATACACTTGTTCCAATAATTCTCCTTCTAATAATAAAAGTTTCTAATACTCTACATTGTTCTATTAAATATTTATTTTGAAAATCTTCTTTTGCTTCCTTTATAATCTTTAAGATAAATGGATAAAACATTTGTATTCCAAATTCTTCTAAGATTAACAACAGACGTTTTACATCCTCATAATAAGAAAAATACTCACTCATAACTTTATCCTTGTCATTCATTACCAAATTTAATCTTGTAATATATTTACTAAATATTTGTGCATAATCACAGATTTCATTTATTAATCGCTTATAATCTGAGAATGTATATTCTTTTGTCTCTTTTGCATAAACTGTCTCCAAACGTGCAGAAAAATCTCTAGTATCTTCTTTCGCCCATTTAATACTTGCCACACAATATAATAAAAATTCTAGATTGTTCCTTCCAATATTACCAAAACGCCGCTCTTTATCCCATTCATTTTCCCCATTCTCTGAATAGAAAAGTCTATCCCATTTTTTATCATAAATTTCATCTACTTCTTGTATTCTGTTTGGGTCATTTTCACAACTTTCTACAAATCCTTTAAATAAATTATTTTTTATAATATCTGCGGTACTTAACCTTGCTCCTGCTCGGTTAATCGTATCAAAAATAGATTGTTCATTTACATCATTTTCCTTAAGTTCAATTCGCACTAACATTTTATTTTTGTCATTATACATAATATCAAAAATATCTTTTAATTCTTGTTGTTCTCTTTGATGTAAAATCTTTCTATAATAACAATAACAACTTCCAATTTGTCCTAAATAAGATTTTTCTGCTTCCTCTACTTCCGTTTTCCTTCCTTCAAAAACACCCCTTCTTATAATCTCTTCATATGTGTTTCGATCCACACGAGAGTGTTTAATTTTAATTTCACTGTTCTTTAGTGAATCTGTGGTATTCTTTTTGTAAAACAATACATTTTGTATGGTATCTTTTACATTTTCACGCATTTCATCATCAAATTCATCATAAATTGCTTTTGTCAACAGTGAAATAGTAGTTAATCTTTGCTGCCCATCCACAATAGTTGCTTCTGACGGTTCTCGATTCTCTCCCCATTTAATAATAATAGAACCTAAAAATACCTGAATATCCTTATTTCCTTCAATAGAGGATAACAGTTCTTTCCAATTTTCCTCTTTCCAGACATAACGTCTTTGAAAAAAAGGCACTACCAGTCTCTGTGGTCCACCTCCAAAAATTTCTTTCACTGATTTGGCTTCTGCCTTCATAAATATTTCCTCCTTTGTCTGTAACTCCCTCTATCGCTTTGGCAAATTTCCACCATTCCTTCTATTGCTTTTTGCAAATTTATCTTGCCACAATTCCCTTTATCATTTCTATAAATTTATCCCACTGCAAGTTCTTGTATTGCTTTTACCAAGCTATAAAGTTCCTCTATGGTATTAAATCTTCCTATACTTACTCGTACAGTTCCTCCATAAGTCTTATTTTGTAAGTATTTATGTATCAAAGGTGCACAATGATAACCTGTACGTACAGCGATTTGATATTCTTCATCTAATATTTTCCCTACTTCATAAGCCTGATAACCTTCCACATTAAAAGATAAAATTCCTGTTGCTTCTTGTTTCAAAGGAGGATACAACACAACTTCTGGAATTTCTTTTAGTTTCTCTATAAGAAAATTTCTCATTTTCTGCTCCATTTGCAAGTTTTCTTCTATTGGCAATTTCATAGTCTCTACAAGTGCTGCCAAAAGTCCTACAATAGCTGTAATATTCATGCTTCCTGGCTCATATCCTTTTACATCTTCTGAACTCATTGTTAAATTTAGTGAATCACTTCCGGTTCCACCAAATAATATTTTCTTTAATTTTCTGCCATGATTATTAATAAATCCTCCAATGCCCAATGGGCCATATAAAGTTTTATGTCCTGCAAATATATAAAAATCAACCATTGTATTTTTTAGCGCTATTGGAACTAATCCAAGTGCTTGTGAACCATCTAATATCACAATAGGATGATATTGTTCTGCCATCTGTGTAATTTCTTGCCAAGGAATAATATAACCACTTACATTACTTACCTGATTTATCACCAATACAGAAGGTGGCTTGCGCAAAAACTGAAATTGAATTTTTGCTTTGTCTAACTCTAAATTTTCTGACAATATTGCTAACTCTGCTATTTCAAATTTATATTCTTTTTGAAGATGATAAAGCACCCGCATAATTGCATTATGCTCAAAAGGTGTTACATAAACAATATCTTCTTTTTTCCACTCTAATCCTCCTAGTACTTGATTACATGCAATTGTAGCAGAAGGCGTAAATATAACCTCTGCTATGGATTCTCCATGAACAAAATTACACATTTTTTCTCTGGTATCATCTATTAATTGGGAAGCCTTTCGTGCAAGAGAATAGGAACCTCTTCCTGCATTTACTGCAAAATTTCTTCCCGCCTCTTCCATTGCCTGATACACAGATTCTGGTTTTGGATAGGTTGTTGATGCATTATCAAGATACATTAATTTCTTCATTGGCTTTTCCTCTTTGCTTCACATAAAATTATAAAATGTTCATTTTTTTATCAATCAGTTCTTTATAATAACAATCTCTGAAGAACTTCTACCAACACTGCTACCTTCTGATTTAATTCCAAAGTCTCTCCAAATTCCTCTATTGCCTCATCAATCATATTTTTTAAAAAACCACTTGTAGTATCTTCTAAATCTGCAGTATAACTGCGCTTTATATCATGTCCATAAGCATCCCGCAATATAATCATATTTTTCTGCCTATCCTCTGTATTCTCTGATAAATGCTCTATCTCTTCTTTCATTCGTTTTAATTCTCTTTGGAATATTTCAGGTATGTCATCCCTCCAATCTTCCATATAAATATCTAAAACAATTTTTGACAATTGGCTAACCATTTCTAATTCATCATTTGTTGACAAACATTCTAGATATTTCAAAAATTTATAAGAAGATGTAGTTAATATATAACTATTTACCGAATCCCTCTGTTTTTGATACCAAGATAAAAGACATCCTTTTAAACTTTCATTTTTCTTTTCACCAAATATTTCTCTCATCTTCTCTATCATCCATATCTGAAGTTTGTAAAAAGCTTGGTCCATACAAGTTTTTATATGTAATAGTTCTGTTGCAGTTTCTTTTAAATCACTCTTTTGACTGTTCATTTTCATGATTTCAGGAAGCCGTTCAAATAAAAATTCTCTTGGATTTAATTCCGCTCGTTTCAGTAACTTTCTGAAAGATTGTATCTTTTTTTGTTCTCCATTGTTAAAATTTTTAGTTACCATTGTATATTGCGGCAAAGAACGATACCACTTTTGCATACTATTTGTAATCTGTATCCAACGATTTTGTCTAGTAAAATATGGCTCTAAACTTATCTGCCAAATTTTTTCTAAAACTTTTAAGTATTGTTCTTTTTTTCCACTTTCTGGTTCAATATATAATTCATAATTTTCTGGAAACTCATTTACATTATTTAGGATATTTTCATCCACTTCTAATTCTTTCTGCTGTAAATAAATAACAGGGATTCCTTCCACCAATGATAAACGTTGTGCTATAAACAATGGTAAAATTCCTTTTCTTACCCCATAATCTTTTCCCTGAAGTTTTTGATATAGACTTTGAAAAGAAGTGCGATTTCCAATACAACTTATAAAAAATTTATCTATTTCTTCTAAAATTCTGCTGCATCCAAAATCTTTTTCATAATTTTTATCCAAAATCCCCGTTCTAATAAACGCTGCTCGATATACCATACATTCTGGTGCAGTTCCCTTTTGATACTCTTGCATATGTTCCTTTAAAAGTGCTGCTACCACTTTATTTCTAGCACGAAGATATTGTCCTGATACATGTTGAATATTTAACAATTCATGATTTACCTTTGGTGAAAACTGATAATAATTTTCACAAATTTCACTTAAAAAGCGATTAAACTCCATATCTGTTTCAAAAGAAAAAAATCCCTTTTCTTTATAACATACAAGACAGCTTCCATTTCCTGGCAGATACTCACGTTCCAAAAATACATTGATTTCAAACACAAGATCCTCTTCATATAATTCTAATTCCTTTAATAGAACTTTATTTTCTTCTATAAAACTTGCTTGGCTTTTTAAGGCATTTATAGCAGCTAACCGCTTTAAACTATTTTTCTTATAAAAGAGAACCTTTGGTATTAATACCACTATTCTATCATCTTTTAATTCTTCTACTTTCTGTTTTATAGCCTCTTGATTAATCGTTTTTTCACAAACTAATGCCAATATTTTTCCATCTGCAAATCGTTCCTCAAACAAATAAGAAGTAGTATTTAACTGCAAAAATTCTTCTTCTAGCATAAATTCATACTGAAAATACCGCGTCATATTTCTTTTTTGATTGTGTTGTTTTGGTAATATATAATCAAACTCTGAAAATTGGCTTAAATATTTACACACTGGAAATCTTACTGACTGCTTTGCAATCTCTGATGTAATCTCTTTTTCAATATCTACACCTATATTATTTTTAAAAGCATATGTTCCAAGGCTCTTGCGAAACATTACAATTTCTTGTTGTTTTAAATGTTGTATTGCCAAACAATAAGTCTCTTCCTTGATTCCCAACGCAAGCCTGATAGAAGTATCTTGCGCTGGAAGTTCATCTTCTCTATGAATCATTCGGATTAGTGCTATCGCTTTGATAATTTTTTTCTCCATTATCTCTGTTGTTCGTTTTAAAGCATACTCTGCCTTTAACCATTCATTGTGAATTTTAGGTTGATCCTTATTTGCTCGAAAAAGATTCTTAAAATAATCATAAACAACATCCACACCTACAAAAAATTCTTCTGAAACTTCTAAACTTCGAGACAAACTCCCCTGCTCCTTACTTGTGAGAAAAGTAAAAATAGTGCGTTCATTCTGGGCAGCTTTTTCGCTGATATGCAAAAGAATATAAGCACATACAGGTGTCAATGGAAAGCATCCTTTTTCCATTACTTGAATATAATGTTTATACTCTGGAAATAATTTAGAAAAACAGGGAAGCTGATAAGAGTGCTCTATCATCCTCTCATATCCCATCTGTTTTTTATACTTAGACAATAAAGTAGAAAACTCTGGTTCTTTCTTTTTTAAAGTATCTGCAATTAACTCATAATGATTGCGAGCAGTTACAATAAATGGGACCTCTTTTAAACGACCTTCTACTCCTTGAAAAGCATTTTTAACAGTTTTATCAATTCCTTTTTCATATTCATGAATACTTTTATGTGCTACAAGTATTAAATATAGCTTTTGCTCCCCATTTCGATTTGCCAATTCACACAGGTCCTGAAGCACCTTCATATCTCTAGCAAAATTTTCTCTTCCATGTCCCTCTATATATTTGCTAAACTCATCAAAAATCAATATTATGCCACTATATCCATATTTTTCACAAATTACCCTATTTACTTCTTGATAAATTTTTAAGGCTTCCGCATATACCATAGGAAAAAATTTACTTCCAGCAGTCAGTTTAGGATAAGCCTCTAAAAATATTTCCATAGCGCCTTCATCCATCTTATCAAGTCTTCTTTTTATATTTTTTGATGTTTCCTTTTTTTCCTCTAAATATTCCTGCCATTGCCTATATACCTGTGGATATTCTTGTTTCCATTGTTCTAATACTTTTATTGCTTCTGAATAATTACTCTTTGGGACAATCTCTTCCAATCCTTCTCGCTCTAATGCTTCCTTTAAAGCATAGACAAAAGAATGATTCAAATCTTTTCCACTTCCAGATACAAGCACTGGTAAAAAGCGCTGTTTCTGTTTGTAAATTGTTTGAATGAAATCAAAAGTCTCCATATCTGTTTTTTTAATTTTTACTAATATCTCTGAAATCTTCTCTTGTTCTCCTTGCAAAATTGCCAATAATACCAACAATAAATGAGATTTCCCTTTTCCATAAGGACCAATTAAAATTGTCGCATTTTCTTTGGATTCTCCTAAAATATTTTTCAGATACCATTTTAAAATCATTACAGAAGAAGAGGTTGTTATATAGCTCCTTAGACGTTTTACATCTCCTAAATCTAAATTTAGGTTTACTGATTTTTGAAAATGTTGGTCCACTATAATTTGTTTATTTAACTGTCTCATTTTTATTCACCTTGTATTTATTTCCTTCTATAAGTAACTTTTCCCTTGTATTCTCCTACTGTAATATCTTCTTTTACTATGAAGCATTCCCTCTTATGTTATCAAGTGAGAAAATAAAAAATTAATTTCTATAATAATCCTGTACGATTTGTATTCCTTTTACAGGTTTGGGTAGATATACCATATCTAATCCAGCAGTTTGATTAAGAATAATTTTTCCAGCACGTTCTAATTGTTCTAACAATTCTACAAGTCCAATGCGTTTTAAATTTAAAATTCTACCTGGACCATTTTCTATGGTAAGTAATTCTTCCATACTAATTCCTTGTGCCTTTTTCATTGTTTCAGTAAGAAGATACAGAACAATTTCAGCAGGTAACTTATTTAACTCTGGCTGCATTTTGGCATAGCCTCCCTCTGTCGCCTTTAACAGCCCTAAAATTCCAAAAGGACTTCTATTTTTTTCCTCTGGATGACTATAATTCTTTCTTTTTTTGGCATACATATGTAAAATTGCATCGCAGTCATCTGTAATAGAACGAATAGAAATTTTCTGTTCCCCAATAGTCTTATTTACTAATTCTAGCATTTCTCTTTCCAATTCCTCTTTTGTAAATTCCTCATAATCAAATATATTAAAAAAGAACTGCCAAGCAGTCGCCTGACTTTGGTTACAAGCAATATTACAATGAATAATCCATAAAGAAAATAAATTCTCAAAATATGGGTCCTCTTGTAAAATTATTTCTCCTAAATCTGTAAGATGAACTACAGTCCTAACACTCTCATCTGTTAAACCACTACATTTTAGCCAATAACGAATAGATTTAGCCATATTAGGCCCTACGCCAAGCGCATCTGCTCCATAATATTCAAAAAATACTCTTGGATTTCTTTTCACTTCATGTAAACCTTTATTCAGCCATCCTTCTCTTATAACAAAACTTTCATGACCTTTAAAACGAAAGGACTGTTTCATCTTCTATCTCCAATCTCTTTATCATTACTTAACATAAGGATTTTTTTCATTTTAGAACAAATAAACTGTTTCATCTTCTATCTCCAATCTCTTTATCATTACTTAACATAAGGATTTTTTTCATTTTAGAACAAATAAACTGTTTCATCTTCTATCTTCAATCTTTTATAGTTACTTATGATAGGGCTTTTATCAATTTTTAGAATAAATAAATTATTTCTAATTACTTGCCATTAAGTTCTTTTTATTGTTAATACTTTCCTCATATAACATCCTGAATGAAAATGGTTGATACACTGGCCACAGCGAACACATTTTTCTTCTGAAATCTGATATATAATATCCCCATTTTTTTGTTCTTTTATGGTAAGAGCATTGTATCTACATACACTTTCACATGCTAAACATCCCAAACACATTTGATATTTTGTAATTTGACATTTCATGCGCTCTTCCGCTGTTTTTAAATCTTTAGCTCCTGCAATTGCAACATTTATAATAGTTACTTTTAACTCTTTAGAGCCTATGCGCCCTTGCAACTTCAAAAGTATTTCCCCTTTTTGATTCATGATATAGACTTCTCCAAGTCTTGTATTTCCCATTTCAAAATTCAAATATCCTATAGGACGAAATAATTCATATAACTCTTTACTAATTGGCTTTTGCAATTCATAATAAAAAGTATTCTCTTCTGTGACACAAGGTTTGAAAGATACTACAGATTTTTGGGCATATGGAATCCCATTTCCTCCTTGTCTTGCCTTCCAACCACCCTCTTTTACATATTCTTTGGCATCCTTTTTTCCAATGCTTTCCGCAAATTCTACTAATAGTTGTTGAAATCTCTTGGACTGTTCTGGCATATGAACAAAAGATAAAAATTCTGACCAGCCACTATTGTTAGGGCAACACCAACATCCTACCCTAGCATATCCCAGACGATAAGCATCATTAAAATCAATTCCAGTTGTAAGAAGATACAACCACACATCAAAATCCATCCAATCGATAATTGGAGATATAATCTTTTGTTTTGTAATTTTAGGGCTGTCTGATTTTCTATCATATTTGTTTCGATTCACTGATTCACTACGCCGAATTCCATAAAAAGTAAGAATTTGATTTTTTTCTCTAAATAAAGATTTGATTTTTTTCTGAATCATTCCCGTTTTAAAAATAGTACAGCACCAACGCATTACCCGACTAGGCGGTCCAACTAATCTACATAATTCTTCAAATTCTTTGTCTTTATTTCTAGCAGAAATAATAGGGGTCTTAGGATGCTTCACACGAAATCTTCTAATATATTCATAAGTAAAAGGAAATTCTAACGTTGTATCCCCAAAAATATGCATAATCTTAGCATTACTCAACGCTCTTGTTACTAAATCTGCTGTAACTGTAGAATCCTTTCCTCCACTAAAGGATACAAACATATCCATCACATCAATATTGACAGTATTTTCCCTAATAAAAGAATTTGCTTCTTCCACAATTTTCTTATATCTAGAGATATTGGCCTGCACAAACTTTTTTTGAAATACATTAAAAAATATATCTGTATTTTGATTTTTTAACTCTTCATATTGTTGTCTTATCAAATCACTATCTAAATTTTTCAAACTATTTACAGAAAATGAAATCTTATGTCCATTTACATAATAGTGATTACCTGCTCCATTCCATACAGAATGCTTCTGATAGGAAAATGGCTTTCCCATAATAATCTCAAGAAGCAATCGTTCTTCTGGAAAAACAGGACGAATATCTGTTGTTAAACGTTTTCCTGTTTGACCACACAAACTGCACTGTTCTTCATAAAGTGGAATCTGACACTGACTGCACCAATAAATAACTGATATTGCCTCTGTTCTTCCTCCACAAGTAGGACAAATGCTAGTTTCACAACGAGTATTGGTACAAGGTAATAATTTTCCTGTTTCTTTTTCTCTATTTTTACATGTATAAAAAATCATAATTGCTTCCTAATCCTAATAATCTATTGGTATATTCTCTGGCTTAATACAAAGATATGCACAGATTCGCAAAAATTCATCTGCATCTAAAAGCTTGTCTGTTCCAACACATAATTTTTCTATTGGTATCTCTAAGACATTTGCAATTACCTCTATTGAAATATGATTTTGCTTCATTTGATCTACCAACCACCTTTTTGCCTGCTCCCCCATATCTTCCCTCCATTTCCCTTGTTATACCTTATGATGCAATCAAAGAAGCATTCTGGAATTTCCAGAGGCATACCTGCTTCCATTTTCTATAATCTTCACTCACTAAACACATCTTGTAATAGTTATTGAACTATAATTTTCTTATCTAACTATATAAGTTTCACCATATTACTTATTATATTCTCTTTTTAAGAGAATTTCAATATATCATTTTGCTGGTTTTAAAGAATTATTTTTAATTGATTGACGCATATTTTAGGGTAGTCTATGATTAGAAAAGAGGTGAGACAATGAAAAATCCAAATATTTCCAAAGTTTTAAAAGCATATCGCAAATTAAACCATTATTCTGTCAACGATTTGGTAATAAAATTAGAAGATCATAATTTACCAGTCGCTCCAAAGACTATTTATGGTTGGGAAAGTGGCCAAACACAGCCTGATGCAGATACTTTACTAATTTTATGTAAAATATATAATATTGACAATATTCTTGGTACTTTCGGTTATAGCAATTCTATGAATAAACTCTTTCTGTCAGAAGAAGAACGAAACATTATTTTGCAATATCGAAACCATCTTGAAATGCAAGAGGCAGTTAAAAAACTTTTAGAAATAAAATAAGAAAATTTTAGAATACTAAAAGCATCCTGAACATACAGGAAACTATGAAAGAATTTTAGAAATAAAAATAAGAAAATTTTAGAACATTAAAAGCTCCTGAAAATACAGAAAACTATAAAAAATTTCTAGCATTGAGTAAGGAAAAAATTCTTTTCATTCTATTAGCCGTTTGGGTCCATGTTGTAAAACAAAACATCCAAGTCTCTTTTTCTTAGGGACTTGGATGTTTTACTATGCTGATTCTAATTACTGTCACAACATAAGATAGAAAAAAATTTTAATCAAAAAGACAAGAAAGTTAATAGGAATATATTTATTATACAACTCCTTGTGCAATCATAGCTTCCGCTACCTTTTCAAAACCTGCAATATTAGCACCTGCTACATAATCGCCTTCTTTCCCATAGCGTTTTGCAGCATCATCTAAATTATGGAAAATATTTACCATAATATTTTGCAATTTACTATCTACTTCTTCAAAAGACCAGCTTAAACGCTCAGAATTTTGGCTCATTTCCAATGCAGAAGTTGCAACACCACCTGCATTTGCAGCTTTTCCAGGAGCAAATAATACTTTGTTCTGTTGTAGATATTCAGTCGCTTCCAAAGTAGTAGGCATATTTGCACCTTCTGCTACAGCAATACATCCATTTGTCACTAATGCTTTTGCATCATCTAATAAAAGCTCATTCTGAGTTGCACATGGAAGTGCAATATCACATTTAATGCTCCATACACCACGTCCCTCATGATATTCTGCACTTGGTCTTGCTGCTGCATATTCAGTCAAACGTGCACGTTTCACTTCTTTTACTTCTTTGAGTAAATTCACATCAATGCCTTCTGCATCATATACCCATCCAGTAGAATCACTGACTGTTACAACCTTTGCGCCCAATTGTTGTGCCTTTTGTGTTGCATAAATTGCCACATTTCCTGAACCAGAGATACATACCGTTTTTCCTTTTATATCATGTCCATTACATTTCAACATTTCTGCAGTCAAATATAACAACCCATATCCAGTAGCTTCTGTACGTGCTAAAGATCCACCATAGGAAAGTCCTTTTCCAGTCAATACTCCTTCATAAGTGCCACGAATTTTCTTAAATTGTCCAAACATATAGCCAATTTCTCTTGCACCTGTTCCAATGTCTCCAGCAGGCACATCTGTATCAGCACCAATATATTTACAAAGTTCTGTCATAAAACTCTGACAAAATGCCATTACTTCACGGTCAGATTTACCCTTAGGGTCAAAATCAGAACCACCTTTACCACCACCAATTGGTAGTCCTGTTAAAGAATTTTTGAAAATCTGTTCAAATCCTAAGAATTTAATAATTCCAAGATTTACAGAAGGATGTAATCTCAAACCACCCTTATATGGTCCAATACTATTATTGAACTGTACACGATATCCAGTATTTACCTGTACTTGTCCCTTATCATCTACCCAAGGTACACGAAACTTAAATTGTCTATCTGGTTCTGTGATACGTTCCAATAGTGCTTCTTTACGATACTTCTCTTCATTTGCTTCAATTATTGGTCTTAAAGAATTTAAAACCTCTTTTACTGCCTGATGAAATTCTGGTTCTGCTGGATTTTTAGCAATTACACGTTCTAATACTTCATCAACATAGCTCATAATATTTTCTCCTTTTTAATTAGTATAAAATCTTAACAGATATATTTTAGTATGATTTTTTTCATTTTGCAATCTTTTTCTTTTATTCTTTACTGTTTTATTGCATCAAAGTGTCATAGATGATATAATATCCCTAAAAAATCAATGGAGGAATTTATGAAAAATTTTTTTGCAACTCCAACAGATGAATGGGGTAATAACGCGGTTCGGCTTACATCAACTGGAATTTTAACTATTATAATCGTTATCATTATCTTAATCATCATTGCTTTAGCATCTAACTATAGTAAATCTAAATCCAGAAAACTCACTACTAAACAACTTGTATTTTCAGCAGTTGCTATTGCTCTTAGTATCATCACTTCTATGATTAAACTGTTTGAGATGCCTATGGGAGGTTCAGTTACTTTGCTTAGTATGTTGTTTATTGTTCTAATTGGTTACTGGTATGGTCCTTATGTTGGAATTATGACTGCCATCGCCTATGGACTATTACAATTTGTTTTAGAGCCAATTTTCTATACAGTTCCTCAAATGCTAACTGACTATCCCTTGGCTTTTGGAGCTTTAGGAATATCTGGCTTTTTCTATCAAAAGAAATATGGTTTAGTGAAAGGTTATATTGCCGCAGTCTTTGGACGTTATTTTTTTGCTTTCTTATCTGGTGTCATTTTTTTTGCTTCTTATGCTCCTGAATCAATGGCAGCACCTATCTATTCTCTAGTCTACAATGGTTCTTACCTAGGTGCAGAGGCAGTAATCACTCTAATTCTCATCTCTATGCCACCTGTTTCAAAAGCATTAAAACAAATAAAACGCTTAACCTCAGAAGAATAAAATATCAGCAATATTCTAACATAGATATTGAGCATTTTTTATTTTTTCGCATATTTTAAAGAAAAAAGGATTTAATTATGAATTATCAAGCATTTGTTCCAGTTCCTGGTATTATTCGCAACATTTCACAAATACCAAATGATTGTTGTAATCAGATGGTTTCCATAACTACACCAAATGGACCAAATAATTTTTTTATTTCTTCCAAAACTATAGTGATTGGAGATACTAGGCTTCGCCCTGGTATGCCTATTGCAGCTTTTTATGATTCTGACCTTCCTGTACCACTTATTTATCCTCCACAATATCAGGCAGAAATCATTACTCCTCTTAGAAATAATGAAATTGTCACATTAAAATTCTTTAATAGAAATTTAATAGCTTCTGATAACTCTCTGCAATTAAATTTAGACAGAAATACAGATATTTCCACCCTTAATGGGCAACGCTATTCTTGTTCTATTGGAAGAAATTTCTTATTAGTTTACTATACAGTTACAACTAGAAGCATTCCACCACAAACTACACCTCGCAAAATAATTGTACTTTGTGGATAATAATTACTTGATATTTAATATAATTCATACAAACATTTTCTAGAATAGTTACTTGTATCATTAACACAAAAAAGTTCCTATCCATAAATCCTTCTTAAAAATCTATGGTACAATAACTGCACTATCTTTTTTGCACCGCATACCATATATAAAATATCGTTTAGGTGGGATTATGGAGAATTGTTCCCAATTATATATACTTTCCACACTTGCATGTCAACTTGCAGGATGCCTTGAAGAAAAAGAACTAGAAATACTAGCAACTGACCTTATAGTCCTTGGAGAAATGTTAGAAAACATTCTAGCTAGAAAATAATAAGAACAAAGTGGGCAAGCCCACTTCACCCCTAAGTCTTCCATCTTGAAGGCGTTGGACACCTTGCGCGCCGCGTGCAGCCGCCTAAATGGCATTATACTTCTTGCACGCGTGCGCATATTATTTTTATTCTATAAAACAATAGAGAGCATGCGGCGTGAACTTTGCATTGCCATAAATAAAAAATGGGCGGCAAATCATACTTTGTGCAGAAATGCCGCCATTGATAGAAATCTTATGATATGTTATAAAAGTGTTTTACATTTTTATACCTATTTATTGATATAAGTGCTGATCTACTTTATATTATCACCTAATTATTTTATGAAAACTCACTACATCTTAGGTAACAAATAATTTCTTACTTTCTTCCACAGCACTGTTTATATTTTTTACCACTGCCACATGGACATGGATCATTTGGATATACTTTAGCAGATTCTCTCTTTTTGGGTCCTTTTTGCAAAGATTCATCTCGATTTGTTCCTGTTACTTTGGCAACCTGTTCACGCTCTACCTTTTGCTCAATTCTCACATGGAACAACAAACGTATGGTATCTTCTTGAATATTTGCAATCATACCATCAAACATATCATAGCCATTCATTTTATATTCTACTAATGGATCGCGTTGCCCATATGCCTGTAAGCCAATTCCTTGACGCAGTTGATCCATATCATCAATATGGTCCATCCATTTTTTATCAATGACTTTTAAAAGAACTACACGCTCCAACTCACGAACTGCTTCCGCCTCAGGAAATTCTGCTTCCTTCATCTCATAAATTTTTACAGCTTGTTCCTTTAAACGATGTTTTAATTCATTTACTTGGATATCTTTTACATCTTCTACTGTAACTGGTTTTAAGGGAATAATTGGAAGTAGAAGTTGATTTAACTCTTTCAAATCCCATTCCGCGCTATCTTGGTCTGCTGAAATACAAGTATCTATGGTATTCTCCACACGATCTGTAATCATCTTGTAAATCACATCCCGCATACTTTCACCATCCAACACACGACGACGCTCTGCATAGATAATCTCTCTTTGTTCATTCATTACCTGGTCATATTCCAACAAATTCTTACGAATCCCAAAATTATTGCTTTCAATTTTCATCTGTGCCTTTTCAATCGCATTGGTCAACATTTTATGTTGAATCTGTTCATTTTCTGGTACACCTAATGTATTAAACATATTCATCAACTTTTCAGAACCAAACAAACGCATTAAATCATCTTCCAAAGAAATAAAGAATTGTGATTCCCCAGGATCTCCCTGACGCCCAGAACGTCCACGAAGCTGATTATCTATACGTCTAGATTCATGACGCTCTGTACCGATAATCTTCAAGCCACCAGCAGCTTTCGCATTCTCATCTAGCTTAATATCTGTACCACGTCCTGCCATATTAGTTGCAATGGTAACTGCCCCATGTTGTCCTGCCTCTGCTACAATTTCAGCTTCTAATTCATGAAACTTGGCATTTAACACTTTATGTTGAATCCCACGTCTTTTTAACATCCCACTAATTAACTCTGAAGTTTCAATTGTAATCGTACCTACTAATACAGGTTGTCCCTTTTCATGAGCTTTCTCAATCTCATCAATTACTGCATGGAATTTTTCTTTTTTTGTCTTATAGACAGCATCCTGTAAATCCTTACGAATAACAGGCATATTAGTAGGAATTTCAATAACATCCATACCATAAATATCTCTAAATTCTTTTTCTTCTGTTAATGCAGTACCTGTCATTCCTGCTTTCTTTGTATATTTATTAAAGAAATTTTGGAAAGTAATATTTGCTAATGTTTTGCTTTCTCGCTTAACCTTAACATGTTCTTTTGCCTCAATTGCCTGATGAAGTCCATCAGAGTAACGTCTACCTGGCATAATACGCCCTGTAAATTCATCTACAATCAGGACTTTTTCATCCTGTACCACATAATCTTGATCACGGAACATTAAATTGTGCGCACGCAATGCAAGAATAACATTGTGCTGAATCTCTAAGTTTTCTGCATCTGCAAGATTCTCAATTCTAAAAAATTTCTCTACTTTCTTTACACCTTCAGCAGTAAGATTTACCACTTTGTCCTTCTCATTTACAACAAAATCTCCCGTTTCTTCTTGTTCTACCCCCATAATGGCATCCATTTTAGAAAATTCAGGCATATCTTTTCCACGAACTAATTGTCTAGCCAAAACATCGCAAGCCTCATATAAACTTGTAGATTTTCCACTTTGACCTGAAATAATTAATGGGGTACGGGCTTCATCTATCAAAACAGAGTCTACCTCATCAATAATTGCATAATGCAAATCCCTTTGTACGAGCTGCTCTTTGTAAATTACCATATTATCACGCAAATAATCAAATCCAAGCTCATTATTTGTCACATAAGTAATATCACAATTATATGCTTCTCGACGCTCATCATTGTCCATAGTATTTAATACAACACCTACGGTCAGTCCAAGAAATTCATGTACTTTTCCCATCCATTCTGCGTCACGATGTGCGAGATAATCATTTACTGTAACAATATGGACTCCTTTTCCCTCCAAAGCATTCAAATAGGCTGGTAAAGTAGATACAAGTGTTTTTCCTTCTCCTGTCTTCATTTCTGCAATACGTCCTTGATGTAAAATTACACCACCAATCAATTGCACTCGATAATGTTCCATTCCTAGAGCACGTCTTGCTGCCTCCCGAACAACCGCATATGCTTCTGGAAGTATCTGGTCTAAAGTTTCTCCCTTTCCCAATCTCTCCTTAAATTCTTTTGTTTTTTCTTTTAATTGCTCATCCGTCATTTCCATCATAGATGGACGGTAAGATTCTATCTTATCAATAATAGGTTTAATCCTTTTTAATTCTCGCTCACTATGTGTTCCAAATACTTTATTTATAATACTCATAAACTATGCTCCTATTTCCAATATAGCAAAAAATCTGCTATTTATTCTATATTGTATCTATCCAGACTAACTTCTTTATTGTACCACTTAATGCTTTTATAAACAATACCATCCAATGAACGATTTATGAACTTTTTATGAAATCCTTTTTCCTATATTTCTTTTTGATAAAATTATGTAACATATCTATATCTTTTGTTCTGAAAAAAATTAAAATATAGATGTTAGGTTAAATATAAGAACTCCATTGGTGTGTCTTACTATAAAGTACAAGTCAACTTTGCTGAGAAAAACAAATCCATGCCTCTTCCACTTCCTAGAGTGCTCTTTTATCTGATAGAATTAAAATTATTGAAATATTGTACTTTTCATAATACATATGTTATTATAATTATGAGGTGATAGTACATGGAAGTGATATATGGACGAGGGTATGTATATTCCATTCAGTATCATATCGTTTGGTGTGTTAAGTACAGACATAAAATAATAACAGCCGAAATTGAAAAAAAAATAATAGAAATATTAAATAAGATAGCTGAGGATAATGGTTTCCAGATACTGGAATGTAATACAGAGGAAGATTATATACATCTTTTTATAAATTGTTCCCCACAACACTATATCCCAGATATGATAAAAGCGCTAAAAGGTGTATCTGCAAGATTATTAATAAAAGAATTTGGGGAAGAATTAAAAGAAAAATTATGGAGTGAACATCTATGGAATCCCAGTTACTTTGTTTCTACTGTATCAAAAAATACAGAAGAACAGATTAAAAAATACCTTCAAAATCAAAAATCAAAGAGCTTATAACCCAGAAAGGAGATATAAAAAATGAGTTATATTTATAAAACCAAAGGTACTTGTTCCACATTAATTGAAGTAGAACTTGATGGCAATATTGTAAAATATGTAAAATTTACAGGTGGTTGTAATGGCAACCTACAAGCAATTCCAAAATTAGTAGAGGGATTGACAGTTGAACAAGTAGAACAAAAGATAGGAGGTATTTCTTGTAATGGTCGTCCTACTTCTTGTGGCGATCAGCTTGCAAAAGCTTGTCGAGCTGCTTATGAAGCCTCTCAATCTGTCTGATAAAATTTTATAATATCTTTTCTAATAAAATTAATACTTAATGTTCTTAAATTAACAGTTTAGCCACACCTTTTTTCAAAATATTTTGATACTTTTTCTACTTCCAAGTTTTTTATAAAGTATTCAAATTATGGCCTGCTTTTATATAAATCATACGCTGTTTATCAAATGTTTTATATAGAAGTAGGCTATTATTGAATATTCCTTTCTTATTTTTACAAAATATAAATACTTTGTTTATTTCTCACTTTATGTAGTTTTTAAATTTTCAGAATATTTTAACACTTATTTATATTATTTCAGTTATAAGTATATTTAATATAAAATTTTTAAAAATTATATTGACATTTCTATTTTTATTAGATATAATAAACCCAACATAACAAAAGAGACACAACATAATAAAAAAAACAAAAAGGAGGTATCATCCACCAGAAAGAGAATGAATTATCCCATAATTTAAGAAAGAGAGGTATGGTCCACCAAAAACTTAATTTTACTCCCTCAGCTAATTTAGAGGTACAAGAAAAAATTAAATTCTTGGATATTTAAATATAACAAATGGAAAGAACGAAAGTTAGATTTCTGAAACAGAAAAAATTGATAAATATCTATATTAGAGATTTGATTTTCGGAATGGGAAAATGTAATAAGGTTTTTATCCAACCTGATAATATTTAAAATTTAGTTTTCAAGTTAAGAAATACAAAGAAAGATTTTTCTCATATGATAATAACTGGAGTTGGATTTTCACAATTGAGAATACAAAAAACTTTTTAATAATCTAAGACTAAATTTTCAAAATTGAGAGTATCAAATAGATTTGTTTAATCATAATCTAAAATTAAATTCTTATATTTGAGAAAAATAATAGATTTGTTAGAAAATAATTAAATTTTCTTTTATTGAAATACCATACAGAAGTTATCTAGAGTATATTATCTAAAATTTGAATTTTCATATCTTGGAAATATAGATAGAGATTTTGTCAAATGTGATATCATCCGAGCTTATATTTTCGGAATGGGAAGATAAATAATAGTTATAGATTTTCAACTTTTTGTAGAAGATTTTTAACAACGAGATTTTCAAATGTTATAATGAAAAACCAAAGAATTTAATAAACAATTAGAAATCAAGAAGATTTTCAAAAGAAACCCTGAATCAGAAATCAAATAAAAAGTAGCGTATGATACTCCAGAAGGAAATATTCATATATGGGTACATACCATTATATTCAGAGGAAATAATATTCCAAGAAAAGAATCAAGATTTCAGAAAGAATGAGGTAAGGTCCCATGGACAATGTAGAAAGTATAAATTAGGAGGCTGCATCAGATAATCATTGATATCGATGCAGCCTTTTTTATTGTTTATGATGTGCACACGCCCAAAAAGACCTTAATATGCTTTTCCCCAATATACCAATTTATGAGCAGGTTTTCCACAACATACACATACATCTGAAATAATTTCTTGATCTTCCAATGGCATACAGCGAGAAGTAGCTGTGGTGTCTTCTTTAATTTTATTTTCACATGCTACATCTCCACACCACATTGCGCGTATAAATCCTGGTTTATTCTCCACTGCATCTTGAAAAGACGCATAAGACTTTACCTCTGTAATATGGGATTCTTGATGTTTTTTTGCACGTTCAAACATATCTCTCTGTATAGTTTTTAACAATTTTTCTGTTGTTAAAGTTACTTCCTCTAATGTACATTCTATCTTTTCCCTAGTATCACGCCGCACAAGCACACACTTTCCTGCTTCTATATCTTTTGGTCCCAGTTCTATACGAATTGGAATACCGCGCATTTCCTGTTCAGAAAATTTCCATCCTGGACTTTTCTCACTATCATCTATCTTCACACGAATTTCTGAATCTTTCAAGATTTCTTTTATCTCTATTGCTTTTTCTAATACCCCTTCTTTATGTTGCTGAATAGGAATTACCATTACTTGAACAGGTGCAATTTCTGGTGGTAATACTAAACCTGAATCATCTCCATGTACCATAATAATTCCCCCAATCAAACGTGTTGACAAGCCCCAAGAGGTCTGATGAACATATTGTAGCTTATTTTCTTTATCTGTATATTGAATATGAAATGCTTTTGCAAATCCATCTCCAAAATTATGACTAGTACCAGACTGTAAGGCTTTTCCATCATGCATTAAGGCTTCAATGGTATAGGTTGCTTCTGCTCCTGCAAATTTTTCTTTATCTGTCTTTTTTCCACGAATCACTGGTATTGCTAATACTTCTTCACAGAAGTCTGCATATAGATTTAACATTTGAATGGTTCTTTCTTCTGCCTCTTGAGCGGTAGCATGTGCTGTATGTCCCTCTTGCCATAAAAATTCTCTGGAGCGAAGGAAAGGTCTAGTTTCTTTTTCCCATCGCACTACAGAACACCACTGATTATAACATTTTGGTAAATCACGATAAGATTGAATATCATTTGCATAAAAATCACAGAATAATGTTTCAGAAGTCGGTCTGACACACAATCTTTCTTGTAATGGGTTCAATCCACCGTGAGTAACCCAAGCAACTTCTGGTGCAAATCCTTCCACATGATCTTTTTCTTTCTGAAGTAAGCTTTCTGGAATAAACATAGGCATATATACATTTTCTACCCCTGTTTCTTTAAATCTTCTATCTAACTCTTTCTGAATATTTTCCCAAATTGCATAGCCTGCGGGTTTAATTACCATACATCCCTTTACACTAGAATAGTCAATTAACTCTGCCTTTTTCACTACATCTGTATACCACTGTGCAAAATCAGTTTCCATAGATGTAATAGCTTCTACTAATTTTTTGTCCTTTGCCATATTTCTAAATCCTCCTTCTTCTAAATCTTTTCATTACTTATATGTTTAAATTTTTCACATACACTCTATTGTGTTATATGCAATCAAAACTTCACATACAAGTGTTATATTCTGTGAGACTACTTGGGTTCATGGGCATGCCATAAACAATAAAAAAACACCAGATTTCCAATCCCCATTCATGTTATTTCCACTAGGGACCGGATATCCGGCGGTACCACCCTGATTAATAATACTTACTATTATTCTCTCAATTGTCTTAACGCGACCATACGGTATACTTTCATACACAGCTCCAAGGTAGGTTCCAGATACTAGTATGAGAAATCTCTCAGCTATGATTTCATCTCTGTGCATCTTCCTATCTGTACTAATCCTCTTCTTTACCAAATTTCTTTTTTAAATTGTTAAGAGTTATTTTTAAGTGATTATAACAAATAATAACTATGATAGCAACCTTTTATTTCAAGAAAAAATAAGGCAAGGAACAAACATAACTTTTCATGTTTTTATTTCTATTTAAAAATTAATAAGATAAGACCATATGTTGTAAACTACCTATTTTCTAACAGGAATAAGATTACACTCACATTCTTTTAAATTGTTAAGTAGATTTCTTTGATTAAAATATAGGTAAGAGGTCCCAAAGCAAATCCCCACAATCCATAAATTCCCAAACCTACATAAATACTCACAATAACTGCAAGCGGAGGCATACCTAATTTATTTCCTAAAAGCTTTGGTTCTAAAATCTCCCGCATTAAACTACAAATAGTATAAATAATTGCATAGATAGCGGCTAACATATATTTACCTTGAAGCATTTCCAAAATAGCCCAAGGAACAAAAATCGTTCCTGTTCCCAAAAAAGGCATAGCATCACAAATTCCAATCCCACATCCTGTTAATAATGCATATTCATTTCCAGATAAATATAAACCTATGACACAAATCGCTGTGATAATAAACATAATAATTATCTGAGATTTAATATAAGCTCCACCTGCCTCATAAGTTCTGCGACAAACTTTAAGCCCAATCTTTCCAATTGGATGATTTTCCAAAGTGGATCTTATTTTTTTATAATCCTTTAAAATCAATATGGTACTGATAATTACTACAAAAAAAATGCCTACAAATATGAAAATACTTTTTGCATATAAGATTGTCTCATTCATAAGCGTTGGAAAAATATTTGTCTGCATATGTTTCATCATTTCTGGTATTTGTTTTTCTACTCCATCCTGAATAACTTTTGCTTTTATTCCTATTATATTTTCTACTTGACAACAACATTGTTCCCAAAAATCTCCAGCCTGTTGTTTATAAACTTCCAAATTAGCGATTACATGCTTTATCTGATCTAATAATGTCTTAATAAAAAATCCTACTGCCACCCCCAAAATTAATAATAAAATAGCTACCAAAATGGAAGACCATACACTTCTTTTCAATTTTAATTTATTTTCTAATTTCTCTACAATTGGATTTAGAATTTTTGCCAGCAAAAATGCAACAAAAAAGGGAATTACCAGAGGAAGAAGCCAGCGGATACTGACATAAACGACAATTGTAATTCCCAATATTTTTCCTATATTCCGCATACTTTTTCTCACTTCGTTCTTCATGAAATCAGTATGTGTTGGTTTAAACTTTTTATACACATATCTCGCTATAGAATGCACCCATATATGGTAATATATTCCTGTTTTTTTAATTTTTAAAACTACATATTGTGTTTAAATTACAGCAAGAAACGTTATCTCTCTTATGTTTCATTTTATAAAACTATATAAATTTTTGAAATAATTCTCCTTTGGGTGTAATTACAAATTTTATTTCTTTTCCTGTGATAGGATGAGAAAAAGAAATCTCATTTGCACACAAACCTACAGGCATATATGTGATAGAACAATTTGGATTATATTTTTTATCTCCAATCAAAGGATGACCTGCATGGGCCATTTGTACACGAATCTGATGATGACGCCCTGTCTCTAAACGAACACTTACAAGACTTATCTGTTGAAGCTGCGCAGAGGACTTGTTATTTCCTATTACCTCAGCTATTTTTTCTGGTCCTATCACTTCTTGTTTCACCTTATAAAATAATTTTGCAGCTTTTGCACCTCTTGTAGACTTTGGCACTACTTTGGAAATATTAGATTTTCCATCTCGCACAAGGTAATCTTCTAGTACTCCTACACTTGTTGTAAACTTTCCCTCTACCAATGCCAAATAATATTTTTTCATGTTATTTTTCTGAATTTGACAACTTAACACAGATGCCGCCCGTTTGGTTTTTGCAAATACTATAACGCCTTCTACTGGCTGATCTAAACGATGTACTACAAAAATCTCCGCTTTTTCTTTTTTTGCAACAAGATAATTTTTCAATATACTCACCATATCCTGTTGTCTAATATCTGCTGTCTGAACGGGAACTCCTGACATCTTATGACAAACTACAAGTTCTCTATCTTCATAAATAATTTCCATATTTTTATTCCTTATTTAAGGCATTTTATGATAAACCACAAGTTCCCTATCCCTCATAAATAATTTTATACTTTTCTCTATGCTTATCTAAGGCGATCTGTAAACAATTTACACCTTAAAACGATAACCTACCCCCCAAATGGTTTCAATATATTGTGGTTTTGTACTACTAAATTCAATTTTTTCACGAATTTTTTTAATATGAACTGTAACCGTTGCAATATCTCCCACAGATTCTAAGTCCCAAATCTTACTAAACAATTCTTCTTTTGAAAATACTCGATTTGGATTCTGAGCAAGAAAAGCTAATAGATCAAATTCCTTCGTTGTAAACTGTTTTTCTTCTTCATTGACCCATACACGCCTTGCCGTCTTATCAATCTTCAATCCACGAATTTCAATTACATCATTTTCTTGCATAGTACTATTAATTAAACGTTCATATCTAGAAAGATGTGCTTTTACTCTAGCTACTAATTCACTAGGAGAAAAAGGTTTTGTAATATAATCATCTGCTCCAAGTCCTAACCCACGAATTTTATCAATATCATCTTTTTTCGCAGATACCATTAAAATAGGTGTATTTTTACTTTCTCTAATTTTTTTACAAATTTCAAAACCATCTACTCCTGGCAACATCAAATCCAGAATATACATATCAAAATCTTCTTTCAATGCACGTAGCAGTCCTTGATTCCCATTATTCTCAATTTCCACATCAAAACCACTTAATTCCAGATAATCCTTTTCCAAATCAGCAATTGCCACTTCATCTTCAATAATTAATACTTTGCTCAATTTACTACCTCCTGATATTTTCGGATTACAAAATACATAATGGTTCCGCTTTCTTCTTTGCTATTTGCCCAAATTTTCCCACCATGATCTTCTATAATCTTTTTTACAATAGATAATCCTATCCCACTACCCCCTGTAGCAGAATTTCTAGATGCATCTGTGCGATAAAATCTATCAAAAATATAAGGCAAATCCTTAGCTGCAATCCCTTTTCCATTATCTTCAATTTCTACTTGAATAAAATCTCCTACATCACGAATACGAATATTAATAAATCCAGGATTCTTATCCAAATATTTTACAGAATTTCCAATGATATTGTTAATCACACGACGAAGTTGCTCTGGGTCTGCAATAATCAGTATCTCTTTGTCCACATAATTAATGTACGTAAGTTTAATATTTTTTGCTTCTAAATCCAATCCCACTTCTTCTACACAATCATTAAAATAGTCTGCTACATTAATACGATTAAAATTATAAGGGATTTTGTTGGTATCTATATTGGAATATAAAGTCAGTTCATTAATTAGCATGTCCATCTCATTTGCTTTATTATAAATAGTCCGAATATATTTATCCTGCTTTTCAGGAGTATCTGCCACACCATCCATAATACCTTCCACATACCCTTTAATCGCAGTAATCGGTGTTTTTAAATCATGGGAAATATTACTAATTAGAACTTTATTCTCCTTTTCTCCAGCCACTTTCTCTTCTGCCGATTCCTTCAAACGAAGACGCATTTCCTCAAAACTTCTACATAATTCTCCAATCTCATCATTTCCTTCTGATTCAATTGTAAAATCCAAATTACCAACTTTAATCTTTTGAGCCGCTACCTCTAACTTATGAATAGGATTGATAATTCCCTGATAAATCCACATCGTCAACATTCCTGCTGTAAAAACCAAAATAAGTACAATGGAAATAATTAAATCAAAAATTACCCCTTTCACCTCTGGTAAAATCTTTTCCATAGTTGTAACAATAAAAGCGCTTCCTCTATTTCCATTTTGAAATCTAAAATCAATCTGTTTAATAATTGCCTGTTCTTCTCCCTCTAAATAAAATCCTGATTTTGCGCTTTGAAGAATTTCACCGCCATATTCTGGTAATTTTTCTTCTAGAAAACTTGCATCTTTACGATTTCCTTGATAGGTCAGTTCATTTTCTCGACGAACCATTAAAAAAGAATATTTATCAGCAAGTTCTTCATTGACTGATTCTAGATATGACAATTCTTCCATTTTCTCTGGCGTTTCTAGCGCCACTTTTTGAAGAGTCTCATAGTCAGATTTTGTAAAATTACTAAGCATTTTAAAAGAATTGATAAAATAGTCATAAGCATTTCCATCCATATTATAAATCTGCCTTATGGTTTTCATCTGATATTTACCAAATCCCCACATAGTAGCACCTGCCAATAAAACTGGTACAAATATAATAATACAGAACGAAATGATTAATCTAGTTCTTAACTTCATAATAGTTCTAAAACCTCCAATAGCTTATATTATAACAGTTTTTTGACAAAATCCTATGGTATTTTTCTAAAAAATTATAAAATTTATATAAAGCTATTCTTATATTCAAGAACTCATTTCTAAAAGTTATACTCTTTTTTCTATATACTCTAACAATTCTCTTTGGTATTTTTCTGGTACCAAAAAAAAATGATTCTGTACCCATTTATTTGCAAATTTCCTTTTTGGGAAATCCAATAACAAATTATAACTATCTTGTTTTATTTCTTTTATACAAATCATATAAAGGTATGCAAAATAAATTTCTTGATTTTGTAATTTTCTAGTATAAAAATCATTTATCATAATTTCTATTATAATATTCAATTTTTCCCCATCTACCAGCAGAAGTATCACATTAGTCAAAATATCTATTAATGGTACATTACTTTTTTTTAAATTTTCTAACTTTTCTTGTAATGTAAGCATTCCTTGTTCTTCTACAAAATCCAACAATAAATATGTCAGTTTCCATGCTTTGAATATTTCCTCCTTATATTTATGGAAAGCACTTTCTTGAACTTTCATGGCAAGTATTTTAATTTCCTCCAAGCTTTCTGTCATATCCCATTCTTTTATTACACACATATTACTTCACCTCAAATCTGAAAACTTGGACTTTCTGTTTGGATATCTCTGAAATATCTCTCGTTCTTCTATTGGTAACATTGATAAAAATATTGCTTCACAAGTCCGACTATTTTCCCCTTTTATCATCATCATTACCCCACGAATATAGATATACATAATCAACCCTTCACTATACTCTCTTTGAACAGAGCAATATTCTTCAAGCATTCCTTCTATCAGAAATATATTCATTTTGGTTATCCTTTGTAAACTTCTGCCCAAAAATTGTTCTGTACAGCTTGTACTATTTGTCAATTGTTTTGCTTCCTGTTCCACTGCATATAATCCTTCTATTTGCGCTCTTCCAAGAATATATATCATTTGTTGGATAGCTCCAAAAATCTCAAATCTATGCTCTTTCATAATTTCTTGACTTTGAGATAATAATTCCCTTCTAATTACATTCAATTTTTCATATACTTTTGGATCACTCTCCATCAAAATCGCATGTGCCTTTTCATATTTTACACGCCACAACTCCTTACGTTTTTCTGTTATATCAACTGCTTCTGATAACCTGCTTTCATCAGAATTGTGTTCTAAATCTGCTAGTTTCACTAATCTTGCTGCACAGTCCTTACGTATTCTACGCACATAATCAAAATAATCCTCTTTCGGCTGATGTGTTAGTAATACCACTACATCTATAATTTCTTTTGGAAATTCTTGTTGTAATTCTTCTAATGTGATATCTGTATCTTCTACCACATCATGAAGTAAAGCTGCACATACAGTAATTTCACTATCCATTTGTTCTGCCAAATGAATTGGATGAAAGATATAAGGAATTCCCCCTGCGTCCTTTTGTCCATGATGTGCATCATAAGCAATTTTCATCGCCTTTATTGTTAATGGTGTATAGATCAATATGCCTTCCCCCTTGCATTCCCTATATCTTGTATATGGTTTAGAACTGATATCTGGAAATTTTCCATATTTCTATCAAAATTTTGTTTTTATAATTTCAATTCTAGTATACTCCTTCAAAGGAAATTTTGACAACCATTAAAATACATATATCCTTCAAATTCAATTACAAAATAAATTTAATGATAGCCTGCATCATGTGCAAATTTTACTTTGATAAACACATAACACAGGCTATAGACTTAAAATATATTTTTTAAAAAATAAACAGAATTTATTACTATTATTATAAATAGTTTTTTAAAATTTCTACTTTATCAGTTGCTTCCCAAGGTAAATTTAAGTCATTACGCCCAAAATGTCCATAAGCAGATGTCTGTTTGTAAATAGGACGTCTCAAATCTAACATTTTAATAATTCCTGCTGGTCTTAAATCAAAATTCTCACGTATCATCTCTACTAGTTTTTCATCAGAAATCTTTCCTGTTCCAAAGGTATCTACCATAATAGAAGTTGGCTGTGCCACACCAATTGCATAAGATAATTGAATTTCACATTTATCTGCAAGTCCTGCTGCTACAATATTTTTTGCAACGTAACGTGCTGCATAAGCTGCGGAACGGTCTACTTTTGTGCAATCTTTTCCAGAAAAAGCTCCACCACCATGACGTGCATATCCACCATACGTATCTACAATAATTTTACGTCCTGTTAGACCTGCATCCCCATGAGGTCCTCCAATCACAAAACGTCCTGTAGGGTTAATAAAGAATTTTGTCTCATTATCTACCATATTCTGAGGTAAAATTGGTTCAAATACATATTTTCTAATATCTGCCTGAATTTGCTCTTGTGTAACATCTGCATTATGTTGTGTAGACAATACGACTGCTTCTAGTCTTCTAGGTTCCCCATTTTCATCATACTCCACAGAGACTTGTGTCTTACCATCTGGTCTTAGATAGTTTAATATCCCTTCTTTACGAACCTTTGTTAATTGAAGTGCTAACTTATGTGCCAAAGAAATTGGATAAGGCATCAATTCGGGAGTTTCATTTGTTGCATATCCAAACATCATACCTTGATCCCCTGCACCAATTGCTTCTATTTCTTCTTCAGACATTTTATTTTCTTTTGCTTCTAAGGCTTTATCTACTCCCATAGCAATGTCTGCTGATTGTTGGTCAAGAGCTACCATAACTGCACAGGTATTGCCATCAAAACCTGTGGCTGCATCATTATAGCCAATTTCATTTACAGTATCTCTTACAATCTGAGGAATGTCTATATTAGCCTTTGTTGTAATTTCTCCAGTTACAAGTACAAATCCAGTACATGCAGCTGTTTCACATGCCACACGACTCATTGGGTCTTGTGCCATTAATGCATCCAAAATTGCATCAGATATTGCATCACACATTTTGTCTGGATGTCCTTCTGTTACAGATTCTGATGTAAATAATCGTTTTTCCATTTCATCCTCCTGTTTACAAATATGTAGAATTGAATAGAGAAGATTTTTTCTTATTCACCATGTGGGTACTAATCTTCCCATGCGCTCGTGCATATCATTGAGTAGGGAAAATTTCCCCCTGTGCATAAAAAATAAAAATGTCCGCTTTAAGCGGACCTGATTCTAAAAGATTATCAAATCCTCTTATTGTTCGATTGCTCGCTCAGGTTAGCACCTTCCGTAGAGGGGTTGCCGTGGCTTCTTAGGTCCTATGTACCTCCACCACTCTGAATAAGAGAAATTAATACAATATTTGGTTTTTCAATCTTTCTTTCTATAAAGATACACTGTTTTTTTTATAATGTCAAGTATTTCTTCCTTGACAAATTATACCTTTATTTTTTCACTTAACAAACCTCCAATTTCTATTGATAACAAGTTGGATGATGATTTTCACTTTGCCTCCATGTAAACAATAGAAAACATGCTACACGAACTTTCTATTGTCATAAATAAAAATAAGCAATCTATTGCTATTAAGTAATAGATTACTTATCTTTAACATTGAAAACTTCAAATTTTTCTTAATAAATTTTTAAACGCTAATTAATTCTTATAATCAAAATCTGGTATATTGTGCCATCTGTTTCTAAAATAATGTGCTACCAATTTAGGTTTTCTATCACGAGTGAAAATACCCTTTTTATTTCCCTGTACGCGCAATAAACTTTGACTAGTAGCAAAATCTGCAAAATTCCAGACTTGTTCTCCAACTACTATATTATAATCATCAAATACTCCATTATTCATTTTATAATAATCTACTTGATATTCTTCTGTATACATCACTGGTGTAGTATCATGCATTCCCAGAACCGTATCTGCACCATACTCTGTAAACATCACTGGTTTTCCTACTTTTTTCCAATAGTCTAATTCTTTGCGCAACGCCATTTCTGGTCCTTCCAAATCAGGACCTCCAAAATACCAACCATAATAACGATTTAAACAAATAACATCACTTAACTGTGCAGAACAGTCTTTTTCTGGCTCTGCCATCTGCACACTAACTAATGTACAAGGACGTTTTTGAGGATCTAACTCCCTTGCTAAATCATATAAAGGCTTAAAATACTCATAGGCACCTTCTGCACTAGAATCTGGCTCATTTGCAATACTCCACATTACCACACAGGCATGATTTTTATCTCTAGAAATTAAATCTTTAATTACTTCTTTGTGATGTTCTTGCGTTTGTATGCCATGTTTTGGATCAAAAGTTCCTATCTTTTCACCACCAAAATTTGCACCACCACCAAACTGTAAATTTACTCCCACTGCAGTAGTTTCATCTATCACTACAATTCCTTCTCTATCACAAAGACGCATCATTTCTTCACTATAGGGATAATGGCTCGTTCTAAAACTATTTGCTCCTTGCCATTTTATAAGAGAAATATCTTTGGTATTCATAGGTAAATTGATCCCTCTACCATTAGGAAAAGTATCTTCATGTTTTCCATAGCCTTTAAAATAAAAGGGTCTTCCATTTATCAAAAACTTTGTACCTTCTACACGAACAGTTCGTACTCCATAAGGTAATGTATATTCATCTGTTCCAAAGGTAACCTTCACTTCATATAAATATGGTTTCATTGGCTGCCAAAGTACAACATTTTCTATAGACAATACACCTTCGCTGCCCGTCTCTTCTGCCACTTTATTTCCTTTTTGGTCATACACTTCTATCTTACAAGTTCCTGTTCCTATCGCTTCTATATTATATTTAATAGAAGCACAAGTTCCTTTTACTTCTGCCACAAGAGAAATATCCTTTATATAATCTTTAGGTGTAGTATAAATTTTGACAGGGCGGGTAATTCCACAATAGTTAAAAAAGTCAAAATTTGGATGATTTTGAGGTTTTCTATCCTCTGTTCCCCCCATATTTCCCATCATACCACCTAACATATCACCTTTTCCACCTACTGGCAAAGTAGTATAATCAATTACATTATCCACTGCAATTGTCAAAAGATGTTCTCCTTCTGTCATTTTCTCTGTAATCTCTATTTCAAAAGGTAAAAATCCCCCTTTATGCTCACAAATTAATTCATGATCTAAATATACTTTTGCATGATGAGTTACTGCGTCACAGCGCAATATAAGGCGCTGTTCTCTAATAACAGAAGGTAATGATATTTTTCTCTGATAAAACACCCAACCATAATGGTCTCTAAAATCAATTCCCTCTTTCAAATCATTATAAGAAGCTGGCACTGGCATTGTCATAGCATCTTCTAGTGGCTTTTCATACCATTTTTCTGTAAATCCTTTGCCATTATCTAATTTAAAATTCCATACACCACTTAAATCACTTAAAAAGCGAGATGGTGTTAATATTGGATATAACATTTGTCTCCTCCTTTGCACATAGATAACTGCAATTTGCGCATTTTTTATTACCATACCCGCTTTTCTCAATTTCTATTCACTTTTTCTTTCATTTTATATCAGCAGCGTTACTCCATCCTAAGAATCTCTCTGGTTAGCTTACCTTAAATTGGAATTTCTGAATCTCTTTTTCAGAACTTACTTTTTCAATTTGCGCTCCCAAAGCTTCTAGTTTATCTTCAAAACACTCATAGCCACGTTGAATATAATGGATATCATCTATAATTGTAGTGCCTTCCGCCGAAAGTCCTGCAATCACTAGGGCAGCTCCTGCTCTTAAATCAGGTGCGCTTACACGAGCCCCTGTATATCCCTTTACACCATTGATAATAGCAATATTGCTTTCAACCTTTATATCTGCTCCCATACGTGTTAATTCATCTACATATTTAAAACGATTTTCAAAAATGCTTTCTGTCACTGTACTAGTTCCCTGTGCAATCCCAAGTACTACAGAGATCTGTGGTTGCATATCTGTTGGAAATCCTGGATAAGGAAGAGTAGTAACTTGTGTGTGTCGCAAAGGCTTTGAAGCCACTACACGGACCGCATCATCAAATTCTTCCACTTCACAACCTGCTTCTAATAACTTTGCTGTAGTGGCTTCTAAATGCTTTGGTATTACATTTTTAACAGTTACATCTCCCTTTGTTGCAGCAGCAGCAAACATAAAGGTTCCTGCTTCAATCTGATCTGGTATTACAGAATACTCCGTCTTATGAAGTCGCTCTACTCCCACAATACGTATCACATCTGTACCTGCACCACGTATGTTTGCTCCCATACTATTTAAAAAATTCGCTACATCCACTACATGTGGCTCCTTTGCTGCATTTTCTATTGTAGTTTTTCCTTCTGCCATAGCAGCTGCCATCATAATATTAATAGTAGCTCCCACAGATACCTTGTCTAAATAGATATGACTTCCAATTAAATGCTCTGCCTCTGCAGCAACTGCGCCATTTCGAATTTCCACATGGGCTCCAAGCGCACGAAATCCTTTAATATGCAAATCCATTGGTCTACTGCCAATATTGCATCCTCCTGGTAATGTAACTTCCGCTCTTTTATATTTTCCAAGTAAGGAACCCAATAAATAATAAGAAGCCCTAATTTTTTTCATAGACTCATAATCTACTGGAATATCTTTTACATAGGAACCATTTATTTTAACTGTGTGTGCATCTACTCTATCTATTCTTGCTCCGATATCTCCCATTGCTTGAAGTAAAGCATTAATATCTCTTACATCGGGCAAATTGTCTATTGTTACGGTTTCGTCCGTCATAATAGCCGCTGCCAAAATTGCCAAAGCTGCATTTTTAGCACCACTGATTTCTACCTCACCTACTAACGGATTACCTCCCTTAATTACATACTGTTCCATATTGCACCTCTATGCTATATTTTTCATACAAGCAGTTACTAATAGTAATCTTTTATTTATGATACCCTGCTGGAGGACTATGCAATATTTTACTAGTTGACTAGTCTTTCTTCTAGTTATAATCTCCAACAGATTACAGAAATGTGGAAAAGTTTTATATCAACAAAGTTGACTGCCTCCACAACAAAAATATCAGAGACATTCCTACCTTCCAGCAAAAAATCTTTGTCTACTATTATAACACACTTTGACAATTTGTAAATCTTTGCTTTCCCAGAGTTTCGTATTCTGCATTTATAACATTTGTCCTGGACATGCTTGGAAAAAGCATTAACAGATTGCACAAAATTTAATAGAATAAAATTGGTTTCATCATGCAATTTACACTTTATCTTTATTTGTCATATCAAATGCTAATTATTTTTCATAACATAATATCCAAATACAATAACACCAGAAATTCAAATAAATTTACTTATATAGCCATTATCTTATCTTATTTTATGCCAATTCACCAAATCTGTGCCTGGCTTTTCTAAAAAATAGTATGAGCATTTCTTTCAAAATCATGCGTACAAATCTTACTTTTAAACTTGTCCGCACTAATATTTTTTCTTTTGTTATTTTTATGATTATATTATTTTTATAAATTACTCAAATACTACACTTTTTTCCAGATATTTTGTTTGAATCACAATATATGGATAGGATTTTACTTGATTTATTTTTTCACCCTTTGAAGGCCCTATCAATGTAGTATCAAAATATATCGCATTTTTTGTTAAGTAACATTCATTTACAGCAATACTATAACCTCCCGTTTCCTGAGTCCCATATCCTGCTGCAATATAAAGATACTCTTTGTCTGTATATGTCAACTTAAAAATAGTCTCCTTCTTTTCTTCTATTACCTCTAAAAATTCTTGTGGAATTTCTTTTTCTTCTAATATTTTATAGGACAAATCTTTTAACTTTTTTGTATCTGTTTTGTCAACTCCACACCCCTGAAACATACATAAACCTATTAGAAAAATAACAAAAATCCTATAAATTCTATTTTGTTTTATTCCCCAAGCTTTTCTTATCTTTCTCATCCTATCACCTTCCTCCAATTTTTTTACATTTCTCATGCATTCTATGAATTTTTTTCTATATTTATGATTGTATTTCCACTTTCATCTTTGTATAATGTATAGTAGCAATTTAGAAAAACTAATAGAACAAAGCAGACTTGTCCGCATCAACTCCCTAAATTCCTTATTCATAAGGGACTTGGCCGGTTTGCTGTGCCAAGCGCAGTGGCTTTAGCGACATTCTTCCAAATGCTTGTTCCATAACTTGAACGAAAGGTAATATGCTATGATACGACTAATTCTTATTCTAACTTTTGTAATTATTTTTCTAATTCTATCTATTCCAATTATGTGTATTGAATGGATTATAAAAAAATTTAATCCATATGCTGCAGATATTAGCAGTCTTAGAATTGTACAATGGGCATTTAAAGTTATTATTTTTCTTGCTGGAACAAAACTTACTGTTATTGGCCAAGAACATGTTCCAAAAGATCAGGCAGTCCTTTATATCCCTAATCATCTAAGCTATTTTGATATTATTCTTACTTATTCTAGATGTCCAGGGCTTACTGGATACATTTCTAAAGATGTAATGAAAAAAATTCCTCTCCTTTCTAGCTGGATGAAACGCCTCTATTGCCTTTTTTTAGATCGTTCTGATATGAGAGAAGGGATGAAAATGATTTTAACAGGAATAGAACAGATTAAAAATGGTATTTCCATGTGTATTTTCCCTGAAGGCACTAGAAATCCTCATCCTGAAAATGGAATGATGCATTTCAAAGAAGGCAGTTTAAAAATGGCTGAAAAAACAGGATGCCCTATTATTCCTATTGCAATCAGTAATAGTCATAATATTCTAGAAAGTCATATGCCTTTTATTAGAAAATGTCATGTGATTATTGAATATGGAGAACCTATTTTATTAAAAGATTTAGATAAAGAACAAAGAAAATTTTCTGGTGCATATACACAGTCTAAAATTGAAACAATGCTAGAACAACACAAATCTATGTTAAGTAAAATCTAAAAGCAGATTTATAGAAATAACAAAGTAAGGAACATTATCGAACTTGAAGCGTGCGCATATGATTCATAACAATAGAAAGTTCCCAAAGTGAACTTTCTATTGTTTTCTTCTATAGGAAATACCTTCACACTTTCCCATGATAAGGTATTTCCTATAGAAGAAAAAAGGGTATCCTTTCTTATTACAGAAAGAATTACCCTTAACTTGCATTATATTTTTTAGTCTTTTTTAAATCTTATTGAAAACTTTCTTTGATTGCTTCTACCACTTTGGGATAATCCATAAAATGAGAGGCTTTTACTAACACAGTATCGCCTTCCTGAAGATATTTTAAAAGTTCTGGTAACATTTCCTCTTTCGATTCAAAATAAAACACCTCGCACCAATCATTGGTATCACAAGCTCCATTAGCAATCTCCTTAGATAATGAACCTGCACAAAACAAGGTATCAATTTGTTTTTCTGCTACATAAGTTCCTACCTTATAATGAAGTTGTTTTTCATTTTCTCCTAATTCTCCCATATCCCCTAAAACTGCAACCGTTCTTGCAAGTCCATGACTCAACACATCAATAGAAGCTCGCATAGATACTGGATTGGCATTATAACAATCATCTATTAATAACAGTTCTCCTATTTCTATTAAATTTGTACGCCCGCCAATCGTTTCTACTTTTTCAATTCCCGCTTTTATTTCCTCTAATTCCATATCAAGTGAAAGTCCCACACCTACTGCTGCCATAGCATTATAAATATTGTGTTGTCCTGGAATTGGAATATGAACATGAAGTGTTCCTTTTGCAGTGTGAATATCTACTTTCACACCCTTTAATCCACAATTCTTTACATTATTAGCAAAAATATCTTGTTCCACTCTTTGATTCTCTTTAAATCCATAAAAAATAGGGTAAATTCCTTTTACCTCTGTAATCATAGATAATTTATCATCTTCCCCATTTAAGACAATATACCCTTTTGGATTTATAAAATCAAAAATTTCACTTTTTGCCTTTAAAATACCATCTCTAGTCTTTAAGTTTTCTAAATGACAAATTCCAATATTAGTAATAACACAAATATCTGGCTGTGTCATTTCTGCTAAACGGTGCATTTCTCCAAAATCTGAAATTCCCATTTCTATCACTGCCGCCTCATGTTCTTCCTGAATCTGCATCAATGTCAGTGGAACTCCAATTTCATTATTATAATTACCTGCTGTTTTTAAAACTTTATATTTTTCTGATAAGACAGATGCTATCATCTCTTTTGTGCTGGTTTTTCCAACACTTCCAGTAATTCCAATGATAGGAATATTAAGTTGACTACGATAAAATTTTGCAATATCTTTTAAGGCCTGTAAACTAGACTTTACCATTATATATGGCTTGTCACAGTGCTCTAATTCTTTTTCTGACAAAACTGCTGCTGCACCTTTTCTAAAAACCTCTGGTATAAAATCATGTCCATCCACCTTTGCACCTTTTACAGGAATAAACAAAAACCCAGTTTCCACTTGACGACTGTCTGTAACTACCCCACATACTTCCATTTGCTTTTGAGTTTTTTCTCCCATATAAACTCCATTACATGCTTTTGCAATATTTTCCAAAGTCATATTCTTCATATCTTCCTCCACTTACCGATATTTCTTTTTAGAAATTTGTATAATTTTTTCACAAAGTTGTTCAAAGCTCATACCTGCTGCCTGTGCTTCCTGAGGGAGTAGGCTAATTGGTGTCATTCCTGGCAATGTATTAGCTTCCAAACAATACATATTCCTTTCTTCATCTAAAAGAAAATCCATACGAGCATAAGTATTCAATCCCAATACTTTTGCTACTTCTTCCGCATAATATTGCATCTTTTTTGTAATATCTTCTGATAAATCGGCTGGACACGTTTCGATTGCACTTCCAGCAGCATATTTATTTTTATAATCATAAAAACCCTCTAAAGGAGCAATTTCAATAATTGGAAGTGCTTTAAAATCTATTACTCCTACAGAAAATTCTCTTCCCTTGATGTAATCTTCTATAATTATTTTCTCTTCCCAATAAAAGGCTTCTTTCAAAGCCTTTCTATATTGCTCTTCTGTTCTAACAATAGATACTCCTATACTAGAACCTCCACAACAAGGTTTTACTACACAAGGTAATTTTAATCTAGTCTTTCCAAATTCCCATTGGCAATTGTCTCGCTTCATAGATATTCCTTTTGGTGTTGGAATATGATTTGCTAAAAATAATCGCTTTGACAGTTCTTTATCCATAGCAAGCGCACTATTTAAATATCCAGTTCCTGTATATTGAATTCCATATAAATCAAAGGCTGCTTGAATTCTTCCATCCTCTCCATTTTCCCCATGAAGCGCCATAAATACAATATCTGCCATACGACACATTGGAATCACATTAGGTCCAAACAAACATGCACTTTGATCCTTTCTCTTTCTTTTTACTGCTTCTAAATCTGGTGCTTCTGAGGAAATTCCAGTTACTTTAACACTGATTTCTTGCGCTCGTTCAAAGATGTCTGTCAAATCTTCCTCTTTATCACTATATCCCATAAAAACATCCAACAAAATTACCTTATGCCCATTTTTTCTTAAAGCATTTGTCACATTATTTCCAGTAACAAAGGATACATCACGTTCAGCACTTAGTCCACCCGCTAATACTACAATATTCATTTAGAAACCTCCTTGAATTTCAATATTCTGCCGCTATCTTATACTATTTTATTCATTGTGGCAAGAACTCTTCCTTCCATAAATAATATTTCTAAAAATCAAATAGGGAACTTGTCTGAGTGTGCATAATTGTTTTTATCTTATAGGAATATACTTTCACACTTTAATGTAACAAGGTATTTCCTATAAGCTAAAAAACAAACCCCCATCTTGAGCAATGAGGGCTTGTCTTAAAATAAGTTCTAAAATTCAGGCTCAATTAAACCATAGGTGTTTCCTTTTCTCTTATATACAACATTTACTTCTTCTGTCTCTGCATTTTGGAAAACAAAAAAATTATGTCCTAATAATTCCATTTGAATACATGCATCTTCTGGATACATAGGCTTCATTCCAAAACGTTTGGTACGAATAATTTTTATATCTTCATCATCTTCTATCTCTTTTTCAATAAATTCTTGCTGGAAATTACCAGAAGACTGTTTTTGATCTATAATCTTATTCTTATATTTCTTCAACTGTCTTTCAATTACTTCCTCTACTAAATCTATGGAAACATACATATCATTACTTACTTGTTCTGAACGAATGATATTGCCCTTCACAGGAATGGTAACTTCAATTTTCTGACGTTCTTTTTCTACACTTAAAGTTACAAGAATGTCTGTTTCAGGTGTAAAATATCTTTCTAACTTTGACAACTTATCTTCTACTGCTTGTCTTAATCCTGCTGTTACTTCAATATTTTTTCCACTGATTGTGATACGCATGGTGTCCAACCCCTTTTCCATTTATTTCCGCATAAGATATTGATACCTGCGGTTGATTACTTTAGATATGATACTATCACATCTGATGTTATTATAGCATATTCAAAATATGAATACAATAAATGCTGACATTATTTTCCTTGACAATTTTTTTCCTTCTGTCTAACATAACATTACTATTAATCATAAAATTATCTAGAAATTAAAGACTAAGAAAGGACTATGGCACTTTTTTACTACTTAAAAGCAGTAAATTGCTGTGCCTATGAAAACTTATGAAGACAAAAACTGCTTTTATTACTGGGGCTTCTCATGGTATTGGACATGCCATTGCTGAAGAATTTGCTCAAGCAGGTTATACACTTGCTATTAACTGTAATTCTTCTGTGAAAGAATTACAAATTTTTGCAGAATATCTGACTGAAACATATTCTATTCCTTGCCTTCCACTAATAGGTGATGTAAGTGATGAAATTTTTGTGTCAAATGCTTTTGAAATCATTATGGAAAAATTTAAACAAATTGACATTTTAGTAAATAATGCTGGTATTTCTCATATTGGATTACTTTCTGATATGAGCCTTGAGGAATGGAATAAAATTATACAAGTAAATCTCACCTCTCTTTTTTGCTGTTGCAAGTATGCCATTCCTTCTATGGTTCACAATAAATCTGGTTCTATTTTAAATATTTCTTCTGTATGGGGCAATGTAGGAGCATCCTGTGAAGTAGCTTATTCTGCCTCTAAAGGCGGTGTTAATGCCTTTACAAAAGCTCTTGCAAAAGAACTTGCTCCTTCTAACATTACTGTAAATGCAATTGCCTGTGGTGTGATAGATACTAGAATGAATCATTGTTTTTCTAAAGAGGAACGTAAACAACTTTCTGAAGAGATTCCTGCTGGTCGTTTTGGCACTACAAAAGAAGTTGCTAATCTGGTCTTATCTCTTACAAACGCCCCTTCTTATCTTACTGGTCAAATCATTACTCTTGATGGAGGCTGGCAATAAAAACACATTATAATTCACATTTGTGAATTATAATTGAATCATCTTTGATTTTTGAATATTTCCATTATTTTCCATAAATTTTTTCGTAAAATATTCTTGTAATGTTAATTTTTTTACAAAAGAGGAATATTTTATGAAGTTATCCAGCAGATTGGAAAATTTATTAGAGGAAAACAATCTCACACAGAAAAAATTATCCACAGAACTCCATATTGCACCATCTACATTAAATGGATATTTAAGGAGAGACCGTGAACCAGATTTTTCAACACTTATTAAACTTGCCAACTATTTTAGAGTATCTATTGATTATTTATTAGGTGTTACAAACATCCGCAGACCATACACTACAAATGGATTCTATGATGACAAAGAAGAAGATTTATTAGATACATATCGTACACTTGGCCCACAAGAACAAAACTATCTACTACAACAGGCACATATGTATTCTAATCAAGATCTTGATTTTTCCCAGAAAAAATAGTTAGCAATAAAATATCCCACAATCAGATTGGGACTAAAATTATTTTAATCTTGGTATCATAAGAAATTCTCAAAATTTTCCCAGACAAAATAAACTGCTGTTATATAACAGCAGTTTATTTATATCTGTTATTACCAAATATGTAAGAATCTTAGCAAACAAGAAAACAAAATTCAAAAATATATAACTGCTATATAGCCATTTTTCTTCTTATCATGTATAATACAAATTATATGCATTACCAATAAGAAAACCTAGATATTTAAGGAGCGAACTTATGAAAAAGGAATTTCGGGAAGCAATTGAAGATTCTCCTATAATAGCAGCAGTAAATAATTTTAAAAGTCTTGAACATGCTCTATCTTGTGATAGTCGCATTATTTTCATTCTTTTTGGTGATATTTGCAATATTGCTGATATTGTTGCAAAGATAAAGACCTCTGGAAAACTTGCCTTTGTACATATTGATTTAATCCTTGGACTAGCTTCTAAGGAAATTGCTGTAGACTTTATTCACAAATGTACAGATGCTGATGGTATTATTTCTACTAAACCCGCTTTGATAAAATATGCCACTAAACTTTCTATGTATACAGTACTTCGTTTTTTTGTGATTGATTCTATGGCATTTTCTAATATTGAAAAACAACTTCAAAATGTAAAACCAGATGTAGTAGAGATTCTTCCAGCCCTTATGCCCAGAATCCTTACGCGCATCTGTAATATTATCCCTGTACCTGTTATCACTGGAGGACTGATTTCTGATAAAGAAGATGTTATCTCTATGCTTTCTGCGGGCGCTTCTTGTGTATCTTCTACCAGTGAAAATATCTGGTTTTTATAAGAAAGGATTTTATGTATGAAACACAAGCTGACAGAAACTAAACTTTGTCATGAACAGAAACTTTCCATAGAACCCTCTTAATTAAACATGTACTTTCTACAGAATCTTCCCATGCACAGAAATCTTCTCATACACACGAACTTCCTACAGAACCTTCTGTGGTAGAACATGAGGACCCTAAGGCACTTGAGGACTTGAAAAATGCCATAGAAAAATTTATAATATAGATTAATAACTCCGAATGGTATCTGTTTCATCTTCTGCTGTATTTTCAATCTCTTTTATTATAATATAATAACTATAACTATCATTTACTTTAATCTGAATGCGGTCACCTATCTTATGTCCAAGAATAGCCTTTCCAATTGGTGATTCTGTGCTAATAAGATTTTTCATAGAATTTCCTCTAATAGAAGTTACCAAACGAAACACTTGCTCTTCCTCATCCTCTTCAAAATAAATAGTAATTGTATTATTAATTCCCACTTCATCTTCTTTTGACTCATCTGATACAATTTCTGCTGTCTTTAACATACGTTCTAGATAACGTATCCTACTTTCATTTTTATTTTTATCTTTCTTTGCCGCATGATACTCAAAATTTTCACTTAAATCTCCATGCGCTCTTGCTTCTTTCACTGCTTCTATCGCCTCTTTACGCACTACTAACTTTCTATACTCTATCTCATCTTTTATCTTTTTTACATCACTTTTTGTCAACTGTTCTCTCATCCTTTTCCTTCCTTTCTACTACAATATATTTATGGTTAATATCCCTTACAGCCAGTAAGGAA
>CAJUHG010000009.1 GCA_910586005.1 uncultured Lachnospiraceae bacterium | reverse complement strand
TACAAGGAAATTATAAGGATTTAATGATAGATACAGCAGAAAAGTCATATTCAGAAAGATACTTGAAAAAGTATCGGCGAATTTATCCGTTCATTGGAAGAATAGGAAAGCCAAAAAGTTTTAAGCGCTTTCTCATACAGGCAGCTTCTTGTATCAACCACAATGCTTATATGGAATTGAACAAAATAGTATGCCCTACATTAGTGATTGGCGGAGATTACGATAAAATTGTTGGAACAACTGCGGCTTCTTTAATAGCCGAAAAAATTAGTCAGAGCGAGTTGTTTATTTATAATGGTCTTGGTCATGCAGCATATGAAGAAGCAAAAGATTTTAATGAACAGATTTTGAATTTTTTAATGAGATAAGAGCAAGCCTAGCAAGAGCAGTTAACAATAAAATGAACGCCGCTTTGTATTGTGGTTGACAGTTTCTCTGGTAGAGATGAATTACCTTCATGTGGTAAAATAGCCACTTATGGAAAGTATCTTTAAAGTATCCCAAAGTGGCAAAAAGACCATTCTTATATGAGTGCATGTTGTTTTTTGATATAAGTTAGTAATCCACTACATCCTGCTATTACATCCTCATAAGTTTTTTCAAAATCTCCTGTATACCAAGGGTCTGCCACATCCCTTGGATGGTCCGTATAATCTAACAATAAACTAATTTTATGATTTCTATCCTTACCTATAATTTGAAGCATATTTTTATAATTCCATCTATCCATTCCTATAATATAATCATATTTTTGATAGTCTTTTCGTTCCATACGAACTGCATACTTACCAGCAGTCGAAATTCCAACTTGTGCTAACTTATTTCTGGTTCCATGATGTACTGGATTTCCAATTTCTTCTGTACTAGTTGCCGCACTAGCAATATAAAATTCATCCTCTAATTCCTGTTTTTTTACCATATCTTTCATTACAAATTCTGCCATTGGCGAACGACAAATGTTGCCGTGGCAGATAAAAAGTATTTTAATCATATCTTTTTCCTTTCTCAAAATACCCTCAAATGCCATGTTTTTACACGTTTTGGGGACTTAATATTTTTAGTTTTATTACCCTTGTTTTACTAGATTTTTTGCAAAATGGAGCAAATCGTAGTAAATCACATCCCTTATTTGTATTCTTTCCATAGTCGAACAGGGGTGCATTTTTTAATGATAAGTTTTTACCTGCGCATATTCTGACACTCTTCCTAAAAAATCTGCAATAATGCACAGCTAATTATTTCATCTGGCAATCCAATATATCTGAAAAAGCTGGCATAAACAATAGCAAACAATGGTGCATATAATTTTGCACTATCCCCCCATTTAACCATACCAGAATGTGTTTTGTTATTGCGCAGTTTTACAAAAGAACCTATATTAGCCTCATTTACTTGCGGTAATCGCCATTTTGAAACTATTGCATCGGCTACATCACAGTTTTCATTATATAAGGTGATAATTTTTTGTTTCAATGTATAATCAAGGTATTGAAAAGAACTGCTTATTGTAGTTTCTTTGTTAACATCAATTTCATTATGAGATTTTGAAAAATCTGCTATCATTTTTTTGATATTCTTTTTTAATTCCTCTATGAGAACATCTTTCTTTCTGCTCCTCTTATCCTCCAGATGGTAAGCAACCTCTATGAACATTTTTTATTGATATCTGGCTAATCATTTTATTATTTTCAGGCAGAAGTTCAAGCAACGAGTCAGCTTTACTATTTACAATTCCTTCTATTAAATTTGGTATCACATTATGACACTTCCCCGTAGAATAATTATCATAGCGGTCAAAAATTTTACAAATCCCCGTTTCAAAATACTTATCATCAGAATTTTTTTGGCTAAGATATATCCCAAAGAAAACATTATTTTGTGAAGTTAAAATAGCAATAAGTTTTTTGATTATTTTATAATATTCTTGCACCTTGATGTTCTATGCCATTTGTTCCCTCATCCTGTCTTACAGAAAATGTTAATGTTACTTTTTTATTTTCTATTTTAAAGTCAATTGAATGGTATATTTGTCATCCCCCCACATTTAGATAACCACAAAAATTATCAGCAATTTTTCTCATAATAAATAATCTGCTCCTTAATAAAATATTTTAGTATGATAAACCAGACCTTAATATTAAAAGAAGTTCTATCTTATCAGATATGCGCTTCTTTGTATTCCAGATATTCAACTGCCTTAAACCCTAAATGTGGCACATAAAATTCTTCCATTTTCTTTATATTAGGAACATAAAAAATACAGCTTAATCCTACTAAACTTATATACTATTTCCTTTCCCTCTGACTGATTCACCATTAACAGAATTTAATTATACCATATCCATTGTAAAATACCACACACAAATCTCCTCTGCCAAGGGAACGTTTTATGTTTTATTTCTATACCTTGTGACACGCCGCATGGCATAATGGAATGCCTTAGAGGGTATAATTTGCAGCTTCTCTCACATAATGTTCCGCATTTTGTCTGATATGTTCTATTTCACTTTCTGTAATATTTCTTACCACTTTTCCTGGGTTGCCAATTACCAAAGAATTATCAGGAATAGTAGTGTTTTGAGTAATCAATGTACCAGCTCCAATCATACAATTTCTTCCGATTACAGCATGATTTAAAAGGATGGCTCCCATACCAATCAAAGAATTACTGTGTATGGTACAGCCATGAATAATTGCACCATGTCCAATGGTAACTTGATTACCTATATAAATATCAGCACCTTGGTCAACATGAAGAACACAATTATCCTGAATATTAGTGTTTTTTCCAATTACTATAGAAGCAGTTTCAGCACGGACTACAGAATTAAACCAAATACTAGTATTATCACCAAGTGTAACATTACCACAGACAATAGCACCAGGAGCAATATAAATATTATTTCCCAAAATAGGGGTTTTCATTTTTTCCATGTAAAAGTTCCTTTCTAAAAATTCAGATTTTTTGATAATTTAATCAAATTAAGTGGGCATGAAATTATTTTCTTAATAAATAAGATTTTTTTCTATTTTTTTACAAGTAGTTAATAAACTCTCTAGAGGTATCCCATAATGACCATTCGGCTGATTGTATACCTTCTGGGACATCTTATAATGGTCATTTGGCTAATTTACAAGGTATATTCCTATTGTTTTCATGAAGGCAAAGTGAGGATTATGGTTGTATTTACTCGTAAGAAATTCAAGCCCATCTGAGAATTTAGGTAATCTGATAGAGTATGACACTTATAATTTTTCAACAATAGTATATAGTATATCCAAAAAAAAGTAAATTGTATGAACCAAAGAAATAATTATTACAATGTATAAGTGAAGGGCATATGATATGACCTTAGAAAGACGTCTGAAAGGTTGAATAAAATGAAAGATATACAGTTGGAGCAATGTATAAATGAATATGGAAAAGATATTTATGCATTTTGCAGCCAGCTTACCCAAAATAAACAAGAAGCTGAGGATCTTTACCAAGATACTTTTTTGAAAGCAGTAGAATTGGGAGAAAAGATAGATTATGAAAGAAACCCAAAAAGTTATTTTGTTTCTATTGCACTGCGTATTTGGAAAAATAAAAAGCGAAAATATGCTTGGAGAAAACGGATTGCAGGGAATGAACAATTGACAGAAGAGATTGTTAGTAGTGAAATTTTGGGACAGGAACATTCTCTGGAAGAAGAATTTTTAAGACAAGAATTGCAGTTACAAGTAAAGGAAGTTGTTGCAAAACTAGAAGATAAATATCGCATACCCGTGTATCTGTATTATATGTTGCAACTTCCAATAGAACAAATTAGTAAGATTATGAAGCTTCCACAAGGGACAATAAAAAGCAGGCTGTACAAAGCAAGAAAGCTGTTAAGACAGGAATTGGAGGTTGTTTTAGATGAAACATGATACAGATTTGGATCAGTTGTTAAGACAGGCCCTTTCTCCAAAAGAAGAACCAGATTACTGGTTGAATCAGAAAATTTTGAAAAAGGCAAAGGAGACAGAGGAAATGAGTAAAAAATATCATAAAAGGTTACCCGTAACAGCGTTGATAGCAATAATTGCTCTCTCAGCAGGATCTTTCACTGCATTTGCGGCTTGGAAATATTTGACTCCAGATAAAGTGGCAGAAATTGTGGAGGATAAAGGTCTTACAGCAGCATTCCAAAGTGAAAATGCCATTGCAATTAATGAATCTCAAGAGTATGGAAATTATAAAATTACATTTTTAGGAGTAGTTTCAGGAAAAAATTTAAGTTATTATGTAGAAAATGAAGAGGTAGAAGGACTAAGAAAGGATGCTACTTATGTAGTAACAGCGATTGAAAATAAAGATGGAACACCAAGACCAGCTACAAGTGATGAAAATTATGGAGAAGACCCCTTTTTTGTATCTCCATTGATAAAAGGACAGGATCCCAATCAATTTAATCTTGTGACTATGGGAGGAGGATATACTGAAATCATACAAGATGGAGTTCAGTATCGTATTACAGAATCAGATAATGTAGAAATATTTGCAGATCGAACCTTATATTTAGCTGTTAATAGTGGTACATTTTTTGATGGAGATGCTTATAAATTTGACAAAACTAGTGGAGAAATTACTAGAAACGAATCTTATAGTGGTGTAAATGCTTTGTTCGATTTACCTTTAGATAAATCAAAGGCAAATAAGGAGGCTGCAGAGGCTTATTTAAAAGAATTAGAAAATGGTAAGGAAGATTCAGAAACAGAAGAAAGAGAACAGGAAAAAGATACAAGCTTTGTTAGTCAGGTTGCTGACCAAATTGCAAATTGGGAAGAAGCAGATTTAGAGGAAAACAGCAAAATAATGGAAAATTTGACACAAGTTCTTACACCAGATAAAGAAGGATATTTTACTTATTCCTATCAAATAGGAGAAGAAGGAATGAGTTCTTCCGCCACTCTTTTGTTGGATAGTGTTTTTGAAAATCATAAAATTGGAATGTCAAAGCAAAAGCAAATAATTAATAACAGTGATGAAAAAGAAGTATATATTGAAACTTTTACTTTAAATGAAGATGGAACGGTGACTTTAAAAGTGTATCAATATACCAAAAAAGATAAAAAATAATGAAAGAATCATATATAAGTTTTGATAAATCGTAGATACTTGTTTTATCCAAAAAATCTTTAGAATTAGAAAAAGTGATATAGCCTCTGGTAAATTGTAAAGGTGTAAAAAGTTTTATTCTCGCAAGCAACAGCAAAGTAGTTGTGAGAAATCTTCTGTGAGAAGATGTAAATATTTAGTGAAATCTGCCAAGTATTTAACTTCCATAAAACCAAATTGCACTTTCTAACAAGAATACCAGAGGTATTATATTATGAAAATAAAGGAAAAATAAGAAAGGTTGCCATAAGATATGTTGTTTGTTATAATTGTCCCTACATAAGAGGCAATATTATAAGATTGTGGACATTACTTATTCCTATCTATAGGGGGAATAATAGAAGTTAAAGGCGTTATATTCTTATTGGTAACTAAAAAAAGTAGAAGAATAGGATTTAGTATGGAAAATATAGAAATTACTTACAAGCAATTAAAAGAACTGAAGAAAGAGAGTTATCAGTTAGTGGATATTCGGGAAGAATCTGCGATAACATATGGAATGATTTCTGGTGCAGTGCATAAGTCAAAAGAACAGTTAAATCTAGAATATGTAAATGAAATTGGAGATAAAAAGCTAATTCTTTATTGTACAAAAGGATTTTTTAGTAAAGAAAAAGCAAGAGAATTGCAAAATATAGGTTGTCAGGCTTACAGTTTAAGTGGTGGTTATCATGGATGGTTGCTAGAACATATGCAAGAGGCAGAAGAACATGTTTCAAAAGAAATTGAAAAAAGTATTAGAAAAAAATTTCATAAAGAATTATTTTCTAGATTTGCAAAAGCAGTGAAAGATTATGAGTTAATACAAGAAGGAGATAAGATTGCAGTTTGTATTTCTGGTGGAAAAGATTCCATGTTAATGGCTAAACTTTTTCAGGAATTGCAATATCATAGAAAAGTTTCTTTTGAGTTAAAATTTTTAGTGATGGACCCAGGTTATAATGAGACAAATCGAAAAGTAATCGAGAATAATGCCAAAAAAATGAATATCCCTATCACAATTTTTGAATCAGATATTTTTGATGCAGTTTATGAGATTGAGAAATCGCCTTGTTATCTTTGTGCCAGAATGCGCCGAGGCCATTTATATAATAAGGCCAAGGAGCTAGGCTGTAATAAAATTGCATTGGGGCACCATTATGATGATGTGATTGAGACAATTTTAATGGGAATGCTGTATGGTGCACAAATACAGACCATGATGCCTAAGTTGCACAGTACAAATTTTGAAGGAATGGAATTGATTCGTCCTATGTATTATATTCGGGAGGAAGATATTAAGCGTTGGCGAGATTATAATGGGCTTTATTTTATTCAATGTGCTTGCCGATTTACTGACACTTGTACTACTTGTGAACCAGATGGCAGAAGTGTATCAAAAAGAATGGAAATAAAGAATCTAATTGCAGATATGAAAAAAATTAATCCATTTGTAGAGGGAAATATTTTTAAAAGTGTGGAAAATGTAAATTTAAGTACTATAATTGCCTATAAAGAGCATGGGATAAAACATCATTTTTTAGAGCATTATAGTGATAATTTTTCTATCAAAGAAAAATAGGATGTAGAGTACACAAAAGAAAGATATATTTTTATACTCTATTAGAAAATCTTAAAAATTCTCTTTATCCAAGCCATGATTTCCATATTTTACCAATATTCGGGATTGAAAACATAAGAAGTAATGTGTAAAATTTATCTATGAAATCTTCATGCCTGTTTAGGCAGATACTACTACCTAAGAAAGTCGATTGTTCCATGCGAAGTATTCTCGCAATTGCTGAATGTATTCGCAATCCGGCCAATAGGCCTATTTGCTCATATCCATCAGGTTTTCTTATATTCAGAAACTTACAACTGCAAGCAGTAGTTGTGTCTGAATATGGAAAACACTTTCTTTCATAGTAAACCCACCATTATGCTTAACCTATCGTACGACAGGCCGCATGGCCATCTTACTATGGCAGTCGAAGACTTTCATAGTAAAAACAAAAGATAAGCGGAGGAATGAAAGTTGTATCAATATTTACTCCTGATAAAAACAGACGAAGAAAAGGAATTTTTTACACTAATTTACAATAAGTATAACAAAGAAATGTTCCATACAGCTGATATTATTTTAAGAAATACATCTGATGCAGAAGATGTGGTACATGAAACCTTTTTAACATTGATTGATAATTTAGATAAGTTAATAGGAAATGAACCACATAAAATGTGGAATTATATAGTTACTATAGTAAAAAATAAATGTTTTAATCTTATGAAGCGAAAGTATAAATTAGATGAACAAGGAATAGAGGATTATTTATATACAGAACAATATGGAGATATCTTTGAAAAAAGTTTAGACACTCTTATGATAGAATCAGAGCGAAAGGAAGTAATGATAGGATTGTTGAAAGCATTGAAATATCCATATAAAGAAGTATTACTTTTACAATATTATCATGAAGCTAGCGTATTAGAAATTGCAAAAATACTAGAAAAAACGCCTGACAATGTTAGACATATTTCAATACGTGCAAGGCGAAAGTTACAATCTCTGATAGAAGAAAGTGAGATTTGGAAGGAAGAAAGAGTTCGTTTGTAAAAATTCAACCACATAAAGAACGTTGATATTTCAGTATCTATGCACTCTGGCATTTGTAAAGGGTCTTTCTCTTGTTTTATAAAAATTTAGAATTTATAAAAATTTTTCTTGCCAAAAAGAATAATGTGTGCTATTATAGCCCATAACTAAAAGACATTAACAGATTAAAGCGTTGAAGGAGACTCTTGTTTTCAGAAGCCGACAGGAATATGGTGTCACCGACTGAGAGCATCATTTGGAAGAGGAAATAAAGGGAACACTCTGGAGCAGACTAGTTGAACAGTTTCTTAAAGTGATTTTCAGTGGGCAAGTAGGCTAGTACGTTGTGCGCGTTAAGCATAAGAGTGGAGAATTTTCTCTAACACTATGTGTCATATGGTGGAGAATAGTATATTCTCAAAGCGGGTGGTACCGCGGATTATTTAAAAATTATTCGCCCCGAAATACGAAAGTATTTCGGGGTCTTTTTATCTTCTTATAGGAAATACCTTGTTACATTAAATGGAAAATGTCACTATGTGACCGCACTCGGCGCGGCAAACCACCCAAGTCCCTCAAGACTGAGGGATTTCGGGAGCCCCAGCGGACTTGTCCGCTTTGTTCTGACAGTAGAAAGTTCGCAGATTCTATTAACTATCTGTTTATATCCAAAGAGCATGGTGTGTTGAAAAACGCACAGAATGGAGGAAATTATGAGTAGCATTTATAGAGACAAAACAATAAATCAATTAAGTGAAAAAGATATAGGAAAAACCTTACGAGTGGCTGGATGGGTAGAAAATATTCGTGACCATGGTGGCGTATCCTTTATTGATTTAAGAGATATGTATGCAGTGATGCAGGTTGTGATAAGAAAAGGAGAACTTTTAGAGGGAATCCGAAAGGAACAGGCAGTTACTATTATGGGATTGATTGAAAAAAGAGATGAGGAAACTTATAATCCCAAAATTCCTACTGGGACTATTGAATTAGAAGCACAAGAAATTAAGACTTTAGGAGAGGTATATGCTCCACTTCCCTTTGAGATTATAACTAGTAAGGAAGTAAGAGAAGAAGTTCGATTAAAATATCGCTATCTGGATTTGCGGAACCAAAAAGTAAAGGAAAATATTATCTTTCGCTCTAAAGTAATTGCATATCTAAGAGAGAAAATGACAGAATTGGGATTTTTAGAAATTCAAACACCCATTCTTTGTGCGTCATCACCAGAGGGGGCTAGAGATTATATTGTGCCATCTAGAAAATATAAGGGAAAATTTTATGCATTACCTCAAGCACCACAACAGTACAAACAACTTTTAATGGTATCTGGATTTGACAAATATTTTCAAATTGCACCTTGTTTTCGTGATGAGGATGCAAGAGCTGATCGTTCTCCAGGAGAATTTTACCAACTTGATTTTGAAATGAGTTTTGCTACACAGGAGGAAGTATTTAAAGTTGGAGAAAAAGTATTGTCAGAAACTTTTGAAAAATTTGCGCCAGAAGGAAGCGAGGTCACACAGGTGCCATTTCCAGTTATTAGTTATAAACAAGCAATGCTTGAATTTGGCACTGATAAACCAGATTTAAGAAATCCATTGCGAATTTTGGATCTGACAGATTTTTTCCAGAAATGTACCTTTCAGCCTTTTCTTGGAAAAACGGTAAGGGCTATTTGTGTACATGCAGAAATGTCAAAGAGTTTTCATCAAAAATTATTGAAATTTGCTACAGGAATTGGTATGGGTGGTCTTGGTTATTTAGAGGTTATGGAAGATAAAAGTTATAAGGGACCTATTGATAAATTTATTCCAAATGAATTAAAAGAAGAATTTAGAACGTTAGCTGGATTAGAAATAGGAGATACTATTTTCTTTATGGCAGATAAAGAAGAGCGTGCAGCATATTATGCGGGTATGATACGAGCGGAACTTGGTGAGAAATTAGATTTATTAGAAAAAAATGCATATCGTTTCTGTTATGTAAATGATTTTCCTATGTTTGAGCGTGACCCTGAAACGAAACAGATTGGATTTACCCACAATCCATTTTCCATGCCACAAGGAGGATTGGAAGCTTTAGAAACTAAGAATCCTTTGGATATTTTAGCTTATCAGTATGATATTGTATGTAATGGGGTGGAATTGTCCTCTGGTGCAGTTCGTAACCATGATATGCAGATTATGATAAAAGCCTTTGAAATTGCAGGCTATTCGGAAGAGATATTAAAAAATAAGTTTGGAGCTTTATATCATGCTTTTCAATATGGTGCTCCACCACATGCAGGTATGGCACCAGGAATAGACAGAATGTTAATGCTTTTGCGAGGAGAAGAAAATATTCGGGAGGTTATCGCTTTTCCTATGAATGGGAATGCGCAAGATCTTATGTGTAAAGCTCCAAATGAGGTAACAGAGCAGCAGCTTCGAGAAGTGCATATTAAGATACGAGACTAAGAAAAAACAGAACAATTAAAATAAAACGATACTTTCTTTTGAGAAAATATAAGAATTATTAAATTGTTTATAAAATTAAGAAAGGAGAAAGCTACTTGATAAAATATTCTAAAATAACTAGGAAACATGTAGGAATATTTGTTTATATTTTAAGTAGTAGAAGCAAAGATTGAAGCATTTGGGAACAAAACAAATGGAAACGGAACGTCTGATTTTGCGTCAGTTTACACTAGAGGATGCCCCTAAAATGTATGAAAATTGGGCTTCTGATATGGAAGTAACAAAGTATTTGATGTGGAAACCACATCTAAAAGTGGAAACAACAATGAAATTGTTGGAAGATTGGGTAAAAGGTTATGATGATAAGAAAAGATATGATTGGTGTATAGAAGTAAAAGAAAACCAAGAACCTATTGGAAGCATAGGAGTGATAAAAGTATTAGAACAAGCAAAACTTATGGAAATAGGTTATTGTATTAGTAAGAAATATTGGCATCAAGGGATTGCATCTGAGGCAGTGCAGGCAGTTATGAATTTCTTATTTGATGAAGTCGGAGTGAATCGTGTAGAAGCTCGCCACGATCCTAGAAATCCATATTCAGGTAAAGTAATGGAAAATTGCGGCATGTATTATGAAGGAACAAGAATAGAAGCTGATTGGAATAATTCTGGTATTTGTGATGAGGCACTTTATGGGCTTACACAAAAACAACGTAGAGATTTGAATGTAGAAGTACAAAAGTCTAATAGAACTGTAATATCAGATGAAACAATTGAATATGTAGGGATTCTTGCAAAGTTAGAATTATCTTCAGAAGAAAAAGAAAATGCTAAGAAAGATATGGGAGAGATGTTGAATTATATTGATAAGTTAAATGAATTGGATACTACGGGGGTAGAGCCAATGTCTCATGTATTTCCAGTAAATAATGTATTTAGAGAAGATATAGTGGAAAATTCAGATAACAGAGAGAATATGTTAAAGAATGCACCAGAAACGAAGGATGGAAGTTATCAGGTACCAAAAACAGTAGAATAATTTCTGGATGAAATCATTTTTTAATGAACAAATATAATAGTGACTTATCGAAAAATCAGTTTTTGTTTATGGAAAATGTTTTTATAGTAAATCATTATAATAGAGAGAGGGAATTCCCATGTCAATGGAAGAAATTAGAGGTTTTACCGCAGTACAACTTGCAGAACAAATAAAAAGAAAAGAAGTGGGGGTTGTAGAAGCTACCCAAGCTGTTTTGGAACAGATAAAAAGAGTGGAAAAAGAAGTAAATAGTTATGTGACAATTACAGAAGAAGAGGCATTAGAATCTGCAAAAATAGTCCAAGAAAAGATAGATAAGGGTGAATTAACAGGAGCTCTAGCAGGTGTTCCAGTAGCCATAAAAGACAATATGTGTACAGCAGGAATGCTTACTACTTGCAGTTCTAAAATTCTTGCTAATTTTGTACCAACCTATACAGCGCAAGCAGTGTTGAATTTAGAAAAAGAAGGTGCAGTTATTCTTGGAAAAACAAATATGGATGAATTTGCTATGGGTAGTACAACAGAAACTTCTGCATTTGGAGTTACTAGAAATCCTTGGAATTTGGATTATGTGCCAGGTGGTTCTTCAGGGGGAAGTTGTGCGGCTGTAGCAGCGCAGGAAGCTTTTTATGCTTTAGGTTCAGATACAGGCGGCTCCATTCGACAACCTAGTGCCTTTTGTGGTGTTACTGGATTAAAGCCCACATATGGAACAGTCTCACGTTATGGGTTAATTGCCTATGGTTCTTCTTTAGACCAAATCGGGCCAGTGGCAAAGGATGTGACAGATTGTGCAACCATATTAGAAGTGATTACTTCTTATGATAAAAAAGATTCTACTTCTATAAAACGAGAAGATACAAATTTTACTACTGCATTAAAAGAGGATGTCAAACAATTAAGAATTGGAATTCCTAGAGATTACTTTGGAAAGGGATTAGATGCTGAGGTAAAAGAAGCGGTTCTTGCAGCAGCTAAAGTTTTAGAAGAAAAAGGTGCAATTGTGGAAGAATTTGATTTAAGTCTGGTAGAATATGCAATTCCGGCCTATTATGTAATTGCATGTGCCGAGGCAAGTTCTAATTTAGCACGTTTTGATGGGGTAAAATATGGATATCGCACTAAAGATTATGAGGGATTGCATGTTATGTATAAGAAATCCCGTTCGGAAGGTTTTGGTGTGGAAGTCAAACGAAGAATTATGTTAGGTTCTTTTGTATTAAGTTCTGGTTATTATGATGCCTATTACTTAAAAGCCTTGCGTACAAAAGCATTAATAAAACAGGCTTTTGACAAAGCTTTTAAAAAATATGATGTGATTTTAGGACCAGCAGCACCTACAACTGCTCCTAAAATTGGCAATAGTTTAAATGACCCTTTAAAAATGTATTTAGGAGATATCTATACGATTTCTGTAAATCTTGCAGGATTGCCAGGCATAACTTTGCCATGTGGGTTAGATTCCAAGGGATTACCTATTGGCTTGCAGCTAATTGCTGATTGTTTTCAAGAAAAAAAGATAATTCAAGCAGCCTATACGTTTGAACAAACGAGAAAATGGAAGCTATGTCCATTGGCCAAAAGACAGGAGGCGTATCTATGAGTAAGGAATATGAAATCGTTATTGGTCTAGAAGTTCATGTAGAGCTAGCAACAAAAACAAAAATTTTTTGCTCCTGTTCTACTGCTTTTGGAGGAGCACCTAATACACACACTTGTCCAGTTTGTACAGGAATGCCTGGTTCCCTTCCAGTTTTAAACAAACAGGTGGTAGAATATGCTATAGCAGTAGGACTTGCCACCAATTGTTCTATTACTCAATATTGCAAGTTTGATAGAAAAAATTATTTTTATCCTGACAATCCGCAAAATTATCAAATTTCTCAATTGTATTTACCGATTTGTAGAAATGGCAGTGTGGAAATTGAAACATCTACAGGAAAAAAGATAATTAGAATCCATGAAATTCATATGGAAGAAGATGCTGGAAAATTGATTCATAATGAATGGGAAGATTGTTCTCTGGTTGATTATAATCGTTCTGGTGTGCCTTTGATTGAGATTGTTTCTGAACCAGATATGCGTTCAGCAGAAGAGGTAATTGCATATTTAGAAAAATTGCGGATGATGATTCAATATCTAGGTGCTTCTGATTGTAAATTAAATGAGGGGTCTATGCGTGCAGATGTGAATTTATCTGTGCGTGAGGTAGGAACCAAAGAGTTTGGAACACGTACAGAAATGAAAAATCTCAATTCTTTTAAAGCGATTGCAAGAGCCATTGAAGGTGAGAAAAATCGTCAGATTGATTTGTTAGAAGATGGAAAAAAAGTAATACAGGAAACCAGAAGATGGGATGACAATAGAGAATACTCTTATGCTATGCGCAGCAAAGAGGATGCTCAAGATTATCGATATTTTCCAGAACCTGACTTAGTTCCCATTGTGATTAGTGATACATGGATTGCAGAGATTCAAGCACGTCAGCCAGAACTTCAGACTGAAAAGATTATGCGCTATAAAACAGAATATGGTCTGCCAGATTATGATGCACAAATTATTACCAATTCGAAACATCTTGCAGATATTTTTGAAATGGCTACAAAACTTTGTAACAAACCCAAAAAAGTAAGTAATTGGCTAATGGGCGAAACGATGCGTTTGTTAAAGGAAGAAGAAATGGAAGTAGAAGAAATTCAGTTTTCTCCTGTAAATCTTGCAAAATTAGTTGAGCTTACAGAAAATGGAAGTATTAATAGTACAGTAGCAAAAGAAGTATTTGAAAAAATATTTCATGAAAATATCAATCCTGATATTTATGTAGAAGAGCATGGCTTAAAAACGGTGAATGATGAAGGCGAATTAAGAAGAACCATTCAACAAGTAATAAAAGAAAATCCACAATCTGTATCTGATTATCAAAATGGAAAAGAAAAAGCAATTGGATTTTTGATTGGTCAGACTATGAAGGCCATGAAAGGAAAAGCAAATCCAGAAATGGTAAGTAGTATATTAAAAGAATTATTGTAGTGACAATGCTATTAATTTTAGCATAACTAACTTATTTTTTAAAAATCTATAGGTGTGATGTTTTGTGAGAGTGCTCCAGTTTGTGAGCACACTTTGTGAATGTTCTAGTGTCATAAACACTAGAAAGCACGCCTTGTGAACTTTCTAGTGTCATAAATAAAAAGGACAATAAAAAATTATCAAATTTTTTTATTGTCCTTTTTTTCTTATATTAAGAGCATATATGATAGTTAGAGAAGATAATGTGGGTTTATCAATTTTGTTTTATCTATGGAAATGATACTTTGTCTTGCAATAAAAATTGTATCATAATATAATGAGTCAGAAATTTATTCCTTTATTATATTTTTAAATTAATGATAGCATTCCATATGTGAAATGCTATCAGAAGGAAAAGGAAGAAGAGGAAAATAAAAAATGAAAGATCAAGTAAAAGAATTTACAAGAAAGTATAGGTTTCTTATTGCAATATTAGCAGTAGCTTTTCTAAAGCAACTGTTGGTTGTAGGTCTTCCTATTTTTGCTTTACCAGATGCAGCTTGTGATGATCAGTTATTTAAAAATTGGGCATTTTCTATGGCAAGAATGGATTGGACAGGAGCATATAATGCATATACTTTTATGAAAGAACCAGGATTTAGTTTTTTCTTGGCAGTATGTTATCGCTTGCATTTGCCATATATTTTTACACTAACCTTGGGCTATTCGATTGCATCTATGATATTTGCTACAGCTCTAAATAAAATTTTTTCTTCTAGAGTATTTATATTTATTATTTATATTATAATTCTTTTTCATCCAGTGGCATTTAGTTTGTATGTATTACAGAGAGTGTATAGAAGTGGTTTGGGTATGATTCTCACTTTAATGTTTTTTGGTGTATTCTTACATATGTATTTTTCTATTTTAGAAGAAAAACAATGGAAATTTGTAGCATGGTCCATCCTTTCAGGTCTTACTTTAGGGTATTTGTGGGTTAGTAAAAATGATACTATTTGGCTCCTTCCTTTTACGATTGTGGTCTGTATTGTGATGTTTGGAATCCTTTTGGTGAGACGCCGAAGTTTGACAAATATAATATATTATATTTGTCTTACCTTTCCATTTTTAGGAATTTTTCTTTTTTCTTATACTGTGGAATTTTGTAATACGCATTGGTATGGTTATCCTAATGTAGAATACTATGGTGCAGCAATGGATGATTTAACTCATATAAAACAAGAAAATAGTACAGATAAAATAAGTCTTAGTCGAAAACAATTAAGAGAATTGTATAAAATATCTCCAACTTTAGCAAAGGCAAAAGAAACGCTAGAACTTGCTTTTGATGAGAATGCAAAATTTGATACAGACCCAGAAGATGGAGAAGTTGAAGATGGATGGTTGGGTTGGGCATTGCTTTATGGATTTGCTAACTCGGGGATTTATCAAAGTTGTGAAACAGCAAATGATTTTTATAGAAATATTCATAATGAATTACAGACTGCCTTTGCAGATGGAAGATTAGAGAAAGTAAAAGTTACTACAGCACAAAATTATTATATAGATACACCACAACATAGAAAAAAACTCATGGAATGTATAAAAGGAACCATAAAATATATGATAAGTTTTCAAGAAGCGTATGCTAGAGTTTTTTCTAGTGGAAAAAAGAATGCTGGAGTAGAAGAATTTGAACAACTTACTAGAAATTCTGCTGTATATGATAATCAAAAACATGATTATGCTATCACAGGTTGGATTTTGTTTCCAGAATATCATAGAAAAGATTTGGAAATTTATGTGGAAGATAAAGCTGGAAAACAATATAAAAAATTAAATTTTATAAAAAGTATGGATGTCTATCAAAAGTTACAAGGTACAAAGTATGAGACAGAAGATGCAAAACATTGTCGTTTTCAGGTGGAGTGGAATGCAGAGGAATATAAAGGGAAAGAAGATATTTCTTGGTATTTGGCAGCGTATAAAGATGGTGAATTATTGGATCGAGTTTTTATACAATTGGAAGATATTGAAACAAATATTTTTGGCAAAGGGTGTATAGATGCTTATATATGTAAGAAAGAAAATGATAGGGTGATTGCAGCAGGAGAAATAACAGTAAAAAGATTAGATGTTATCACTTATTTTTATCAATTGATGGGACGTCCTTTCTTTTGGATGGGAATTATCTCTTATGTTATACTGACAATTGTAGTAATTCTAGAACTTAGAAAAAAGAAATTTGAACAGTTAAATGCATGGTTAGTTGCTACAGGTCTTGGATTAAGTATTATTGTATTTTCGGCTGGAATAGCAGTTGTACATTTGACACAATGTCCAGCAATTAGTGAAATGTATTTAAGTGCTGCATATGCCATTTTGTTAGGAGCAGAGTTAATTAGTATTTTGAAAATTTTAGAATTAATAGGAAACTATTATGTAGGTTTACATAAGCACTAATTTTCTTATAAAATTAGTAGAAAGGAGAAATTCATTTCTTCCATAACTGAAAGGTAATAGGAGGAATGATTACTAGAAGTTATGAAAAAGAGAATTGCAGGTATTATGGTAATCATCTGGATGGTAGTAATTTTTTTCTTTTCTTCTCAACCAGGAGCAGAATCTACAAAGACTAGTGATTCTGCTTCTTATCAGATTATAGAATGGCAGAACTATTTATTTCATCAGAAAAAAAGTGAGGTAGAATTAATGGCCCAAGCAGAGACGATAGGACTTGTAGTTCGAAAAGTTGCTCACATGAGTGAGTATGCATTGTTGGCATTATTACTTGCTTTTTATTTGAGTTGTTATTCTTTTACAACAAAAAATTGGCTGTTATTGACATGGGGAGTTACAGTGTTCTATGCTATATCAGATGAAATTCATCAATTGTTTGTTCCAGGCCGAGCTGGTAAAATTACAGATGTATGTATTGATAGTGTGGGAGCTGCTATTGGGGTATTGTTGATTTTTATTTTATGGAAAAAAAGAAAAAAATATGATGTATAACATGAAAAGAAATGATATCATAAAAGTTATGCCATGAAGCACAGCAAAAAAGTTGATGGGATTTATAGAATATGCTAAAATAAAAAAGTCTAAGGTATAATTGGAAAATTTAGTAGATAATAGTTTTACAATTACTGATTAAAGTAGGAAGGAGATTCAAAAATGAATGCAAAAGACTATAGTGAAGAAAGAGTAGTAAATCAATTTGTCTTAATAATTATGACAATTATTGATTTCTTTTTGTTTGTAGGTTATATCAGAGACTACAAACAAGGAAATATAGAATTTAATTTTATGATTTCTGTGATTTTGGCAGTTATAATTTCTCTTATAGCATCCTATGCAGTATTTTTGAAGAAAAAAGATAGTAGATTTTTTAAACATGTTTCTATCATTGGTTATATAGTAGTATATGCACTTGCTGTTTTTGGTGCTCAAAATGATCTTGTTTTTACAATGGTTTTTCCATTGACAGTTATTTATATTCTTTATTATGATTATAAAGTAATTTTAAGAATAGCAATTATATTTGGAACTATCAATATTATGGATTTGATTTATGCGGTTTTCATCTTAAAACATATGCATTCTGGAAGTGAATGGAATACAGCATCTCTTTTGCTTCAGGGAGCATGTGTGATTGTGTATTTGCTGGTACTTTGTGGAACTACAAGAATATCAAATAGAAATAATTCTATAAAAGTAGCAAGTATAAATGAAGAAAAAGAAAAAAATACCCAATTATTAGAAGATGTGTTACAAGTAGTTTCCATTGTCCGGCAAAATTCTGAGGAAATAGAAACATATATGCAAGTATTGAGTCAAGATATTGCTTCCACAGCAGCAGCTTTGGGAGAAATATCTATTGGAAATAATAATAATACACAGAATATTGAAAAGCAGACAGTTATGACAGGAAATATTCAAACTATGATTATGAAAACAAAGGAAGTGTCTGATCAAATGTTAGAGTTGGCAAAACAGTCTGCTGTTGCAGTAGAGGATGGGCAGGAATCTGTAAATAACTTACAAAATCAATCTGAAAGAACACAAAAAGCAAATGAACAGTTGGTTGCTTCTGTAAAAAAATTAATTCAAAATGCAAAGGCAGTAGAGGAAATCACAGAACAGATTTTTTCTATTTCTAGCCAAACAAATTTGTTAGCTCTGAATGCTTCTATAGAAAGTGCTAGAGCAGGAGAAGCAGGAAGAGGATTCGCAGTTGTAGCAGAAGAAATTCGTTTGCTTGCGGACGAGACGAGAAAGTTGACAGAAATGATTCAAAATATTGTAACGGAGCTGAGACAAAATGCTGATATAGCAAAAGGTACCGTAGATAATGTTATGGAGGTTACTTATACAGAAAAAGAATTAATCTATAATATGGATGAACAATTTTCAAGTATTGGGACAAAAATGACAGGGCTGAATCAAAATGTACAAGAAATTTATCATAAGATTGATGAAATTTTGCAATCAAACCAAGTGATTGTTGATAGTATTAATCAAATCTCAGCAGTTAGTCAAGAAGTATTTGCAAGTACTCAACAAGCAGTAGAACTAGGAGAAGATACAAATCAACAAGCTGAAAAGGTAAGGGAATGTATGAAGGAATTGAAAGAGACAGTAAGCTCCATTGATAAGTATATGTAATTAATAAGTAACTGATAAAATAAATGCAATTGATAAAGTTTAAGGGTTTTTTATATTTATAATATTTTTTTAGAACATTATTTACATATAATTTGAAGAGGATAAATCTTGGACATATAAGAAAGGCGACAGCATAAGAAGAAAGTAGGACACAAAATGATAAGAATCTTAATAGTAGAAGATGATGCAAATATAGCAAAATTAATGGAAGCTACAGTAGCAATTGGAGGATATGAGGGAATTGTTTGCAATAATGGCGCAGAAGCTTTTCAAAAGATAGAACATGAGAATTTTGATTTAATATTGTTAGATGTAATGTTGCCAGATATGAGTGGTTTTGAAATTATAAAAAATCGTACTAATACAGAGTCTCCAGTGATTTTTATTACTGCAAAACAGGAGCTGACAGACAAGGTGCGAGGTCTGCGATTAGGAGCAGAAGATTATATTGTAAAACCTTTTGAAGCTATGGAATTATTGGCGAGAATAGAAGTGATTTTACGTCGTGTAAAGCGGACAGAAAATTCTTATCATTATGGGAATATTTCTGTTAATATAGAAGAACATACTTGTAAATATGATGGAAAAGAAGTCTATTTGACTCCAAAGGAATTTGAGGTACTGGTGTTTTTTATCCAACATAAAGATGTGGCAATTTCTAGAGATCGTCTCTTAGCGGCAGTTTGGGGATTTGAATATGAGGGAGAAAGTAGAACGATTGACATTCATATTCAACAACTTCGCAAGAAGTTGAATTTAAAAGATAAATTGGTAACGATACCTAAATTAGGTTATCGCTTGGAAAGTGCAAAGGAGTAATTATATGAAACTTTGGCAAAAAGTATTTTTATATACTTTAATACTGGTGATGCTTGCTGTAAGCATGACCAGTATTTTACTATTGAAAAATAGTTTTTCATTTGCATTAGATCAAAAAAAGCAGAGTGTCTATAGTGAACATGAATTTTTACTTACTAGTTTTAAAAGTATGATGATTACAGAACGTTTCAAAGAAAATGCGATTGTATTAGAAGAAAAAACATTACAAAAATTTATGAAAAAAACGTTTGGGAAGAATAAGGAAGGCAGTGGAATTTTATTTTTTAATGCAAAACATGAGAAAATTTATACAAATAAAGAAATGAAACTTCCAGAAGGGCTGTTAGAAGCAGTGATAGAAACCGAAAAAAGTTATATGCAAGTACAAGAGCATCAATTATATACCGCTTCTTCTGAAAGCATTGAAGGGAAAACATATTATGTTGTTACAGAACATGATATTACAGATGTGGTAAATATTCATGAGAATATGTTATGGCAGATTCAAATTATTAGTATGATGTGTGCAATAGTAATTGCATTTATCCTTCTGATTGTATTGAAAATTCTATTGCATCCATTGAAAAAAATTAATGAAGGTACCAGAGCAATTGCACAAGGAAGTTATCAAAAACGTATTCCAGAAAAAGGACATGATGAACTTTCAGAATTGGCTCACAATATGAATCGAATGGCAGAGGCAGTGGAAACAAATGTACGTGCTTTGGAGCATGTAGCAGAGGATCGAAAGAATTTTATTGATAATCTTTCTCATGAACTGAAAACGCCACTAACTTCTATTTTAGGATTTTCTGATTTATTACAGATTAAAAAAGATATCACAGAAGAAAGTAGAATAGAATATGCAGGAATCATTAAAGCAGAAGCAAGCCGCATGCGCACACTGTCAGGAAAATTGATGGAGTTAATTACGGTAGGTGAGACAAATCTTGAGTGGCAACAAGAGAATATGCAAGAATTGTTTGAGGAAATTGGAAATTCTTTAAAGGTAATAACAGATAGTAGAGATATGAACTTGTTTTGTGAAGCACAACAAGGAATCTTATGTGTGGATAAGGAATTGTTTAAGTCGTTGCTCTATAACTTGGTAGATAATGCAATAAAGGCATCTAAAGAAGGTGGAAAAATCTGGGTAAATGGATATTTTAACAAGGAAGATTTTTGTATTGAAGTATCGGATGAAGGAGTAGGAATTCCTAAAGAAGAAATCGACAAAATTACCCAAGCCTTTTATATGGTAGACAAAACAAGAAGTAGAGCTAGTGGAGGAGCAGGATTAGGACTTGCCCTATGTAAAGAAATTGTTTCACTTCATCAGGGAACCATACAGTTTGAAAGCCAATTGGGAGAAGGGACACAAGTTTTCATTTGTATGAAAGGAGGAGTGGGAGGTGCGTAGGATATTTTCTATATTGCTGACCTTCTTTTGCGCAGGAATTATTTTAGGAGTTGGATATCTTGTAATTGTAGAAAGTGGTAAAAAAGTTTTAGAAAATGGTAGTACTTTAGAAGAACTTATGTATGAGGATACAAATTCTAATATTTTTTATGGAAAAATTGATGAAGAAATTGAATTATTTCCTTGGAATTATTATCCAGAAGATGATACTTCTTGTCTGACAGGGTATTATCCAAGATTTCAGGCAGTTGTTTTTAAAGGAGATATAGGGGTAGGGGAAGATGAAGAGGAATTAAAAGCATTGCAGAATTTTTATATCTGTGAGTTAATTGCATATGAGAGTAATAGCACAACAAAAGAAGTATGGGACTGGTATGAAAAACAGCAAAAGTCTATTATGAATGAATTAAAGGCAGTAACTGCATTTCCAATAGGAATGGTTTATTTTTATCAAGATATCTTAACTTTAAATGAAAAACAGTATCAGGTGAAATTTGCCTGTACAGAGTGGAATATTATAAGTTTTGTTTGTATAGAATATGACTCCAAAGAAGAACGGGATCGGAGTGTCTGGGAAGAAGGAAAAGAAAAACTGGTAAAGGTATTAGAAGAGTCAAAAGAACAGATGTCAGAATATTTTATCTATATGACTTATTTAAGAAATGGAGATATTACCTCTATCTATATAGGAGATGATAAGTATGCAAATAGTTACTTGGAGAGTTTTCAGTGGTTAAATAATATACTTAATTCTGAAGATAACTCTACAAATATACCAAATTATATTTTAGAAGAAATTTTGGGATATATGTCCACAGAGAAATATGACAAAATGAATGTATGGGATGTTTCTGTTAATTATTCTTATCAGATTGTGGAATTGAAAGATATGATTTTACTTTTAATACAGGGGGATGAAACGATTGGCTTATATTATGACCCAATCAACCAACATTTTTGTGGATACAATTATTTTTATGAATTATAATTCTAAAATTTTTCGAAAGCCTTTGTAAAAGCAGTTGTGCTATCTCATACCTTGACTTATAATAAAATTATGTTTCGGATAGTGATTCCAAAAAGGAAGAGGAGATTTAAGAATGAACGATACAGAAAAATTTGATGATACAGATTTTCGGGAAGTAGTTACAGATTTAAATGGAGAAGATAATAATTCAAAAACAGATTCTTTCAGTGAAAATATTGAAAGTAATACAAGCGTTGAGAATAATTCTTCAGAAAGTGAATATGAAGATATTTGTTATATTTGCCATCGCCCAGAAAGTAAGGCAGGAAAGATGATTAAAATACCAAATGAAATATGCATTTGTGCAGATTGTATGCAAAAAACCTTTGACAGCATGAATCATTCTGGTTTTCCTTTAGGAGATATGAATTCTTTTGGTACAATGCCAAATATCAGTATGATTAATTTGTCAGATTTGCAAAATATGAACATGATACCAAAAAGTCAAAAATTAAAAAAGAAAAAAGCAAAAGAGGAAAAAAAAGAAGAACCTGTATTGGATATTAAGTCTATTCCTGCTCCTCATAAGATTAAAGCAAGTTTGGATGAATATGTAGTAGGACAGGAACATGCTAAAAAGATTATGGCAGTAGCAGTTTATAATCATTATAAGCGTGTAGGTTGTGATAATTCAGATGGAGTAGAAATTGAAAAATCTAATATGTTAATGCTAGGGCCAACAGGAAGTGGTAAGACTTATATGGTAAGAACTCTTGCCAAACTTTTAAATGTACCTCTTGCTATTGCAGATGCTACCTCTCTTACAGAAGCTGGTTATATTGGGGATGATATAGAAAGTGTAGTTTCAAAACTTTTAGCAGCAGCAGATAATGATGTAGAAAAGGCGGAACATGGAATTATATTTATTGATGAGATTGATAAAATTGCAAAGAAGAAAAATACAAATCAAAGAGATGTAAGTGGTGAAAGTGTACAACAGGGAATGTTAAAATTGTTAGAAGGCGCAGAAGTTGAGGTTCCCGTTGGAGCCAACAGTAAAAATGCTATGGTTCCACTTGCCACAGTAAACACCAAGAATATTCTATTTATCTGTGGTGGTGCTTTTCCTGATTTGGAAGATATTATTAAAGAACGCTTAAATAAGAAATCTGCAATGGGATTTCATGCAGATTTAAAGGATAAATATGAGAAAGAAGAAAATCTTTTGCATCGAGTAGAGGTAGAAGATATCCGTAAATATGGGATGATTCCAGAATTCTTAGGTCGTTTGCCAGTAATTTTTGCATTGGATGCATTGACTGAAAATATGTTAGTGCGGATTTTGACAGAGCCTAAAAATGCTATTATCAAACAGTATAAGAAATTACTTGCTATGGATGAAGTGAACTTAGAATTTGAGGAAGAAGCTTTGCAATCTATTGCTAAGAAAGCAAAGAAAAAAGATGTGGGGGCAAGGGCTTTACGTGCTATTATTGAAGAATTTATGTTAGATATTATGTATGAGATTCCAAAAGATGATAATATTGGGATGGTGACAATTACCAAAGATTATATTGAAAGAATAGGAGGTCCTGTAATTAGTATGCGGGGATGTTCTGTTTTAGAAGATAAATTGGCAGAAGCTTAAAATAGATAAAAATAATCTTTTTAAAGTATTAGGAGAGGATAACATAGAGTCAGAATATTTTTTTGCTTCTGCACATAATATTTAGAAAAAAGAAAAGAGCAATTTATGGATTGTGAAGAAGCTGTATACTCAAACGATTATTATGATTTTATTATGCTATATACGTTACAGATGGGAAAGGTTCCTCCAGATTTTTGTGCGCAGAACCTAGATCGGTTATATAAATCTGTATATTTTTCGAGAGCAGATAATCCTCCATTAAATATTCAAAATTATGAATATACTTCTATTCCAAAGTGCTTTACACTTATGGATGAAAGTGCTTTGGAAATAAGTGGAATATTAAAGATTCAAAATCAGCCTACCCTGTCCTTAAAGGGGCAGGGTGTTTTAATTGGATTTTTGGATACAGGAATTGATTATGAAAATCCAGTATTTCGAAACAGTGATGGAAGTACTAGAATAGCAGCTATTTGGGACCAAACAGACCGAACTGGAAAATCACCAGAAGGTTTTATATATGGAAGTGAATATTTAGAGATGGAAATAAATCAAGCACTTTCCTCTCAAAATCCAAAAGAGATTGTTCCAGTTACTGATCCAGAAGGACATGGCACTTATATGGCAAGTGTAGCAGCAGGCAGTGAAATACCAGAAGAAAATTTTATTGGTGCAGCACCATATTCCCGCATTGTTATGGTAAAATTGAAACCTGCAAAACAATACTTGCGGGAATTCTTTTTTATCCCAGAGGATGCAGAGGCATTTCAAGAAAATGATATTATGGCAGGTGTTGCATATTTAGAGCAATTTGCCAAAAAGCGCCATATGCCCTTGGTTATCTGTTTTGGACTTGGAACAAATATGGGAAGCCATACAGGAGTAAGTTATCTTTCCTCTTTTTTAAATTTTATTGCACTGCGCGATGCCAGAGCAGTAGTGACTGCTACAGGAAATGAGGGAAATGAGAGACATCACTATTCAGGGATAATGGAAGAAGGTCAGGCATTTCAAAATGTAGAAATAAGCGTAGGAGAAAATGTAAAAGGATTTTCAGTAGAACTTTGGGCAAGAGCTCCTCAGCGATTCGTTGTAGAAATTATCTCACCAACAGGGGAACGAATGCCAGGTGAATATATTTTATCTGGTGGAAGAGAATATAGATTTTTATTTGAAGGCACAAAAGTTACCGTTGACTATAGGATAACAGGTATTTTAGATGGCGCACAAGTAATTTATATGCGCTTTGAAACGCCATCGCAAGGCTTGTGGAATATTCGAGTTTTTCCAGAAGTTGATATGGCAAGTATGTTTCAAATGTGGTTACCTTTAACAGAACTTTTAGAGGGAGAAGTATTTTTTATTCGTTCAAATCCAGATACAACACTTACCGTTCCATCCGCTGCTGTTGTACCTATGAGTGTAGGAGCCTATGATGCAAGAGATAACAGTATTTATTTAAGATCAGGAAGAGGATTTGCATCAAATGGATGGATTAAACCAGACTTTGTGGCACCTGGCGTAGGGGTATTTGGGGCAGGTTTGCGAAATCAATTTACAACGAAAGATGGAACGAGTGTTGCAGCAGCGATTACTGCAGGTGCGGTAGCATTACTAATGGAATGGGGAATTGTACGAGGCAACTATTCAACGATAACAAGTGTAGAAATAAAAAATATTTTAATTCGTGGAGCTATGCGAGATAATAAGAGAACTTATCCTGACAAAGCTTTTGGATGGGGAAGACTAAATTTATATCAAGCCTTTGAAGATTTTAGGATTCGATAAAGAATCTAAAATAGGTGGCTGCTAGACTTGATAATTTTATGTATTATTCAAAAAATTTGAATATCATTGTATTAACGATACATAAAATTTTTATAATTTAATAGTTTTGTAATTCCTTAAAGAAAATAGAAATAGAAAGGAGACAAAAGATGAAATATATATTAGTTGCAACCACAATATTTGCTGGAGATTTTTTTTTAAAAAAACATATAGAGGAACAGAGAGATTTTAAAGAAGAGACAAAACTTTTCAGTGGAAAAGTAACTGTTAGAAAATGTCATAATAGAGGTATGGCATTGAATTATTTGGAGAAATGTCCCAAATTAGTAAAAAATATATCTGGAATTATATTTTTAATGATTGGTATTCTTTGGTATCTCTGTTTTAAAAAGAAAAAAAATTTAGGTATTATGTTGGCTTTTAGTCTTATCATAGGTGGCGGAGCTAGTAATTTCTTCGACCGAGTGACAAAAGGATATGTGATAGATTATGTTAGTTTTCAGACCCCTTGGAAAAAATTAAATCATGTGGTATTTAACATTTCAGATTTATGTATTTTTTTAGGTAGTTTGTTATTGGTGTTATTTGGAAGAGATTGATTTTAGGAGAAATTTTTAATTTAATATAGGATAATTTTGTTACAAAATCTTTCTATACTAATTAGGCATTTTTATAAGAAGAATACTATAAAGATAGGAAAAATTTCCTATATCTGAAAAGAAAAATTGCTGCAATCACTATTTTTAGTGATTACAGCAATTTTCCCTCTAATCAATTGTATTTCATCAATATCTTATTATCATAATAAAAAACCGAAATTTCTATATTATTGACATAGGCACATTGCGAAAAACCTGATTAAATTAGCGAACTACAGTTACGTTTACAGCTTGAGGTCCCTTAGAACCTTCCGTAACGTCAAATTCTACAGCTGCTCCTTCTTCTAAGGATTTGAATCCTTCCATATTTAATCCAGAATAATGAACAAATACATCATTTCCAGATTCATCAGAAATGAAACCATACCCTTTTTGGTTATTAAACCACTTTACTGTACCTTGCATGTCAGTACCTCCAAAAAATAATCTATGCTGTTTTTAAGCATAGACTTAGGATAGCACATTATTGTGGAAAAGTAAAGAAATATTTCCTGTGAAAATTTGAAAAAAGTAGGTAATAAGTAGTAAATTAAATTACTAGAAAGAATATATAAACATAGAAATTTGCATGTAGAACTTTAAAAATGATATTCAAATTTTCTGTAAAATTTGAATTTATATAGTCCTTTTATCCTATTTCTTAAAATTTTCTTAAAAATAAAAAGATTAAAAATTATAATTTTTTGTAATATTATACCAAAATAATCAGTTATTTTATTGATATATAAATAATTATATGATAAATAAAAAGTAAAAAAATTTTTTTATAAAATTGTTTTTATTGGATAAAAAATTCTAAAAAAAGGAAAATTAATAGAAATTGTAGCGTTTTTTATAGGACAAGAGTTTATTTAGAATTACAAATTTCAACAAATTTTTATTAAGATTTATAATTTGTCTTTTTTAATAAGAAAGAACTTGTCACCTGAAAGTGTGAAGGGGTCTTTCCTATAGAATAGAAACAATGAAAAACAAGTTACTCAAATTTTCTATTATAAACAATAGAAAGCTCGCTTTGCGAACTTTCTATTGTCACTTGGGACAGCAAAGTGCTCAAATTCCTCAAGATTGAGGGAAAGGGGAGTTGATGTGAGCTTGCCCATAAGAGAACTGAGCACACTGCGAACCTGAGCAATTTGGTAGAGCGTGATACTGGAGGTAAAAATTACTTCATTATAAATTATAACAATAATATGCCATGCTGTTTGGCTTCCTTTGCAATTTCTTCTTTCCAGAGGGAAGATTGTACCTCACCAATATGTGCTTTTCTTAAGAAAAACATACAAATACGCGATTGACCAATACCACCACCAATCGTAAAAGGAAGTTCTTCTTGGATAATGGATTTTTGGAAGGGAAGCTTTGCACGTTCTGGACAGCCTGCCTTATCTAGCTGTTCTAAAAGAGCTTTCTTGTCTACACGTATTCCCATAGAGGAAAGTTCAAGAGCAATATCTAGGATTGGATAATAGACAACAATATCTGCATTTAATGTCCAGTCATCATAGTCTGGAGCTCTACCATCGTGTGGTTCTCCAGAAGCCAATTTATCACCAATTTGCATAATGCATACGGCACCCTTTTCGCGGGCAATATGTAATTCTCGCTCTTTGGGAGAATATTGTGGAAATATATTTTCTAATTCTTGAGTTGTAATAAAGAAAATATCTTGTGGTAAGATTTCTTCTATATAGTCATAGCGGATTGCCATATATTTTTCTGTTTTTCTAAGTACTTGATATACTGTTTTTACAGTATCTTTTAAAAAGTCTATCGTTCGGTCTTCTCTAGAAATTATTTTTTCCCAATCCCATTGATCTACAAAAATGGAGTGAATGTTGTCTGTTGTCTCATCACGCCGAATGGCATTCATATCTGTGTAAAGACCTTCTCCTATAGAAAATCCATATTTATCTAGTGCATAGCGTTTCCATTTTGCTAAGGAATGCACAATCTCAGCTTTTTTCTCATTTTGTTCCTTAATACCAAAAGTTACTGGGCGTTCTACTCCATTTAAATTATCATTTAGACCAGAATCAGGATCTACAAATAAAGGGGCAGAAACACGTTGTAAATTTAGACGTTCTGATAATAAATTTTGAAAAAAATCCTTTACCGTTTTAATAGCAATTTGTGTGTCATGTAAATCTAATTGTGACTGATAATTGTTAGGTATGATTAAATGTTCCATAATGACTCCTTATTTTAGTAATTTATTTTATTTGTATTATTATATGCTTGTGATCTTATTTTTTCAATAAGCCAAATTAGGTTTTTCTCCAAAAAATTTATATGCCAGAATGCCCTAGGCATTCTTATGGCAAGATGAAACCATAAAAAGCATGATAATTTCATCTATGTGCTCTGCCATTTACCCGAGACGTTTCTCTTGGAGAGAAATTAGATTTACCAAAATGATTTTGTTAGTACTTACCATCGTAAGAATCTTATCAAGCAAAAGATAAATTTCTATAAGTTTAATACCTCAACAGCAATATGGTGTTTTTGGAAAAAAAGTTTTACCATATCTTCCCACGCATGTTCTAGGGATTTATCCATAGAAAAAATATGATAAGAAATACCCGTGGTACAAATTAGTTGCTTATTTTGATATTTTAAATTTAAGTACATACCAGAAATATCTTCTGGAGAAAAGTTACTGCCTATGGAAGCAAGGGTTCGTTTTTGATTTTCATTAGAAAGTCGAAATATAAATTTAAAAGAAGAAGGCGTACGTTTTCCTTTGATTAAGTCAAAACAAACAGTGCGTACAAGACCAAAAGGAATATATTCCTCCTCAGATATAATAGGATAGATTTCTTCTTCGGGACTGAAAAAATCAGTTTTTGAATGCCCATCTAATAGATAGGTGATACAAGTGGTAATAGAAGCCTCTGATAAAAGAAAAGTATCAAAAATATCTGTACGTAAAAATATATTCATAAATTCTTTAATATCCAAAATGGATAATACAGTCATAATATACCTCCATAATTTTTATTTTTGTAACTATATAAAAAAGATTGTTGTTGTTTTAATATGAATTCTGTAAAATATATATTATTGAGATGACATTTGATAAAAGAAAATGTGAGGAGGTCAGATAGGAGAACGAAACGTATTTTGAAAATACAAAAAATTATTTCTTATAGATATAATATTATAACATGAAAAAACAAAGAGAGCAAGCATCTTAATGTTTCATTCGGTGTTTCAAAAGGGACACTCTCTAGTTCACCCCATCCTGCTATTTGGCATTTCATAGGGGATAACATGAAAATATCATCCATACATGGAAGGAAAGATATACTTATAGTATAATAAAATAATATAAGAGAAAGGTATTTTAGAAAATAATTTAGGAGGCAAAAAAATGGAACAAGAAACAGAAAAATTATTTCATTTACTAGAAAAGGGAACAAGTGCAATTATGGTAGTGAGGGAGGCAGAAGCACAGCTTAAGAGAGCAGGATTTGAAGAATTGAATTTTCATCAAACTTGGGGCTTAACAGAAAATGGAGCTTATTATATGAAGCATCATGATACTACATTATTTGCGTTTACAATAGGGGAAAAGGTGAATTTTAGAGATAGCTTCCGTATAGGAGCTGCACATACAGATTTTCCATGTCTGAGAATAAAACCAAATCCAGATGTATCCACAGCAGGTTATGCTCAAGTGAATGTGGAAATATATGGAGGAGCAATTTTAAATACTTGGTTGGATAGACCTTTAAGTATTTCTGGACGAGTAGCAGTACAAAGCGAAGATGTTATGCACCCTGATATAAAATATATTTCTATAGAAAGACCATTATTGGCAATTCCTAATCTTGCAATTCATATGAATCGTGATATTAATAAAGGAGTTGAATTGAATAAACAGACAGATATGCTTCCGATTCTAGGTTTGCTGAAGGAAGAAGTAAATGAAGAAAAAATGCTAATGCATTTTCTAGCAGAGGAATTGCAGGTGGAAATAAATCAGATTTTGGATTTTGAATTATGGGTATATTGTTTGGAAAAGCCTAAATATTTGGGGTAAGAGAAGAATTTATTATTTCACCAAGACTAGACAATCTTACCTCTGTACAAGCCCTGTTAAGTGGATTAATCAATAGCCATCAAAAAGAAGGGATAAATGTTGTGGCATTATTTGATCATGAAGAAGTTGGAAGTCGTACAAAGCAAGGAGCAGGCTCTTTATTGTTGTTAAATTTATTGGAGAAAATCAGTGATAGTTTTGGAAAAACTGCTGCACAGACAAAAGAAAGTTTGTATGATGCTTTTCTTCTTTCTGTAGATGTGGCACATGGATTGCATCCAAACCAAATGGGAAAAATGGATCTTACAAATAAACCCGTGTTAGGTCAAGGAATTTGTATCAAAGAGGCAAGTTCACAGTCTTATGCTACAGATTGTGAGGCGATAGCGATTGTGGAACAGATTTGTAGAAAAAAAGAAATTCCATATCAGAAATTTGTAAATCGTTCCGATATGGTAGGTGGAGGAACCTTGGGTTCTATAGCTTCTAGTATTTTACCAGTTCGAACCGTGGATATAGGAATTCCACTTCTTGCTATGCATTCAGCAGTTGAAACTATGGGAACTTCAGATATAAATGCTTTAACAGATTTTATTACAACATATTTTCAAATATAGAATTTAAGAAAGGAAAAAAAATGAAAGTTGTAAAGAGAAAGGCAATACTTTTATTTTTGGTAGTGTTGTATAGTAGTATTGTAAATGCGTGTGCACCAAATAATTTTCAAGATATTTTACAAATAAACAGTAAATCAGAAAGTATCAATACAGATAAAAATAGTCAAAAGAAAGAAGTTCCTACAACAGAGAAAAAACTGTTAGAACCAGCAAAAAGGGAACAGATATCTGTTGGAAAATATGCCTATGAGCATTTAGATGAACAGGGACAAATTGTTTATGATGAGATGCTTACAGCGATTTTAAATCATGAAGAAAGTATCAGGCTTTCTACTGTGGATTTGGATTTAATGCGTCGGGCATATACAGCCGTTTGTGGAGACTATGGTGGTTTGTTTTGGGTGGAGGGATATGTATATACAAGATATACCAAAGGCGAAGAATTGGTTGGATTAGAATTTGCCCCTAAATATACTATGACAGAAGAAGAACGTAGAACGACACAAAAACAGATAGATGATATTGTAGATGCATGGCTTTGTGGAATATCTATCAATGATACAGATTATGATAAGGCAAAATATGTATATCAGTTTTTAGCACTTAATACAGAATATGTAAAAGATGCGCCAAACAGTCAAAATATTATCAGTGTGTTTTTGGAAAGGAAAACTGTTTGTCAGGGATATGCCTGTGCAGTGCAATACTTACTAGGACAGTTGGGGATTCAAAGTGTAATAGTATCTGGTACAGCTTTGGGAGAACCACATGCTTGGAATTTGATTTGTTTAGAGGATGAATATTATTATATGGATGCAACTTGGGGAAATAATGGTTATCAAAATGGAGAGGGGAAGGAAAAATCTTTTATTGATTACAACTATATGACTATGACTACAGCAGAAATGCAAATGGGACATGCACCAAATCAAGATATAGATTTACCAGAATGTACTGCAGTGAAGAATAATTATTATAGAAAAGAAGGAAACTATATAGAGAATTGGGAACCAGAAAAAATAGGTACTTGTTTAATACAAGCTTGGGAACAAGGGCGAATTATAACTTTACGATTTTCAGATAATCATTTAAAAGATCAAGCCTTTCAATATTTTATTGAAGAGGGACATGTGGCAGATTTTTGTAGTGGAATTACAGAAATTAATTATATAGAAGATAGTTTATGGAATGAAATTAGCTTTTGTTTCAATAAAGAATAATAAAAATGATATGCTCCCATTATTTAAGAAGTGGGAGCTTCTTTCTGCAAAAGGTGAAAAAATATCTTTTCAAAGCTAAATATTTATGCTAGTATTAAGTAGTATTGAAAACTATGTATAGAGATGAAGATAATATATGAAATTATTTTGAATATCAAATATAACAAGGAGCGATACTATATAAAAAATATTTTAGATGTTGAAAGAAAACTCCAATCATCAAACATACAGAAATATTTAGGAGGAAAGACATGAGTTATAAAATTGTGGTAGATAGTTGTGGAGAATTGCCAGAAAAATTAAAAAAAGATAGACATTTTGAGACAGTATCTTTGGAAATTTTTGTGGATGATTATCATATTGTAGATGATGAAACGTTTAATCAGGTAGAATTTTTAAGAAGAGTTGCCCAAAGTCCCAATTGTCCAAAATCTACTTGTCCCTCTCCAGAACGTTATATGGAGGCTTTTGATTGTGAAGCAGAACATGTTTATGCGGTGACACTTTCTTCTCAGCTTAGTGGTTCTTATAATAGTGCAGAGCTTGGAAAAAACTTATATTTAGAAGAAAAAGGAGAAAAGAAAATACATGTATTTGATTCTAAATCTGCGTCAGTTGGAGAAACTGTAATTGCAATGAAGATTCAAGAGTATGAAGAGGCTAAATTAAAATTTGAAGATATTATAGAAAAAGTAAATACATTTATTACAGAATTAAATACTTCCTTTGTACTAGAAACTTTAGAAACACTTAGAAAGAATGGAAGATTAAGTAATATCAAAGCCTTTGTGGCAAGTGCCCTTAATATTAAGCCTGTAATGGCGGGAACTTCTGAGGGGACTATATGTCAAATTGGTCAAGCAAGAGGAATGGTAAAGGCAGTGGATAAAATGATTGTAGATTTGATTTCTAAGACCAAACGTCCACAAGAAAAAATTTTGGCCATTGCACATTGTAATTGTCCAAAAAGAGCAGAAGAGACAGTGGAAAAGATAAAAAAATTAGCACAATTTAAGGAGATTTTTGTAGTAGATACAGCAGGAATTAGTAGTATGTATGCAAATGATGGGGGGATTATTATTGTTGCATAATTCATACCCTCTGGGACATTCCAGAATAGCCATGCGGCCATTTCACAAGGAAACAGCATGCCAATCCTTATAAAGATTATGGTATGCTGTTTCTTTGTGATGATACAGTATGTATTTTATTATTTTTACTGTGAAAGTGAAGGGAAAATTATTCTTTTATGTAAGCTGCTTTATCTAATGCAGCTTGAATTGCATTTAGAAGTACCATGGAAGTATACTGGTTGTCGTTTCCATAAGTGATATTTTCTAGGGATTGTTTTTCATAAATCTGTTGTGTAAGATTATCCAGCGCAGGTTGCATCAAAGGATACATTGCAGCAGTGGCTTCATCCAGATTTATTAGCGTGATGGAGTTGATATGATTATCATCTACTACTACTTCCACATCTATGGCATTGTCATTTAATTGTATGGAGGAAGTATATACCCCCGCCGTATATTTTATAGTTTCTTCCGTAGATTTGCCTTTGTCATCCGGCAGAAACATAAAAATCAGCAGTATAATAAGCAAAATGCCAAGGACTGCAAAAATAGCTGTATAAACCACTTCTTTTAAATGCAGAACAACAATTTTTGTTTTTGAACTCACAGGATTCCTCCTTAAACTCTCTTTGATTTAAATATATGAAAGAAAACAGTAGAATATGTATAGGAAGTCAACTCCCCTTTTTCTAGAAAATGTCAAAGAAGAAGCAAAAAACTTTTTGGTTAAGTTTTTCTTGTATAGAAAAATGGAATGGTTTATAATAAAACCAAAGCGGGATTTCCGTCACTTAAAGTTAGTATTTTTGTGGCAAGTGTTTTGTTCAGATTTACTGACATTATGTATCTGTAATAAAGGCTTGTGATTACTCATTACCATGCAAGTCTTATCAAGAGAAAAAACAAAATTTACAGATACAGAAAGTAAGAAATTAAAAGAAAGAAGAGGAGAAAAAATGAATGTATTGGTAATTAACTGTGGAAGTTCTTCCTTAAAATATCAGGTAATCAATTCTGATACGGAAGAAGTATTAGCAAAGGGATTGTGTGAAAGAATTGGATTAGATGGAAGGTTAGTATATCAAAAAGCAGGAGGAGAAAAAGAAATCACAGATGCAGATATGCCTACACATAAACAGGCAATTCAAATGGTATTAGAAGCATTAGTGAATCCAACAACGGGGGCTTTAAAAAGCCTTGCAGAAATTGGAGCAGTAGGTCATAGAGTCGTACATGGTGGAGAAAAGTTTGCCGTTTCCACAATTTTAGATGAAGAGGTATTGAGAGTAGTAGAAGAGTGCAATGACTTAGCACCTTTGCATAATCCTGCAAATTTAATTGGTGTTCGTGCTTGTCAAGAATTGATGCCCAATGTACCAATGGTGGGCGTATTTGATACAGCTTTTCATCAGACTATGCCAGAAGAGGCATATCTTTATGGAATTGACTATGACTATTATGAAAAATATAAAGTTAGAAGATATGGATTTCATGGAACTTCTCACAGTTATGTATCCAAACGTGCAGCAGAATTTTTGGGAAGACCCTATGAAGAATTAAAGACAATTGTTTGTCATTTAGGAAATGGTGCTTCTATTTGTGCAGTAAAAAATGGAAAATCCATAGATACTTCTATGGGATTGACGCCTTTAGAAGGATTGATTATGGGAACACGTTCTGGAGATATTGATCCAGGTGCTATGGAATACTTGGCAAAAAAAGAAAATCTAGATTTAGAGGGAATTATGACAATATTAAACAAAAAGTCAGGTGTACAAGGATTATCCCATATTTCTAGTGATTTTAGAGATTTAGAAGCGGCGGCTGCAAAAGAAGATTCGGCAGGGATTCGTGCATTAAAGGGATTTATTTACCGTGCAGCAAAATATGTAGGAGCTTATACAGCAGCTATGAATGGTGTAGATGTTATTTGTTTTACTGCAGGAGTTGGTGAGAATGGACCTAATACAAGAAAAGGAATTTGTGATTATTTGGGGTATTTAGGAGTAGAACTGGATGAGGAAGCAAATCAAGTTCGTGGGGAAGAGAAAATAATATCCACACCTAACTCTAAAGTAACCGTACTTTGTTTGCCAACAAATGAGGAATTGGCAATTGCTCGTGAAACAGTTGCATTAGTAGGAAAAAATAATTGACAAACTCAATTTTGCTATGTATAATGTATCAAGTATGGATAGGAGACTGCCATCAACTGCTCGTTCCCTAAACTTCGTTGAAGGCCGCTTTACCTCAGCTTACAGAGGGCTTTCAAAGCATTGTGTAGGCATAACCTTAAAAGGAGTATGCTGTTTATTATGAAAGTAGAATTAGCAGATATCATTTCCTGTGAGAACAAAGAATTCTCAAAACAGGTAGAGATTGAATTGAGTTCCTTTCGCTCAAGAATGGGACAATTTCCCATTGTAAAGAAAACACCTTTTGTACTAAAATTTACCAATGATGATAATAAACGTTTATTGATTCAAGGGGAAACAAAAATTACAATTGTAATTCCATGTAACCGCTGTCTAGAAGATGTGGACAAGGAGTTTTCTATTGTGATTGATAAGGAGATAGACCTTACTAAGAGCAATGAAGAAGAAAACATAGATGGATTAGATAATATGATAGGGACCAGTTTAGATGTAGATCAACTTATTTTTGGAGAAATTTTGGTGAATTGGCCAATGAAGATTTTATGTAAAGAAGATTGTAAAGGGCTCTGCAAACAATATGGAGTAAATCTTAATATAACAAAATGTCAATGTCAGAAAACAGAGTTAGATCCAAGAATGGCAGCAATTCAGGATATTTTTAGCAAATTTAAGGAGGTGTGACCATGTCTATATGTCCAAAAAATAAATCTTCTAAAGCTAGAAGAGATAAAAGAAGAGCAAATTGGAAAATGAGTGCTCCAACTTTAGTAAAATGTAGTAAATGTGGCGAGTTAATGATGCCTCATAGAGTATGCAAAAGCTGTGGAAGCTATAACAAAAAAGAAATTATTCCCCAAGACTAATTGTATATTTATATGAAATGGTATACCCTCTAAGACATTTTTTGTGAGTATTTGATTATCTCATAAAAGAGTATCTTTTGAAATAACCAAAAGATTATATGCCTTTAGAGAGTATAGAATTGAGAAATGATGGAAACAGATAAAAGCCTTTCTTGTATAGAAAGGCTTTTATCTATATCAAATAAAAAATACAATACAACACATAGAGAAAAGAGGTATTTAAGTATGAATATTTTTGATCCAGATAGTGGTCTTATGAGAACAGTATCTAAGTTTACAGATTGTATCTGTTTAAGCTTACTGTTTTTTATTTGTTCTATTCCAATCTTTACAATTGGTACTGCTGCTACTGCATTGTATCATACAGTATATCGCGTGCTGCGTTATGATAGAGGATATGTATTTCAAGATTATATGTCAACTTTTCGGGACAATTTTAAACAAACTACGCCTGTATGGTTGATAGTTATGGCAATTGGAAGTGTTTTGGGATTAGATTTTTATGTGCTTAATTTTTATGCACAGAAAGGTATTTTTTTTCAAATTCTTTCTATTATATTTATAGTAGGAGTAGTTTTATTGTTTTTATGGATATCTTATCTATTTCCTTATATGGCACGTTTTCAAAATACTAGAAAACAATCCATGAAAAATGCTATATTAATGGCAATGGTGCATTTTCCTATGACAATTTTAATATTAGTACTTGCAATTATAATAGGCGTTGTTATGTATATTATGCCATTTTTAATGTTTATTCTTCCAGCAATCTATACTTGGATTCAGAGTTTTATTTTAGAATGGATTTTTCGTAAATATATGAGTGAAGAAGACAGAATTGCAGAAGATGAAAGAAATCGTAGAGAGTAACTACTTTTATATTGATTTCTACTAATACTTATAGTATATTCTTAGATAGGCATTCGATAAATAGGAAAATAATTCCTGTTTACGAACCATAAGGAGGAAATTTCATGCAGGAAATGGTAAAAGTGGCAGTTGATGCCATGGGTGGAGATTATGCTCCTACTGAGATGGTAAAAGGGGCAATCGATGCTGTTACACTACGACAGGATATTAAAATATATCTGATAGGTCAACAGGACGTAGTAAAAGAAGAACTGGCAAAGCATTCTTACCATGGTTCACAGATTGAAGTGATTCACGCAGAAGAAGTAATTGAAACCGCAGAACCTCCAGTGATGGCAATTCGAAAGAAAAAACAGTCATCAATTGTTGTAGGGATGAATATGGTCAAGGAAAAACGTGCCGATGCTTTTGTATCAGCAGGGAGTTCTGGAGCTATATTGGTAGGTGGACAAGTTATTGTTGGAAGAATTAAGGGGGTAGAACGCCCCCCACTAGCACCTTTAATTCCTACTGTAAAGGGAGTATCTTTACTTATTGACTGTGGTGCAAATGTAGATGCTAGAGCCTCACACCTTGTACAATTTGCAAAGATGGGTTCCATTTATATGGAAAATGTATTAAGTATTAAAAGTCCAAAGGTTGCCATAGTTAATATCGGCGCAGAGGAGGAAAAAGGAAATGCATTAGTAAAAGAAACGTTTCCTCTATTAAAAAATTGTCCAGATATTAATTTTGTGGGAAGTATTGAGGCGAGGGATATTCCACAGGGGGAAGCAGATGTGATTGTATGTGAGGCATTTGTGGGAAATGTTATTCTAAAGTTATATGAAGGAGTAGGAGCTGCTTTAATTGGAATGGTGAAACAGGGAATGATGGAAACTTCTAGAAGTAAGATAGGAGCATTGCTTGTAAAACCATCTTTGAAAAAGACATTAAAATCTTTTGATGCTAGTGAATATGGTGGAGCACCACTGCTTGGACTGAATGGCCTTGTCGTCAAGACTCATGGAAGTTCCAAAGCAAAGGAAGTAACCAATTCCGTTATTCAGTGCGTTACTTTCAAAGAGCAGGAAATCAATGAAAAAATCAGAAAAAATATTGGGACATCTCCCATGTAAGAGGAGTAGAAAGGAATCAATATGGAATTTGAAAAAGTGAAAAAAATCATTGCGGAAGTATTAAACGTGGATGTGGAAGAAATCACAATGGATACTACATTTGTAGATGATCTAGGTGCAGATTCTCTGGATATTTTCCAGATTATTATGGGACTAGAAGAAGAATTTGACATTGAAATTGCTAATGAGGAAGCAGAAAAGATAGTGACAGTTGGAGATGCTGTAGAGCAGATTAAGAGCGCATTGAATTAATAAAAGAACTTATGATAGGATAAAAAAGACAATCACTTTCAAATCTTGTATGAAAGTGATTGTCTTACTATAGGGCAAAAGATATTTTTAAAGTAAATATTTATGCCTGTTTGCACAGGCACTATTATCTAGGAAAGGTATAAATTATATGAAATTTCAAAAAGAATTTGAAAAAAAAATTGGATATCATTTTCAAAATGCAAAATTATTGACACAAGCATTTACACATAGTTCCTATGCAAATGAGCGACATTTGGGGAAACAGGCAGATAACGAGCGACTAGAATTTTTAGGAGATGCCGTTTTAGAAATTGTTACAAGTGAATTTTTGTTTCATAGATATCCTGATTATCCAGAGGGCGAATTGACTCGTTTGCGGGCAAGTATGGTATGTGAGCCAACATTGGCTTTTTGTACAAGGGAATTGGAGTTAGGAAATTATTTATTGTTGGGAAAAGGAGAAGATCAAACAGGCGGAAGAAATCGGAAGTCTATTTTGTCAGATGCACTAGAAGCAGTAATAGGAGCAATTTATTTAGATGGTGGTTTTGCTAATGCAAAAGAGTTTATTTACCAGTTTGTATTAAATGATATCGAGCATAAACAACTCTTTTTTGATAGCAAGACTATCCTACAGGAAGTAGTACAGGGAAGTTATGAAGAAGAATTAAGTTATCACTTACTCAGTGAAGAAGGGCCTGACCATAATAAAAAATTTATTGTAGAAGCTAAAATTGGGGAAAAAGTCTATGGGCAGGGATGTGGAAGAACAAAAAAAAGTGCAGAACAAGAGGCAGCCTATGAAACCTTATTACAGTTAAAGAAACAAAAAGATAAAATATTGGAGGAATAAATGTATTTAAAGAGTATAGAAGTTCATGGGTTTAAGTCCTTTGCTAATAAAATTCTATTTGAATTTCACAATGGAATTACCGGCATTGTAGGGCCAAATGGAAGTGGTAAAAGTAATGTGGCAGATGCTGTGCGCTGGGTGTTGGGGGAACAACGTGTCAAGCAACTCCGTGGAGCTAGTATGCAAGACGTTATTTTTTCGGGTACAGAAAACCGCAAACCCCTGAGTTATGCCTATGTAGCTATTACCTTAGAAAATGGAGATCATCAATTAAATGTAGATTACAATGAAGTGACAGTGGCAAGACGTGTCTATCGTTCGGGAGAAAGTGAATATTTGATTAATGGGACTACCTGTCGTTTGAAAGATGTAAATGAATTGTTTTATGATACAGGGATTGGAAAAGAAGGATATTCTATTATTGGACAAGGACAGATTGAAAGGATATTAAGTGGAAAGCCAGAAGAGCGAAGGGAACTTTTTGATGAGGCAGCAGGGATTGTAAAATTTAAACGAAGAAAGAATGCCGCACAGAAGAAGTTAGAAGATGAGCGTCAAAATTTAGTGCGTGTAAAAGATATTTTAACAGAATTAGAAAAGCAAATAGGTCCATTAGAACATCAAGCGGAGAAGGCAAAAGCATATTTAAAGAAAAAGGAAGAATTAAAAACATATGATGTAAACCTATTTTTGCTGGATATGCAGCGAATGGAACAACAACGAAAGACTTTAAAAGAAAGTATAGAGATTGTAGAACAAGATTTAAAAAAGTCAAATACTTCTTATGTTAAGATTAAAGAAGAATATGTTAAAATAGAGCAAGAAATACAGCAAGAGGATGAAAGTCTTGAATATTTGCGTAATGAGTTAAGAAATACTGCCATTTTAAAAGGAAAGTTAGAGGGTGAAATAAACGTTTTAAAAGAGCAAATTCATACAGCAGAACAAAGTGAGGAACATTTTAGAACCCGTCAAAAAGCAATACAAAAAGAGAAGCAGGAGAGATTGGCAGAAAGAGAAACTTGTGAAAAAGAAAAAGACCAATTAGATAAACAATTGAAATCCATAGAAGAACAAAAGAGTAAGACAATGGAAGAAACACAAAAAATCCAAGGGGAAATTGTTTATTGTAATAGGAAAATTGAAGAAGGTAAAAGTGAGATTATTGAACTTTTAAATCGTAAAGCCTCTACAAAGGCTAAACAACAACGCTATGATACTATGCAAGAGCAAATCAATATTCGCAAGGCAGAATTGAGCAAACGTCTGTTAAAGCAGAAAAGTGAAGAAGAAGAATTGCAGCTTTTGATAGAGGAAAGTCAAAAAAAGTATGAAAAAGCAAAAGAAAACTATCAAAAATATTTAGGAGAAGAACAACATTTAACAAAGAAAAATAAAGAATGGCAAGAAAAGCGAGCAGAAACTTTGCGTTTGTTAGAGCAAGATACTTCTTATTATCATAAAGAGCAATCTAGACTAGAATCCTTGATAAATATTGCAGAGCGTTATGATGGATATGGAAGTTCTATCCGCCGAGTTATGGAAAAGAGGGATACAGAGCCAGGTCTTTTAGGAGTAGTAGCCGATTTAATACAAGTAGAAAAAAAATATGAAATAGCCATTGAGACAGCTTTAGGAGGTAGTATTCAAAATATTGTAACAGATAATGAGGCTACTGCAAAAAAGATGATTGAATTTCTCAAAAAAAATCATTTTGGACGTGCTACTTTTTTACCTTTGACAAGTGTAGGAAAAAAGACAGTTTCTGTAAATCAGGCAGCATTAAAAGAAGAAGGAGTAATTGGAATTGGCAGTGATTTGGTTGTAACAAATAGTCAATTTCAGGGATTAAAAACATATCTTCTTGGTCGGACTTATGTAGTAGATACAATTGATCATGCAGTTTCTCTTGCTAGAAAATACCAATATAGTCTCCGAATTGTAACACTAGAAGGAGAATCTTTAAATCCTGGTGGTTCTATGACAGGAGGAGCTTTTAAAAATACAAGTAATTTATTAGGTAGGAAACGGGAAATTGAAGATTTACAAATACAGATAGAAAAATTACAGACTTCTATTCAAAAACATCGAAGTCGATTAGAAGAAATTAATATTGCAAGAGAATTGGTAAGAGAAGATATTCAAGAACTTCAGGAAATATTAAAACAAACCATGTTGGAACAAAATACAGAAAAAATGAATTTAGAACGGGTAAGAGAGCAAAAGGCTGAAAATAATAGTCACTATACAGGATTGAGAATAGAGACAAGAGAGATTGAACAGCAGTTACTAGAAATTAGTGAAAACCGTGAAAAAATTCAAGAAGAAATAGAAATTGCTAATCAAAGAGAACAAGAAATTGAGACAGAAACTAGGAATTTTCAACAGACATTAGAGATACAAAACAAACTTGCTGAGGAAAATCAAAAGGAGATTTCTAACATACAGTTAGAAGAGGCTAATTTTTCACAAAAAGTTGAATTTTTACAAGAAAATATTTTCCGTATTCAAAGAGAGCTTCAGAAGTTAGAAGAAGACTTAAAATCTGCAGAAAGGGAAAAAAATGAATCTCAGGAAAATATTGGAAAAAAGTATCAAAATATTAAAGAAGTGCAACAGACAATAGAAAATTGTGGAATGACTTCTTGTGAATTAGAAAAGAAAATTGTTAAGGGACAGAAACAAAAAGAAGAGATGTCTTTAAAATATAAAGGATTTTTCCAAAAGCAAGAAGAATTGTCAAAACAAATCAATAATTTAGACAAAGAACTTTATCGTCTCAATAGCCAAAAAGAGAAATTGAAAGAATTGATAGAACAACAAACAAATTATATGTGGGAAGAATATGAATTAACGTTTCATAATGCTATGGAACTTCGCAATGAAGAATATAGTAATTTATCAGAAATAAAGAAACAGATTGCAAAAATCAAAGAGGAAATTAGAAAATTAGGGGATGTAAATGTAAATGCTATTGAAGATTATAGAAATCTGTCAGAGCGTTATGTTTTTATGAAAACACAACATGATGATTTGGTAGAAGCAGAGAAAACGTTATTAGACATTATTGAAGAGTTAGATATAGGGATGCGCAGACAATTTATGGAAAAGTTTATCCAAATTCAAAAGGAATTTGACAAAGTGTTCAAAGAATTATTTGGTGGAGGAAAAGGAAGTCTTGCGTTAGTAGAAGAGGAAGATATTTTAGAATGTGGTATTCGCATTATTGCGCAACCACCTGGAAAAAAATTGCAAAATATGATGCAGTTGTCTGGTGGAGAAAAATCTCTAACGGCGATTTCCTTATTATTTGCTATTCAAAATCTAAAACCATCCCCTTTTTGTTTGTTAGATGAGATTGAAGCAGCTTTAGATGATTCTAATGTAGGAAGGTTTGCAAACTATTTACATAAATTGACTCAAAATACCCAATTTATTGTAATTACTCATAGAAGAGGAACTATGGAAGCAGCAGATCGTCTTTATGGAATTACCATGCAGGAAAAAGGAGTATCTACATTGGTATCAGTAAATTTAATAGAAAATGAGTTAGATAAATAGAAAGGAGTATTCCATTGAGTAAAGAAGAAAAAAAAGGATTTTTTCGCCGATTGGTGAAAGGATTGACAAAAACAAGAGATAATATTGTATCTGGAATTGATTCTATTTTTAGTAGATTTTCTAGTATAGATGAAGAATTTTATGAAGAATTAGAAGAAACGCTTATTATGGGAGATATAGGAGTTTATGCTACTACAGAGATTATTGAAAACTTAAAGAAAAAAGTGAAAGAACAGCGTATAAAGGAACCTGTTCAATGCAAAGAATTGTTAATTTCTAGTATTCAAGAACAAATGAATGTAGGAGAAACTGCATATCAGTTTGAAGATGAAACATCTGTGGTACTTGTAATTGGTGTCAATGGTGTAGGAAAAACAACTTCAGTTGGAAAATTAGCAGGAAAATTAAAGGGAGAAGGCAAAAAAGTAGTGATTGCAGCAGCAGATACTTTCCGAGCAGCAGCAGGAGAACAATTAAATGAATGGGCAAACCTTGCAGGTGTGGATATGATAGGAGGACAAGAAGGAGCTGATCCAGCGGCAGTTGTTTATGATGCAGTGGCTGCGGCAAAGGCGCGAAATGCAGATATATTATTATGTGATACAGCAGGACGTCTTCACAATAAGAAAAACTTGATGGAAGAATTGAAAAAAATTCATAGAATTTTAGAGAAAGAATATCCAGAGGCATTTAGAGAAACTTTAGTAGTATTAGATGGAACTACTGGACAGAATGCGCTTGCTCAGGCGAAACAGTTTTCTGAAGTAGCAGATATTTCTGGTATTATCTTAACAAAAATGGATGGTACTGCCAAAGGTGGGATTGCAGTGGCTATCCATTCTGAATTGGGGATTCCAGTAAAATATATTGGAGTGGGGGAAACGATTGACGATTTGCAAAAATTTGATTCTGAGCAATTTGTAAATGCATTGTTTGCAAGTAAGGAAGAAACATAGGAAATAGAAAAGATGAAAAGAACATAATTGAGAAAATACAAGAAGTAAAAGAAACCAAAATAGGAGAGTGGAAATTATGTTATCTTTAGAGAAATTTGAAGAAGCAAGTACAAGAGTGAAAGATGTAATTTTAGAAACAAAATTAGTATATAGTGATTTTTTAAGTCAACAAACCAAGAATCAAGTGTATTTGAAACCAGAAAACATGCAGTTTACAGGGGCTTATAAAGTAAGAGGTGCATATTATAAAATTAGTACCTTAACAGAAGAAGAGCGTGAAAAAGGGCTAATCACTGCATCCGCTGGAAATCATGCGCAAGGTGTAGCTTATGCAGCAAAATGCTATGGTGTAAAGTCTACAATTGTAATGCCTACAACTACCCCATTGATTAAGGTAAATCGAACCAAAAATTATGGAGCAGAAGTAATATTATATGGAGATGTCTATGATGAGGCATGTCAGAAAGCATATGAACTTGCAGAAGAACAAGGATATACATTTATTCATCCTTTTGATGATTTAGCAGTAGCTACTGGACAAGGAACAATTGCAATGGAAATTTTTAAAGAACTTCCATTAGTAGAATATATTTTAGTCCCTATTGGTGGTGGCGGGCTCGCTACAGGAGTATCTACACTTGCAAAATTTTTAAATCCTAAAATTAAAGTGATTGGTGTGGAGCCAGCAGGAGCAAATTGTATGCAGGCTTCACTAGAAGCAGGAAAAATAATGACCTTATCAGGAGTTAATACCATTGCAGATGGAACAGCAGTAAAAACACCAGGAGAAAAAATTTTTCCTTATCTAAAAGAAAATTTGGATGAAATTATTACAGTGGAAGATGATGAGTTGATTGTTGCATTTTTGGATATGGTAGAAAATCATAAAATGGTAGTGGAAAATTCTGGGCTTTTGACTGTAGCGGCACTGCGTCATTTAAAAGTAGAAAACAAGAGAATTGTTTCTATATTAAGTGGTGGAAATATGGATGTGATAACCATGTCTTCTGTGGTGCAACAGGGATTAATTTTCCGTGATAGAATTTTTACTGTGTCAGTTCTTTTGCCAGATAAGCCAGGAGAATTAAGTAAAGTGGCAAATACTATTGCAAAAGAACAAGGAAATGTTATTAAACTAGAGCATAATCAGTTTGTAACTACCAATCGTAATGCAGCTGTGGAATTGCGCATTACAATGGAAGCCTTTGGAACAGAGCATAAAAAACGAATTATAAATGCTTTGGAGCAGGAAGCATATAAGCCAAAGGTAGTAAGAACAAATTTATAAAGGCATATCTTAATATTCTAAGAGTATCTGATATAACGGTTTCCTTTTTGTATATATAATATTGGAAACTATTTCCAGACAACTATGATAAGGCTCTTTTTATCGTTTTTAGGCGATAAGAAGAGCCTTACACAATCGAAAGAATTTTATTTAGAACAAATTGAACAAGCCCACTTCAGCTTTCCCATAGAGTGAAATTAGAGTGAAATGAGAAAAGACCAGCGGGGGAGCCACTGGTCTTTTCTATGAGGGGAGTATAAATAATTAATAAGGGGTATAACTTATAAGAAGAATTTCAGAAGGTGAAATCCTTCTTACATTTAGTATTATAATATAATATTTTATAAATTGCAAGTAGAAATTAAAAAAAATTTTTTCAAAAAAATGGTTGAATAAAATTCCTACCTTTTTCAGATACTATGAGAGCAGTAAAGATTTAGGAGGAAAATATCATGGCAAAAAATAATAATATGCAAAACAATGGTACAAATGGCACAACAAATGATTCTAGCAGTTTAAAAAATTCTCATATGCAAAATAATAGTAAAAATGCGTACTCACAGAATAACAGCAAGAATTCATATTCTCAGAATAGCAATTCTCAGAACAATAATTCTCAAAACAGTAATTCCCAAAATTGCCATTCTCAGAACAACAGCAAAAATGCATCTTCTCAAAATAAGGCAAGCAATGCAAATAGTTCTAATTGCCGCGATTCCTATGAAAGATAATTGGTACTAAAAGGAAAAAACTGCATAATATAATGTAGAAATAGATTATCAAAGTGACCTTTGATAATCTATTTCTACATTAATATCTAAGAAGACCATCGGCGTTCTTGCTGCGGGGGGCAAGATGGTTCTGTTAATATAAATTTTTTTTGCGCCCCTGCAATCTGCTAGAGGCTTTTTTCTTATTCTGATTAAGCTCGCGCTTTTTAATATTGAGAGAAAAACGTTCTAGTAGAAGCACACTTAAAGAGGTGATCATATGGAATTTAAAACAATTGGTATCCGAGAGTTTAATGAATACCGTAAACGCCCCGATGCATGGGTTATTGATTTACGCAGCAAGGAAGACTTTGAAGAAGTTCATGTAGAAGGAGCTAGAAATATGCCCTATGAAGACTTGGAAATGTTTCGGAAATATCTTCCAAAAGATAAACTTTATATTTTATATTGTGACAGAGGAGCAAGCAGTTTAATGGCTGCAAAAATTCTAAGTCAAGATGGATATCGAACTGTAACGTTAGTAGGTGGCATACAAGCGGTACTTCAAAATTAACATTGACAGCTAGAAGGTGAAAAGATAATATATTCTTAGAACCTTCTAGCAAATTATATTTTATAGGAAATTTTTGGTGAAAACAATGAAAACATATGAATTAATTGCTCCTTGTCATTTTGGATTAGAAGCAGTTTTAAAGAGAGAAATATATGATTTAGGTTATGAAATTATAAAAGTGGAAGATGGAAGAGTAACTTTTGAAGGAGATGCAGAGGCAATCTGTCGTGCTAATATTTTTCTGCGTACTGCAGAACGTGTACTTTTGAAAATAGGAAGATTTCATGCTGAAACTTTTGAAGAATTATTTCAAGGAATTAAAGGAATTTCTTGGGAAAACTATATTCCAAAAGATGGAAAATTTTGGGTGACAAAAGCCTCTTCTATTAAAAGTAAGTTATTTAGTCCTTCTGATATCCAATCTATTGTAAAAAAAGCAATAGTGGAACGATTGAAACAGAAATATCATATAAACTGGTTTCCAGAAACAGGCGCTGAGTATCCTTTGCGTCTGTTTCTTATGAAAGATGAAGTAACAGTAGCAATGGATACTTCTGGGGATTCTCTTCATAAGCGTGGTTACAGAACTTTGGCAAGTAAGGCACCAATTACAGAGACTCTTGCAGCCGCCTTGATTATGTTAACTCCGTGGAAAAGAGAGCGTATATTGGTCGATCCTTTTTGTGGAAGTGGAACTTTTCCAATTGAGGCAGCTATGATGGCTGCCAATATAGCACCAGGTATGAATCGCAGTTTTACTGCTGAAAATTGGACAAGCTTTATCAATCATAAATTATGGTATGAAGTGGTAGAAGAAGCAGAAGAATTGATAAATACAGATATTACAGTGGATATTCAAGGATATGATATAGATGGAGAGATTGTAAAGGCAGCTAGAGAAAATGCAAAACGTGCAGGCGTTGAGCATTTGATTCATTTTCAACAGCGACCTGTCAGTGAGCTAAGACATTCAAAGAAATATGGATTTATTGTTAGCAATCCTCCTTATGGAGAACGTTTAGAAGAAAAAGAAGCGCTTCCAAAACTATATACAGAAATTGGAGAAGCTTTCCAGCGATTGGATAGCTGGTCAGCGTATCTGATTACTAGTTATGAAAAAACGGAGCATTATATGGGAAGAAAAGCAGACAAAAACCGCAAGATTTATAATGGAATGCTAAAAACCTATTTTTATCAGTTCCAAGGGCCTAAGCCACCAAAACGAACTCATTCGTAGGAAGATAAAGAGGGAAGAGGTAACTGAGTGAGACATTCAAAGAAATATGTGGTAATGACTGTAATGCTATTGTTAATGATTATATTGAGATTTAACAGCAGTGGAGCAAGAAATGAAAAAGTAGAAGCGTTTCGTGGTGCACAATTAAAAGAAGAAATTTGGAATCCAATGATTGCAAAAAGTGTGAACAAAAAGAAACTTACCATATTTGTGGATAATAAAGAATTGACAAATAAAGTAAATGGTATTTATATGAATGAAAATTTGAATATTATGGTTCCCATTTCTGTATTAGGAGCAAGTTTTGATTGTAGTGCACATCTTTATGAAAAAGAACGGTTAATATTGGAAAAACGTTCTGATATAATTACTTTTCAATTAAATGAAACTAAGGTAGATACAAATAATAAAAAAGAGAAAATTTCTTCTCCTATGTCTTATAAAAATGGAGAATATTATGTGCCAATAGAAACGGTTGCAGAAAAGTTGAATTTTAATTATAATTGGGACATTGAAAAAAATCAAGCCATTGCCATTAATACTGCAGAGGGAAGTAGTATTTTGCCCTTACAATATGACTTGCGTACAAGACAGAGAGCGCCAAAAGTAAAAAATCAAGGACCTTATGGTACTTGTTGGGCTTTTGCAGCACTTTCTGCTATGGAATCTGCATTATTGCCAGAAGAAACCTATGAATTTTCACCAGATCATATGTCAATTCAAAATAGTTTTGTGTTAGAGCAGGCAGAAGGTGGGGAATATACAATGGGTATGGCATATCTTACTGCATGGCAGGGACCTGTGAATGAAGCACAGGACCCCTATGGAGATGGTAAATCAGAAGAAGGTCTAAAAGCAGTAAAACATGTACAAGAAATACAATTATTGGATGGAAAAGATTTTGAAAAAATAAAAGAGTCTGTGTTTAAGTATGGAGGAGTGCAGACAGCAATTTATAGTGCATGGAATGTTTCTGAGGAATATTCCCCTTATTATAATAATGAGAATTTTGCATATTGTTATCTAGGTGCAGAAAAGCCAAATCATGAAATTATGATTATTGGTTGGGATGATAATTATCCAAAAGAAAATTTCAATTTAGAAGTTGAAAATGATGGAGCCTTTTTGTGTCAAAATAGTTGGGGAGAAGAATTTGGAGAAAAAGGTGTGTTTTATGTTTCTTATTATGATGTAAATATTGGACTTCACAGTGTAATTTATACAAATATTGAAGAGACTGACAATTATAACCATATTTATCAGTCAGATTTATGTGGTTGGGTCGGGCAGTTAGGATACAATAAAGATAGTATTTATGCAGCGAATGCTTATACTGCACAAACAAAGGAAGGATTAAAAGCTGCTGGATTTTATGCAACTGGTAAGGAAACTTCCTATGAATTATATGTAGTAAAAAATTTTGAAAATACAGAATCTTTAAAAAATCGTGTCCAAGTGGCGAAAGGAAATTTATCAAATGCTGGTTATTATACCATTGATTTTAATCGGGAAATATCTGTAGAAGAAGGAGAAAAATTTGCAGTTGTACTTAAAATCACAACACCAGGTTCTGTGCATCCTATGGCGATTGAATATGCAGCAGATCAGATCACTGAAAATGTAGATTTGTCAGATGGAGAGGGATATATAAGTTCAAGTGGAAATTATTGGGAAAATGTAGAAGGAAATCAGGGATGTAATTTATGTTTGAAAGTATACAGTAATAATCAATAGAAGGGTAAAAGAAACCATATGGGAGAAAAAATACTAAAAATTTCATCAATGGTTCTTATTATAATGATAGTTGCAACTATCATTATTTTAAGACCTTTTTCTGCTGTACATGAACGTGAAGCAAAGCGTCAGCAGATGTCTAATCTTCAAATGTTTGCTTACTATCCAGAACAGATAGAGGACGAAGGAGATATCAATCTCCGTCAACAATTACGTTTAGAACTTCCAGAGGGAATAGAGGAGAAAGATATATCCATTGAGAATAATTATGTACAACAATTGATTACGATTCAGATTCCCAATGTTGAAAAGGATTATTTTGATAAGCATCCATTATTAGGTAGAAGTAACCATATTGATGATTTACATATGAAAAATGGTGTAATAGAAATTAATATGGATTCTGTTTATGAGGTAAGGAGTAAGGTATCAGAAGGATTTTTGTATATAGATTTTCTGACACCACAACAAGTATATGATAAAGTAGTAGTAATTGATGCAGGGCATGGTGGTGGTGCGCCTGGTGCTATGAAACAGGAAATTATGGAAAAAGATATTAATCTTGCTATTGTACTTCAACTAAAAAAGTTGCTAGATAAAAATGATAAAAATATTGGTGTATATTATACTAGAACAGAAGATGTAAATCCAACTTTTGAGCAGCGTGCTCAACTTGGTGGAAAAACAAAGGCAAATTTATATCTTAGTGTACATAATAATTCTACAGAAGATGGACAAATGTCTCAATACAATGGTACAGAAGTTTTGTATGATGAAAAAAAAGAGGAAGCAGGATTAAGTAGTAAACATCTTGCTGAGATATGCTTGGAAGAAATCACAAAAACAATAGGAAGTAAAAATAATGGATTAACACATGGAAATAGTATTTATATTATAAGAAATAATGAAGTGCCAGCCGCATTAATTGAGGTAGGATTTTTAACAAATCAGGAAGAATTGGATAAATTAAATTCCTTAGATTATCAAAAACTAGTTGCTCAGGGAATTTATAAGGCTATTTTACGTGCGTTAGAGGAAGGATATTAAGGAGAAAGTTGTATGAAAAAAATTATATTTGCTACTGGAAACCAGGGGAAAATGGAGGAAATTCGTGACATTTTAGGGGATTTAGGAGTAGAAATTTTGTCTATGAAAGAAGCAGGCATTCAGGTGGATATTATAGAGGATGGAAAGACTTTTGAAGAAAATGCATTAATAAAAGCATCTGCCATAGCAAAAGAAGTGCAAGAGGACAATGTTGTGGTATTGGCAGATGATTCTGGATTAGAGGTAGATTATTTAAATAAAGAACCAGGCATTTATTCTGCAAGATATATGGGCGAAGATACTTCTTATAATATTAAAAATCAAAATATTATACAGCGCCTAGAGGGAATAGAAAAGGAGCAGAGAACCGCTCGTTTTGTATGTGCTATTGCGGCAGTTTTTCCAAATGGAGAAACCTGCGTTACTGTTGGAACCATAGAAGGATATATTGGTTGGGAGCCTGCAGGAGAAAATGGTTTTGGATATGATCCAATATTTTATGTGGAGGAATACAATTGTTCCACAGCACAATTGCCTATGGAAGTAAAAAATCAATTAAGTCATAGGGGAAAGGCACTTCGTTCTATGAAAGAAAAATTAATTAAGAAGGAAAAATAAAAATTATCTATGTTTTCTAATGGTAAAATACATCTTAGCAAAGTTGATGAGGCTATGCATAGTAGAAGTCTTCTCTGATAAGATAAAAAACTATATCATTAGCAGGCAGATGAGGAAGCGTTTATGAGAATATTAATTGTAAGTGATACACATAAGAAGCATAAAAATTTAAAAGAGATTCTTTGGCGTGTGAATCCTATTGATTTAATGATTCATCTGGGGGATTCAGAGGGATATGAAGATTACATAGCAGAGTTGGCTGGATGTCCACTTGAAATTATTGCAGGGAATAATGATTTTTTTTCTAATCTAGAAAGAGAAAAAGAGTTGCAAATTGGAAAATATAAAGTTCTAATAACGCATGGACATTATTATTATGTGTCTACTGGAATAGAAGATTTAAAAAAAGAAGCTATTGGAAGAGGTATGGACATTGTAATGTTTGGTCATACCCATCGTCCATTGTTAGATTTTAGTAAGGGTATTGTTACTCTTAATCCTGGTAGTGTATCCTATCCAAGACAGGAAGGAAGAAAACCATCTTATATTTTAATGGAGATTGATGCAAAAGGTGAAGTCCATTTTTCCATTGAATATTTAGAATAAGAACAAGGAATTATTTTTTTATTAAATATTTAGATATTAGAAGAAATTAGGTAGATAAAAAGGCATACCTTATTCAACATTAGCAGTTTAATAAGTATAAATAAGAAAAATGAAAAATTTTGAAAAAAAGTGTTGACATTTTAAGTAACACCGCTTATAATATGTCTTGTGTCACGGATGACACAGAAAAATACTTTTCGGGGTGTGGCTCAGCTTGGCTAGAGCGCCTGGTTTGGGACCAGGAGGTCG
>CAJUHG010000008.1:46529-55550 GCA_910586005.1 uncultured Lachnospiraceae bacterium | reverse complement strand
ATTTTTATATATTATCTGGTTTTACAAAATATTTATTTTATGCGGTTATCCTGATTGGTATTATTCTTATTGTTGTTATTATTATTTGTATTAGAAGTAGAAATTGTGTCTTCTGATTCTTTATCTGATAATTGAATCGTAAGTTCTGCTGTTTTAGAATTTACTGACAATATTCTACTCCAATCTTTATATCCATCCGCTTTTGCTGTCAACTTATGTGTTCCATATCGAACTTCTACCACATTTCTAATATCTATTAATTCTCCATCTAGATATACTTTTCCACTCTCTGGTACAATCTTAAACTGAATTTGACAAGTTTTGGGTCCTTCTCCTTTCAGCTCATTAAGATTAACACTTGTCTCACGGTTTGCTTCTACTGTAATCTCGCGACTTCCACCATATCCATCATTTGCAACTGCAAGTAGATATCTACCTTCTGGTACTTCAATGCGCATCTGTGGAATCACTTTGGTAGAAACTATATTTCCAATTGTAATATAGCCACCTTGAAAAATATCTATATTTTCTAATACTACAGTTCCATGACCTGAAGTCACTTGAATGGTATAAATTTGATTTTCTTTTCCTTTCATACATATAGTATCTTGTTCACTAACTTCTGATAAAGATATTTGACTATTATCATGATATACTAACAGACTATCATCAAAATAATATTTACTACCACCAACAGTCAAAATTTTATTTTCTATATCTAGAGTAAAGTTATGCAAATCATCATAAGAAAATATTTCATCTGAAATCTGAACATTAGTAAGAGTTTCTCCTTGCTGTTCTATTGTTACTAATTCCCCAACTATAAGTTGATTTATTGTTAGATTATCCCCATATTTACTTTTTATATAGGTTGCCCCTGTATAATTATAAGGCTTTTCTCTAGATGTATCACGATTCCGCAAAGTTATTGTCTTACGTTTTGTGTCAATAGCAGTCACTACATAAATCTTTTTCTGTTCTTGAAATAACGCTATTTCTTCTATATTTTCTGTTTCTTCTATATTTTCTGTTTCTTCTGTATCTTTTACTTCTTTTGTGTCCTGCCTTTTTACATAAACTTCACTGCCATCTGTTATTCTTTTTTTACTTTCCCCACATCCTAGAAGTAAAATTGAAATAATTATTGTTATAAAAAATAAATATATTTTCTTCTTTTGCAATTTGATTTTGTTACTGAAAACTTATAAAAAGTTGTAAACTTTTATATTATATTTCTACTTCCCTGTATATGTTTTCATCCTTGCAATTATCTATGACTTAATTCTTAAAGTTCTTTTTCTCTTTTTATAAGGTTACTTGTTTTACAGTAACTGCCTCCTTTCTTATTTTTTCTATCTTCCTTCTGATAACCTATGTCCATTTGGGTGATATCTGATAGATAGGAAACCGATATCCATTCAGGTAGTATCTAATAGATATCATAAGCCCTTTTGGGTGGTATAATATCGCTAGATATTATACCATATTATTACCAATAAGGTGAAGAAAGTTTTCTCTTGCTTCATTTTGACAAATAAACTTGGATAATTTTTCTAGATTTCTTCCACATACCCACGCTTTACTAGTATTAAAATAGTGATTTGAAATTTTCCAAAATTTTTCAGGATAAGCCAATCGAATATAAAGTTGTTTCATTTCTTGTTCATTTAATTTTCTAACATTATGATAAGCAGACAACATATCCATTCCCAGTCCCATATTCCAATTATGTTTTTCTAAAATTTTACGCATAAAATTTCCAAGATCTGAAACTTGAATATCATAAGATGCCTTTTCAAAATTTAATACAGCAATTCCCTGTTTCCCAAAAATAACATTATGTTGATTATAATCACCATGACAAATACCATAAATACTACTCTCTCCTGTAATATTTATACTGTCTTCAAGTTCTCTTTTTTGCAGTTCAATTACCTTCTGAGCTTCTTTATAAAAGACATCAAAACTTCTCAAAAACTCCATTTCAAAATCATTTTTCTTTTTTCTAGAAGTAATAAAATTTCTTACTTTTTTTAACTCTTTTGCATGCCTTTCATTCTCTCTTAGCAATGTATCATCTTGTATTTGAAGATAATCTGGTATTTCCTCTGGAAATTCTCTAAGTATACTATGTATCTCTGCTAATTGACAAATTGCTTTTAAAATATCATCACGACTTTTTGTATCACATTCTCTTCCTTCCTGCCAATCTCTCACTATATAGACTGTTCCATCAATATCCTTTGCAATTGTCTTATCTTCTTTTGTCTTGACAATGCAATCCACGCCTTCTTGTCCATGATTCTTCAAAAACTGTAAAATATTGTATAAAAAATCTGCTCTACCTTCTGAACCTCTATATTCTTTTAAAATTTTCAAACCTTTATCTGTTTCACAAATCAATGCACCTCTACCTTTAGCAGTCTGTTTTACTTCAAAAGGATATTGTTCCAAAATCAAATTTTCTCGATTATACACACAAACCCCTCCACAATGATATTCACAAGCTGATTTCTTGTGTCTTTCTATCATATGTGAGGGGGTCCAATTCTATTCAAGTTTTCTTTCTGTTTTTATCAAATTGGATAGAATTTTGTATGTATTGTCCTCTGGATATTCCAACACATGTTCTAAAAGATGCTCCAACAAATCTCCCATCTCTTTTCCAGGCTTTATTCCCATTTTAATTAAATCCTTTCCATTGATTGCAAGTTGTTTTAAAGTCAAACATTGTCCTTTGTTTAGAATATCCTGATACATCTGTTCATATCCAGCAATATAAGAAAGTTTCTCTTCCCGCTTATATAAACTTTTGGCAAGAGTATCTGCGCGTTTTACCTCAAATAATTCTGGATACTGCTCTAGACCTACACGATGAATCGCTCGCCGAACTGCTGCTTTCTTTAAAGGAGGCATATCATCATGCCACGTGACCAAAGCTGTTACTCGCGTGATAGTATCATTATCAAATTTCAATCTTTGAAGAATTTCCTTTGCTATTTGTGCTCCTTTAATAGGATGTCCATAAAAATGATAAATTCCTTTTTCATCTGTAACTTTACACAAAGGTTTTGCCACATCATGTAAAAGCATAGTTAAACGAAGTACTTTATCCTTTCTAATATTCTGCAAGGCTGCTAATGTATGCTCTCCCACATTATAACAGTGAAAAGGATTATTTTGTGGTGTAACCATCATTCTATCAAATTCAGGTAAAAATATCTTACTTAACCCGATTTCATAAACCGTTCGCATTTCTTCTGGATGGTCAGATAATAACAACTTTACCAACTCTGCCTGTATACGCTCTACACTAATTTCTGATAAATTATTTGCAAGAATTGATATCATTTCTCTTGTGTTTTCTTCTATATAAAACCCTAATTGTGCTGCAAACCGAACTGCTCGCATCATTCTTAAGGCATCCTCCATAAAGCGCTCCCTTGGATTACCTACACAACGAATCTGCCCTTTTTTTAAATCACCTATTCCATCAAATACATCGACTAATCCTTGTGTTTCATTATAGGCCATTGCATTAATTGTAAAATCTCTTCGTTTTAAATCTTCAATTAAATTAGCTGTAAAAATAACTTCTTTTGGATGTCTTTTATCCTCATATTCTCCATCAAGCCGATACGTAGTAACTTCAAAACTTTCTTTTCCTTCTATAATAGTAACTGTTCCATGTTGAATTCCAGTATCTATACTTTTATGAAAAAGCTGTTTTACCTGATAGGGAGATGCAGAGGTAGTAATATCCCAGTCTTCTGGGCTTCTGCCTAAGATAGAATCCCGAACACAACCTCCCACTGCATATGCCTCGTATCCAGCTTCTGTGAGGGTATCAATTATAAATTTTACTTTGCTCGGTAACTGTATTGTCATTTTTACCTCTTTCTATTTGCACAAATCAGCTACTACCTGATTAATCACCTTTCCATCTGCCTTGCCTTTTAATTCTGCCATAACGGCTTTCATAATCTGTCCTTTATTTTTTGTTGCAACAACCTCTGCAAATTTTTCATTTATATAAGTTCGAACTTCTATCTCAGACATTAAGGTAGGTGCATATTCATTAATAACATCATATCTCAACTGATATTCTTCTAATAAGTCTTTTCTTTCTGATGGACAAGTATCTAATTGTTCCTTTGCTGTCTTTAATTCCTTTAGTATCACACGTTCTACCAAATCTTCTGGAATATTCTCCCGACATCCCTCATCAATGGCTGTTTTCTTTACTGCTGAAACTAAAGCTGAAATGGCATCCTTTCTTCCTTTATTTTTTGCTTTCATAGCTGCAATCATATCATTTTGCAAAGTTTTAATTTCCATGTCAAACGCCTCTTTCTCTGTCTATTCTTTTTATTTTGTCATAAATTTTCATTTAGTATCCCCTCTGGGGCACCCCATTATGCCATGCGGCATGTCATAAGGTATGTATTTTAAAAATTTTAACTGGCTATCACTATTTTTACAATAGTCTGCGCACGGTAATAATTGGACGATAAGTTGCATTGTCATAGGCCACGATTCCATATGCAGTACCCTTCGCATGTACAATTTGTCCATTTCCCATATAAATAGCCACATGACCAGCATAACAAATTAGGTCTCCTGCTCTTGCATTAGCATAGCTTACCTCTGTTCCCACAGAACGCTGAGAATAGGAATAGCTTGGAACACTAATTCCAAAATGTGCATATACATAGCTAGTAAAACCACTACAATCTGCTCCTGTATTAGGGTCCTTTCCTCCCCATACATAAGGATTTCCAACAAAACTTAAGGCAAAATTAACTACCTCGCTTCCACTAATCCCTGTCGTATAGCCTGGGTCCTTGTCTCCGCCTTCTGAACCGCTTCCTGTATCAGAACTGTCTCCGCCTTCTGAACCGCTTCCTGTATCAGAACTGTCTCCACCTTCCGAGCCGCTTCCTGTATCAGAATTATCTCCACCTTCCGAGCCGCTTCCTGTATCAGAACTATCTCCGCCTTCTGAGCCGCTTCCTGTATCAGAATTATCTCCACCCTCTGAGCTACCTCCATTATCAGAATTATTTCCATCTTCTGAGCCATTTCCTGTATCAGGATTCTCTCCGCTGTCAGAATTATTTTCATTATTAGAAGCAGTTCCAGTATCTGCATTATTATTTCCAGAACTATCTCCATTATTAGAAGCCATTGAAGCACGTTCTCTACGTTCTCGTTCTGCGGCTGCGGCAGCCGCAGCTCTCTGCTGTTGCTCAATTCGTTCTCGCTCCAGACGTTCTTGTTCTAAACGCTCTCGCTCAATTCGCTCATTTTCTTGCGCAATAATGATATTTTGTGCATTGATCGTATCTTGATATTTAGCAGCTAATACCTGTGCTTCTGCTAACTTATTCTTAAAGTCTCCCACTTCATTTTGTTTCTGAGCAATCGTTGTTTCATAATTCTCTTTTGCAACTTGATATTCTTGCTGCTTTGCTTCTAATATTTGTATATTTTCTTCTTGTTGCTTTTCTAATTTTGCTACTTGTTCCTTCGTATTTTGATATTCTGTTAGAAGATTTCTATCATAATCATAAACTTCATTTACATATTCTACTCTGTTTAATAAATCTACAATACTTCCAGATTCCAAGATACTAGTAAGCAAAGCTGTATCCCCTTTTTCATACATAAAACGAATGCGCAGCTTCATTGCCTCATATTGATTCTTTTCATCTTCTTTTGCTTTTTGTAAATCCTCTTTTGTCTGTTCTAATTCATCTTGCTTTATTGCCAAATCTTCTTCTAAAGTAGAAAGCTCTACCATAACATTTACTAATTCTGCATCCAATGATTCTATTTCACTTTTTAACTGTTGTTGTTGCTGTTCTATTTTATCAATCTCACTCTGTTTTGACTTTAAATTCTGTTCCGCCTCTTGTTTCTTATTTTCTGCCTCTGATTTTTTATCTGCCATAGATACAGAAAATTGTGAAACTCCCATGACTACTACTAGTAATACTGCTACCAGCTTCTTTAATTTCATGCAAATCTCCTTTCTTAAAATGAATCAACCTATTTTGTACAAAGTGATTATAACATCATCTTCTTATGATATCAATAAAAGAAACAAAGAAAAAGACAGAAGAAGCAATTCTAAGCCTTCCTCTGTCCTTATAGGGGTATATTAGATAGAAAATTAGTTCTTGTAACTGATATTAGTTTTTTGCTTACTGCCTATAGAGATGAGAGTGTTCCTTATCTCCTCTATCTATTATATTATCCTACTGTTTTAATAATTAATATTTTATCCCCTCCCTTAATTTGTTCTGAAGAAAGCTGATTCGTTTTAACAATCTCTGAAATAGTAGTATAATTCTCTTTCGCAATATCCCAAAGTTGATCTCCTTCCTTAGCAATATAACCAATAATACCAGGACTCTCTTGTAGTTCTTCTAAGTTTAATGGTTCTTGTTCCACTTCTGTAATCTTTCTTATACTTTGCTGTTCAAACACAATACTACTTAAATTTAATACTGCCTTTACCTCCACTTGACTACTGTCAGTCATCACAGTAGTAAGCTGGTCAATTCCAGCCTGTAAATGATAACGACAAGATTCATTAATTCCAGGTACTTCAATAAGATAATGAAAGGGAAGAATATCCTTCATAGAAGCAATAGGCATTCTATCATCTGCTGTTACATAAAGTATATTCATCTGCAAAGTACCTTCCACCTGAATGCCACCTTCTACAATTTCTGTTTGTTCTACCACTGCATTTCCCTCACTAGCACAAATTTGAAGAATAGGCTCCTGATTTTTATCTATATTCATCTTTTCTACAATCTTACATTTTGATGCATTGCGCAGTAATAATTTTTCAAAAATCACATCTTTGTAAATAGGTGTAAGTTTTTCATTTACTGCGTACAAATCTGCTACGATAGAACCTTCTTCCTCTGTAAATATTTGTATTTCCAAATCTAATACTAATTCTAAATGGAGCATACGTTCTTCTCCATCATAATCAGGTTTTGCCTCTAACTCTATGCCTGCAATATCATAAGACACATCACAAATCATATCATCATTACTTCCATTACAGTCAATAATACCAGAAAATGGAAGGGCTGTTTCCATCCATTGTAAATGTTCTTCTTCCTCCTCTCCTTCATATAATACAAATACAAGAGCTTCTCCTTTTATATTTAACTGATTATCTACAAGACGCATCTCCATACTGCGAAGCTGCACACTTTTCCATAAAATCTGTCTAATATTAGGTTTGTTTGAAGGTAACACAATTTCTTCTTTAAAACGATAAGTATCTTTTTTAGCTAAAAAAAGTTGCATAGCTGATAAAGTATTTTCTAAAAGCTGTACCCCTCCTTCTCCTTCCACACCTGTTACAATATCCTCATCATAAATTTCATCAATTACCGCTTTTAATACCACCAAAGCCTTTACACTTAGCTTGCGCGAATTAATAATTCCAATAGACAAATCTTCCATTTCCCATTTTAACTTTGCTGTATCATATTCATTGGCGCCATCAATCGCAAGACTTTCTTGGAATGGAATTTCTCCATTCATGTTATTAATTTTTCCTTCTTCTTGATCACTACGATACAACAGAGAAAATTTCAATGTTCCCTTTAACCATACATGATCTTGTGTAATTGTAGTTTCATCTAGTTTAATTTCTCCTTTGTCCAAAATAATCCTGATTAAATCTGGCTTCATATCTGGTACATTAAAGTCATCATCTAAAGTAATTTGAGTGACTGCTTTTCCTTTTTCGCGATTCATATGTATATATTTTTTCGATAATTCCAAAATAAAAACTCTCCAATCCTGAATATTTGTACATTCTATTCTGAATTAGAGAGTTTTATTCATTTTCCTTTATTAACACAATTTCATTCTTACATCTTTTGTCAACACGTCTGCATAACTGAAGGAAAGTAATTGTGGTGGATTTTTCTCATTTTCATCATCAACCAAAATGGTAAAAACGGAAGGATATGCACCCTTAATAATGCCCTCCTGAATGTCAACCCTATTCCGGCCTCTGTCCAACTGAATCATGACTCTATTTCCCAATTGTCCTAAAACAGATGCACGAACTCTGTTAATATCTGCCTGCTGTACTGCCATTCTTTCCACCTCTATTCTATTTATTCCTGCGAGCAATGAGCCAAGTAGCCACACTAATTACCCTATGGATATGTGCGAATATTTGGCAAATGCCGCGAGGGTTGCTAAGTAGCATTGCACTTATCTAGCAACGACCACAACAAAGTATCAATAAAATACTATGTTATGCATAACAAGTTACATATTTTACTTCTTGACCTAATAATACTTGTTTAGTATATCATTGTACTAAAATTTTGTCAAAGGAAAATATCCCCAAAATTTCGACATTTATATTGCAAACTGGCTATTATAAAGTTCCGAGTAAAAGCCCTTTTGAGCTAACAATTCTTCATGATTTCCCTGTTCTAGAATATGTCCTTCTTTCATAACCAAAATAATATCTGCTTGCTGTATCGTAGACAGCCGATGTGCTACAATAAAACTAGTACGACCTTTCATCATTTTAGCAAAAGCATTTTGTATCTTCATTTCTGTTCTAGTATCAATCGAAGAAGTTGCTTCATCCAAAATTAACATAGGTGGCAAACATAGCATAACTCTAGCAATACACAAAAGCTGTTTTTGTCCAGTAGACAGACTGCCTCCCTCTTCTCCAATTACAGTATCATACCCTTGTGGTAGACGCTTGATAAAACTGTGTGCATGAGCTGCTTTTGCTGCTTCAATGACTTCCTGTTCTGTAGCATTGGGTTTTCCCATAATTAAATTTTCACGGATGGTCCCAGCTTTCAACCAAGTTTCTTGTAATACCATCCCATAACTTTCTCTTAGACTTTTTCTAGTAATTTTTCTAATATCTGTATGTTCTACCTGAATACTTCCACTATCCACATCATAAAAACGCATAAGCAAATTAATAATTGTAGTCTTTCCACACCCTGT